>JAOZKI010000015.1:0-35584 GCA_029935455.1 Lysobacterales bacterium | reverse complement strand
TGTCGCGAGCCGGCGGTCGGCCAGCGTTTCGGACTTGCCGGCGATCAGCCGCTGGGCACGCGCATGGCATTCTGGTTCAACCATGCGGTGGCCGAGCCCTTTCGGGACTTTTACCGTCGTTTCGGCAAGGCCCTGTTTCTGGTGCTGCTGTTTGTGTCGTTCTATCGCATGAGTGACTACGTGCTGGGCATTCTGGCCAACCCGTTCTATCTGGATCTGGGTTATAGCAAATCCATGGTCGCCACCATTGCCAAGGTCTACGGGGCCTGGATCACGCTACTGGGTGTTGGACTCGGCGGCTGGGCCGTGATGCGGCTCGGCGTGGCCCGCTGTCTGGTGGTGGCAACCACCTTGATTGCCAGCACCAATCTGTTCTTTGCGGCCAACGCGCTGATCGGCGCGGAGCCCTGGATGCTGGCGGTGACCATCAGTGCCGATAATTTGGCGCAGGGCTTTGGCGGAACGGTACTGATCGCTTATCTCTCAAGCCTTACCAACCGCGACTTTACCGCCACCCAGTATGCGTTGCTGTCCTCTTTCATGGCCCTGCTGCCCAAGTTTCTGGCTGGCTTTTCCGGCGACGTGCAAATGGCCATCGGCTGGCTTGGTTTCTTCCTCTACGCCTGTGCCATGGGCATACCGGCCATCCTGTTGTCCGTGTACATGGCCCGCATTCATGGGCGGCTGGTTGGGAACCCGCCGCGCTAGCGGATCTTATTGTCCGAAGCGCTCACCACCCTCTGCCAGCCAGGCGACTTCTTCTGCGCTGCTGGCCCGCCCCAACACCTGATTGCGATGGGGGAAGCGTCCAAAGCGTTCAATGATGGCCCGGTGGCGCTGCGCTGAACTGCCAAAGGCGGTCCATAGGGTGGCGTGTTCCTCGTCCGCGCCAGCCAGCGCATCAAAGTAGGCCACGGACCGAGCCTGTACCGCCCGATCCTCCGCATGCTGCATGGGCATGGCAAAAAAGACCCGTTCGATCAGGCTCAGTTCCTGATCCTGGCCGGCCGCTTGACCGTCAAGGCTGAGCGCCAGGGCTTTCTCATCGCTGGCAAAGGCAGCGGCGGTGCCGCGAAACAGGTTCCGCGGTAGCTGGTCCGTGAGCAGGATCAGAGCCAGCCGGCCACCGGCAGTTTGCGCCCATGCGTCTAGGGAACCGGCCTGGGCCTGTGCGCAGGCCGCGCCCCAGTCCCGTTCCAGCTGCCGATCGCGGTCCGCATCGGGGCCAAACCACCAGCGGTTCCGGGCTTTTACGTGGGTGGGTGATTCCCGCGTGTCCGCAAACCAGTGCTGCAGCAGGCGCTCAGATTCAAGCATGCGCGACACGAAAGCCGAAGGGCAAAATGGCCAGACGCGTCATCTTCAGGTGCTGGGCCGCCAGGGGCAGGCCAATGATGGTGATGGCAAACAACAGAGCCAGGGTCAGATGCAGCAGTGCCAGTTCCACGCCGGGCAGAATGATCCAGATGATGTTCATGACTACCGGCAGCGCGCCGGAAGGGGGATTGATTTCCTCGATTTCCTTGCCGAAAGGCGCCAGTCCGAGCACCGACAGCTTGAAGCACTGCAGGCCGAAGGGGATGCCCACAATGGTCAGGCACAGCAGCAGCCCACCGAGCAGATAGGAGAGAAAAATCAGCCAGCCGCCGATCAGAAACCAGATAATGTTGAGTAGCAGATTCATGGTCAAAGTACTCCTTGGTCTTGCGCAGGGGCAATGGTGCCCAGCTGCACGGACTGCCGCGCTCCGGTGACGGGCGGCGTATTCAGGAACCGGCCAGCGAGTCGCTCCCGCGCCAACCAGGCAAACAGTAAGGCCTCAAGCGCATCCGGATCCACGCCCTGGGCGGCGGTAGAGGCGATGCGTATGCCGGGCAAGCGCTGCCGCAGCGCCGTCATGATAGCGCGGTTGTGAACGCCGCCGCCGCAGACCCAAAGGCTAGCGGGTAGCGCAGTGCTGCTGTGCTCCAGTGCTGCGGCAACGGTTTCCACCGTGAGCGCCAGCAGCGTCGCCTGAACGTCTTCCGGCGCCGCGTCAACGGCCGCCAAGCGAGGGGTCAGCCAGGCCCGGTTAAATTGCTCCAGTCCGGTGCTTTTCGGCGCTGGGCGCTGAAAATAGGGCTCCTCAAGCAGGCGCTCCAGCAGCGCCGGCTGTACCGTGCCACTGGCGGCCCAGCGACCCTCTTCATCATAGGGCAGGCCGCGCTGTTCCTGCACCCACAGGTCCAGCAGGCAATTGGCGGGGCCCGTGTCAAAGCCGTATACCGTCTGCTCCCGGAGCAGGGTCAGGTTGGCAATGCCACCGAGGTTGAGGATGGCACAGGCGTCCGGGCCGCTGAACAGTTGCTGATGCAGCAGCGGGGCCAGCGGCGCGCCCTGGCCACCGGCGGCCAGATCTGCACTGCGAAAATCATAGACCGTGGTAATGCCGCTGCATCGCGCAATGGTCGGGCCGTGGCCCAATTGGATCGATACGGGATTGGGACCCTCGGGTTCATGCCAGACGGTCTGGCCATGCGAGCCGATAGCGGTGATGTCTCGGGCACGCAGACCCAGCGGCTGCAGGGCCTTGAGGGCGCAGGCTGCAAAAAACTCGCCCAGGGAACGGTCCAGCGGGTCCAGATGGCTCATGGCCGGCCGTTGGCCAGGCTGAATCAGCGCGTCAATGGCGGCGCGAAGGGAGTCTGGGTAGGGCAGGGTGAGCGTGTGTTCTACCGTAAGGCGGGGGTCTTCGGTGCGCACCACAGCGACGTCAACGCCGTCACGGCTGGTGCCCGAGATCAGTCCCAGATAGCGCTCCGCACTCACTCGCGGCTGGCGTAAAGCGATGCCGATTCCAGCCGCCCGAGCTGATTCTGCAGGCCCGCCACATTGGCCTGGAAACTGGCCAGTTCCTGGCCGGTCAGCGGCTTGGCCTCTGGTAGCGGCACCGTACGCGGATTGCGGTGTACGCCATTGACTACAAATTCGTAGTGCAGGTGTGGTGCGGTCACCATGCCGGTGCCCCCGAGATAGCCGATCACCTCACCCTGCTTCACGGTCTGATTTTTTTTCACAGCCCGCCGGGTGAAGTGCAGATACTTGGTGACAATGCTCTCCGAGTGCTGGATGAACACATGATGGCCGTTGTACTTATCGTAGCCGGAGCGGGTCACGCGTCCGTTACCCGCCGCATAAACCGGCGTGCCCACCGGCGCGGCGTAGTCAATGCCGCGGTGCGGTTTGACCCGCTTGAGCACCGGATGAAAACGCTTCGGATTGAAGTTGGAGCTGATGCGGGCAAAGTTGAGCGGGGCGCGTAAAAAGGCCTTGCGCATGGGCCGCCCTTCCGGCGTGTAATACTCGCCCAGTCCATCCTGCTCAAAGCGCAGGGCGCGGTAGCGCTCACCCTGGTTCACGAAGGTCGCGGCCAGAATATTGCCGTCACGAAGGTATTCCCCGTCCCGGTAGACCTTCTCATAGATGATGAAGAAGCGGTCGCCGGCGCGGATATCAAAGACGAAATCGATATCCCAGCCGAAGATATTGGCCAGTTCCATGGTCATGTTATCGCTGAGTCCGGCGGCCTTGGCGGCGAGAAACAGCGACGACTCGATTCGCCCCTGGGCTTCGTGTCGTTCCCGATACAGCTGGCGTTCCAGCCGATCAGCGCGCAGCCCATCAGGGCCGTTTTGCACCACCAGATAGGCATCGTCATCGATCGCATAGCGCATGCGGGCCAGCCGGCCGTCTGCATGGCGCTGAAATTCGAAGCGATCGCCGGGCCGAATTGCCACCAGCCGTTGCGTATCTTCGTTCAGCGCCAGCAGCTCGTTCATGAGGCTGAGGCTGAAATCCTGTTCGCGGAAGATCTCACCCAAGGTTTGACCGGAGCGAACGCTGACGGCTTCCCAGGCCGCCTGCTCGACGCTGGTCGATTGCAGCGATGCAGGGGTGCTGATCGCACCCATGGCGGTGGCCACATCCGTGGCGCTGGCCTTGCTTGTCGGGTCCAGTAAGCGGGGCGGCAGCTCGAGGGCCAGCGGCTCGCTGTAGCGTTCATTTGCCGATGGCGTCGGGTCCAGACCACCCAGCGCCAGGCCGACGGCGATCAGCGTCAGTGCGAAGACGACGATGCGCGTGCGCGTCAGGTAGCCATGCCATGCGCCCTGGCGACGGTTGAAGAAGGTGCGAATCCGATCTATGGACGCGTGCAGCGGGGATGTACTTCTCATGTTCTGCATGGACCAGCAAGGCGGTCAGAAGTTCGGGCTGGCGTAACCATAGCGAGCGCAGCAGGGTGGGTCAAACATCGGCGCGGGAGAGAAATGGTTCCGTGGCTGTCCGTTGGCGCGGGTGATCGCTACAATGCGCTGTGCATGCCCGTCGGGCAAATCAGGAAAAGCAGTCGCTATGAGTAAGGTGCAAGAGGCCCTCGACCTAATCGCCCGGGGTACCGATGAGATAATCAAGCTGGATGATCTTGAAGCGCGTCTGAGCGCGGGTAAGACGCTGCGCGTCAAGGTGGGCTTCGATCCCACCGCGCCGGATCTACATCTGGGTCATACGGTCATCATCAATAAAATGCGCCAGTTCCAGGATCTTGGCCATACGGTGGTGTTCCTGATTGGTGATTTCACCGGCATGATTGGCGATCCCACGGGCAAGAACATCACGCGCAAACCGCTGACACGCGACGAAGTGCAGGCCAACGCCGAGACCTATGCGCAGCAGGTCTTCAAGATTCTTGACCGTGAGAAAACCGAAATCCGGTTCAATTCCGAGTGGCTGAACGAGCTGGGCTCCGAGGGCATGATCCGGCTGGCGGCCAAATACACGGTGGCTCGCATGCTCGAGCGTGATGACTTCGAAAAGCGCTACAAGGGTGGTGAGCCGATCGCCGTGCATGAATTCTTATACCCGCTGGCACAGGGCTACGATTCCGTGGCGCTGGAAGCGGATGTGGAAATGGGCGGCACGGACCAGAAGTTTAATCTGCTGGTCGGCCGTCATCTGCAGCAGCAGTCCGGTCAGAAGCCGCAAATCATTATCACCTTGCCGCTACTGGAAGGTCTGGACGGGGTGCAGAAGATGTCCAAGTCCCTGGGCAACTATGTGGGAATTACCGACGCGCCGGACGACATGTTTGGCAAACTCATGTCCATCTCCGACGAGCTCATGTGGCGCTACTTCGACCTGCTGAGCTTTCGCAGTAATGCGGAGCTTGAGGACCTGCGCGCCCGCGTTGCGGCCGGTGACAACCCGCGCGATATCAAGTTTCTGCTGTGCGAAGAATTGGTGACGCGTTTTCACGACGCGCCTGCCGCGGAGCGTGCGCGGAACAACTTTATCGCCCGCTTTCGCGGTGGTGCCATGCCCGATGAGATACCGGAAAAGACGCTGGAAGTCGGTGCCGACGGAATCGGTATTGCCGCTGCGCTGAGTCAGTGTGGTCTGACCAGCAGCAATTCGGAAGCCTTTCGCATGATCAAACAGGGTGGCGTCAAGATCGATGGCGACAAGGTTAGCGATCGGAGTCTGATGCTGGAGGTAGGGTTCACGGGCATCCTGCAGGTAGGCAAGCGGAAATTCTGTAAAGCGCATGTGCGCTGACTACAGTGCCGCCCGGCGCGTAACCGATATTGACTGGTCGCGCTGGCAGGCGGTTGATCAGGCCACCCTGGTTTTCGTCCTGCGCGGCCATGAGATTCTGTTGATCGACAAGAAGCGCGGGCTTGGTAAGGGCAAGGTCAATGGTCCCGGTGGCAAGGTCGATCCGGGCGAGTCTATTGAGGCCTGCGCCATTCGTGAATGTCGCGAGGAATTGTCTATTGAGGTTAGTGAACTGCAGTGCATGGGCCAGCACCGCTTTCAGTTTATCGATGGCTATTCTATTCACTGCTGGGTCTATCGCACGGAACATTTTGCCGGGACCCCGACGGAGTCGGAGGAGGCCGCGCCGCGCTGGACGCCGATTGACGCCATCCCTTATGAGCGCATGTGGGAGGATGACCAGATCTGGTTGCCACTGCTGCTGCGCGGGCAGCCATTTGAGGCCAACTGGATCTTCGATGATGACCGCATGCTGGACTACCGCTTGACCGAGTGTGAGGCCGCAGCTCCGTGAGCGCCTATCTGCTGGTCGCGACCTGTGCGCTGCTGGCAGCGGGACTGACCCTCTACAGCGGTTTTGGTCTTGGGACGCTGCTGCTGCCGGTGTTTGCCCTGTTCTTTCCCGTGGAGGTCGCCGTGCTGGCCACGGCCGTGGTGCATGGCGCCAATAACGTGTTCAAGGTTTCCATGGTGGGTCGCTATGCCGATCGCAGCACCGTGCTGCGCTTTGGCGTGCCGGCGCTGGCTGCGGCCGTGCTCGGCGCCATGGCGCTGGGCTGGTTTGCGGCCCGCCCGCCCCTGTTGAGCTACGAGCTGGGCCCCATTGCGGCGGAGGTGCGACCCATCAAATTGTTGATGGGGCTGTTGATGATGGCCTTTGCCTGTTTCGAGCTGGCGCCGAGCCTGCGGCGCTTTCGCTTCCATCATGACCACCTGCTCTGGGGCGGCCTGCTGTCCGGTTTTTTCGGTGGCCTGTCCGGTCATCAGGGGGCCTTGCGCTCCGCATTTCTGGTTAAGTCAGGCCTGGATACGCAGGCGTTTGTGGGTACCTCCTCGGTGATTGGTCTGCTGGTCGATCTGGCCCGTTTGCTGGCCTATGGCGCACTGGTTCTGTTGGCGGGGCAGGTGGCGCTGGAGGTTCCCAAGCAGGCCTACGGACTGGTCATCACCGGCTGCCTGGCGGCTTTTGCGGGCGTGCTGTTGGGCAAACGCTATCTGCACAAGGTCAAGATAGACGGGGTGCAGACGCTCACGGGTGTGCTGCTTTTTGCGCTGGCCCTGCTGCTGCTGGCTGGCTGGATTTAAAGGCGCCCACTAGAGCTTTTCGCCGCAGTGCGGGCAGTGGCTGCTGCCGGCGCGCGCGTTGCGCGCCTGTTTGAAAATCCGATCCGCTTCGCTGGATGAGATGCCCAGCTCCTCCCGCATCAGTTCCAGATGCACGGCTTCCGTTTCCGACAGGCCATCTTTGCTCAGGGCCTGCTCCAGTGCGTGCTGGTAGCTCTGGCTGCGTTGATGCACTTCCCGATGGAATCCGGAGGCCATGATGGCCGCCGGTAGCGCCATGATGGCCACGCCCACGAGGGCAATCAGCCCGGCAAAAATCTTGCCGCCATGGGTGAGCGGTACCACATCACCGTAGCCCACCGTGGTGAGCGTAATCACAGCCCACCACATGGCCCGCGGAATACTGCCGAAGGCTTCCGGCTGGAGACGGTGCTCAAGCAGATAAATGCCCCAGGCAGCCAGCATAAGCACCAGGAACAGTGCCGATAGCGCCACCAGTACCACCGGTGCTTCCCGTCGGGCGACGGTGAGCAGCACGTTAAAGGCCGGCGAGAAGCGGGTGAGCTTGAAGATGCGCAGCAGGCGCAGGGCGCGAAACACTTTCAGTATTAACGCTGGCTGCGTGCCCAGGGGTACGAGCAGCAGGAGATAGAAGGGCAGGATCGCCAGCAGGTCAATCAGCCCCAGCGGTGACCGGGCCCAGGCGCCGCGGGTCTGCCGTGGCGCGTCAGGCTGATCCAGCGGCTTTTCCACGCAGGACCAGAGCCGGGCCAGATACTCCAGGGTAAAGACCGCAATACTGAACAGCTCGAAGCGTAAGAAAAACCACCCATACCGGGTGCTGAGACTGGCAACTGATTCGAGCACGATGGCGACCACGTTGGCCAAAATCATGGCGATCAGAAACCAGTCCAGATAACGGCTCGGCCGGTCGTCGGGGCGGTTCGCGTCCAGCAATTCAGCGGTACGGCGTCGCAGGGCGCTCATGGTGTTCTCTGACGCCACCCGGCAAAGGCTGCGCAGGCCTGCTCCACCGCATCCAGCATGCGTGGCGTGGCCCGGTTCATGAGATCAGCGGGCAAGGTCAGCAGCGCGTCATGCTTTACCGCCTGCAGTTGCGGCCAACTGCGCCACTGGGCCAGCGGGTCACGCTCCGGCCCCGAGCTACCGGCCAGCAGCAATTCCGGATCGGCTTGTAAGACGGCCTCTGGAGCCAGCTGCGGCGCCAGCGTGGGCAGGTCGGCAAACACATTCACGCCGCCGCAGATTGCCAGACCCTGACTGATGAGATGCGCGCCATTGACCGTATAGAGGGGGCGTGCGCCGATCTGGTAGAAGTAGCTCAGGGGTCGCTGGTCAGCGTAGCGTGCGCGCAGTTCGTCGCGCCGTTGGCGTACCTGGGCCGCCGCCGTCGTGCCATGCTGACCGGTGGCGGCGGCCAGTTGCTCCAGCACCTGGGCCATGGCTTCAAAGCTGTTGATACGCACGCGCCATACCGGCATGCCCAGGTCTTCCATGGCCTCTATGGCCGCCGTTGGTGTGCCCGAGTCCCAGGCCAGAACCAGATCCGGTTGCAGCGTCAGCATGCGTTCCAGGTCGAAGCGAAATGCATCGCCGATGCGTGGCAGTTCGGTGGCTGCCGCCGGAAAGTCGCTGTAGGCCACGGTGGCCAGCAGCCGGTCACCTGCGTCAACCGCGTAGACCAGTTCGGCCAGATGTGGTGCGAGGGTGATCAGACGCTCCGCCGGTGCTGGTAGCGCAAGCCGGCTACCGTCAGCCTGCGATAGGGAAAGGCTGCTATCGCCGTGCCCGATCGCGGGTACCAGCAGGCTGATCAACAGCGCCAGAAGCAGGCACGGGCTTCGAGTCATGCCAGTAGGTCAATCAGTAGCAGGAGCGCCAGCACGGTGAGCCAGACGCCCAGCATGCGCCAGACCAGGTCCATGGCCTGGCGCAGACAGGCCATGGGACCGGTGATCTGATCCGCATAGCCGTCCCGTGCAGCCTGGCCACTGAGCACGATTTGTCGGGCGGCGGCATAGAGGAAATCGTTGTTGCCGTCGAATAGGCCGTGCCCTTGTTCCTGGTGGTACTGGCGCCAGGCCTTGTGCACCGAATCAAAATCGGTGGCGATGGCCAGGGCCAGGGTCATAAGTTGCGCGACCGGCCAGTCCAGTACCTGGCGCAAGCGCACCAGCAGCGCGCGTTGACCGGCTGGTAAATCGAGGTCAGGTTCCGTGATGCGGTCTGCTGTGCGGTACAAGATGGCGCCATAGATGCCCAGCACGGCGAACCAGAAAATGGTGCCAAACCAGCGCTGCAGAGACTCGCGAAATACCCCTTCGATGGCCAGCGCCATGCAGTCGTCGTCATCGCTTGGGCAGTCGCCGAGTAGCGCGCGCATGGCCTCGGCCTGGTCCGCGTCGCTGTCGGCATGGATGATGGCATCAATGTCCGTGTCCAGGTCATGCGGACCAAAGGTATAGACCAGCACGGCAACCGCCAGCAAAAAGCCACCCAGCGTGCCCAGCAACTGATGCGCAAGCACAGCGATAAGCGCGGTGATCAGCAGCGGCAGGAGCAGATAGAAGAGAAAGCCGGTAATGCCATCCCAGCCGGGTAGCTGTCGGCAGTGTCGATTGCAGAAAGCGGTCGCGTGTTTGACCCATTCAAAGCGGTGCAGCCGGCTCAGGTCGCGCAGGAAGTACACCAGAGCGAAAGCGAGCAGAAGAACAACGATGGTCATAGAAACGCTTCCCACGCCGCGGTGCGGCCCCACTCGGATTCTAGCAGCTTGCGGGCGGCGGGTTGTGCGGGGTGGCGCCGGGCAGCGGGCGCTGGCGGACTAGCGTCCTTGAGCTGCTGAGGCAGCAGCCTGGCAAACAGCTTCCAGATCCTTGCCGCTGCGCTGCCGGAACCAGTCAGCGAGCAGCTGAAAGGAGATGGAAACGGGCGGCGGCAGCAGCAACTCGCCCGCGTTCAGGGCCTGAATCAGTTGCTCGGGGTTATACCAGCGCAGTTCCTCCAGTTCCTCTGAGGTCTGACAGTCGCGACTTACCGCCTCAGCGTAAAAGCCGCACATGGCTGAGGCCGGGAAGGGCCAGGGCTGCGAGGAGACGTAGCGAATGGCGCGCAAGCGCACGGCGGATTCCTCATGCACTTCGCGGACTACCGCGTCTTCCAGACTTTCGCCGGGCTCTACAAATCCTGCCAGGGTAGAGAAGCGCCGGGCCGGCCAGTTCGGGTTGCGGCCCAGCAGGCAGGCGTCCTGATGGGTGATCAGTACGATGATGGCCGGATCGATGCGGGGGAAGGTCTGGCGCCCACACTCATCGTTGCTGCAAACCATCTTGTGGCCCGCTGAACGGAGTCGGTTGGCCGTGCCACAGAAGCCGCAAAAGCGATGCCTGTGCTGCCAGTAGTGCAGGGCTTTGGCATACGCCAGGATGCCCGCGTGTTTCGCATCCATATCGATGGAGTAGCGGCGCAGATCGGCAAACTCGGCATTTGCGTGAGTTTCCAGTACGGCATCTTTTTGCGCATCGCTCAAGTTGATGGCGAAGTAAGTGCGTTTTTCGTCGGTTCCCAACAGCGTTGGACGCTGCAGCAGGTCCACATGATCCAGTTCACCATGGCGCAGGTAAACCGCCAACGTGCCGTCGTTGCTGCTCTCTAGCAGGTTGCGACTGCGCCAGAGCGGGACGTAGCGCGCCTCGGGCGCCTCCAGCGCGGAGGCCACCCAGCGTTCGTCATCGCGGCGCTCAACCAGGCGGTCAAGGCGAACAGAAGTGAAGCGGTTGCCCTGCGACCGTGAAACCCGGTCGATGTTCAGGCTCATGTCAAACGGAGAAGGACGCGCCGCAGCCGCAGGTGGTGCTGGCATTGGGGTTGCGGATGACGAATTGGGCGCCCTGCAGGTTTTCCGTGTAGTCCACCTCCGCGCCCATCAGGTACTGGAAACTCATGGGGTCGATGAGCAGGGTAACGCCGTCGTTTACCACACGGATGTCGTCTTCTTCCGCTGCTTCGTCGAAGGAGAAGCCATACTGAAAACCGGAGCAGCCACCACCGGAAATATACACCCGCAGCTTCAGCTCCGGATTGGCTTCTTCCATGATCAATTCCATGACCTTGCGTGCGGCCGCGTCGGTGAAAACCATGGCCTGTGCGGGCGGTGGTGGTGCTGTGTCTAGCGTACTCATGAGCTTGAATATGCAGCCACGGGCGTAAAATTTCAATAAAACATCCGCCGTGGATGCCCGGCGCTGATGACAGTAGGGGGGGGCATGGCTACACTGCTTGCTCACCACCCTCAAGGATCATCTGTCCATGCTTTGGCTCAAGGCCTTTCATGTCGTGTTCATGGTTACCTGGTTTGCGGGCCTGTTTTATCTGCCGCGACTGTTCGTTTATCACGCCTCAGCCAGTGATGATCAAACCCGGGCCACCTTCAAGGTGATGGAGCGCAAGCTATTGGTGATGTGTCATATCGGAGCAGCTCTCACCATTCTGTTCGGGGCACTTATGCTGGTGCTGTGGCCGGCCTTTCTGAAGTTTGGCTGGTTGCACCTGAAACTGCTGCTGGTAGCCGGATTGATCGGCTACCACGTCTGGTGCGCGCGTTTGGTGGGGCAGTTCGCGCGCGATGAAAATCAGCGCAGCCACCGGTGGTTCCGCTGGTTTAACGAGGTGCCTGTGCTGTTCCTGATCGCCATCGTGCTGCTGGCCATTCTGAAACCGTTCTAGCGCGCAGGTTGCTAATCCAGATCCAGATCGAGGCGGTCCATCCAGCCGGCTTCCGGATCACCCAGCACGACAAACCAGGGGTTGAGAATGTCCGCCTTCCGGTTATAGGGCAAGGCCTTGCCTTCCAGCCCCAGTACCTGACCACCAGCCGCTTCTACCACTGCCTGCGCGGCTGCCGTATCCCATTCTGAGGTCGGCCCGAGCCGGGGATAGAGATCGGCCTTGCCTTCTGCGACGCGACAGAACTTAAGCGAGCTGCCCATGCTGATCATTTCATGGTCGCCGAGGCCAGCGAGGCACTGCTCGAGTTTGGGGTTGGCGTGGGAGCGGCTGCCCACAATGACCGGTACGGCAGGTACCGGACGGCGCGTTTGGATGTCCTGGGCCACGCCGGTGGCCTGCTGACGCCAGGCGCCACTGCCCACCACACCCGCATAGGTCTCATCCACCACGGGCACATGGACCACGCCCAGGATGGGCCGATGCTGGTCGATGAGGGCGATATTGACGGTGAATTCGCCGTTGCGGTTCACAAATTCCTTGGTGCCGTCCAGTGGATCAATCAGCCAGTAGCGTGACCAGCCCAGGCGCTCCTCGTCGCTGATATGACCTGATTCCTCTGAAAGCACCGGTATCTCGGGCGTGAGCTCGCCCAGGGCTTGCACGATCACGCGGTGGCTGGCCAGATCGGCCTGCGTCAGTGGTGAGTCATCGGCTTTGCTAATGACCTCAAAGTCCTGTTCATAAATGGTCAGGATGGCGCTGCCGGCGCGTCGGGCGATGGCGATGCAGTGGTGCGCCAGGGCATTCAAATCGAGACTCATTTCAGTTTTTCCTAGGAATTGTTTAACAGATGGTCGCGCGCGATATAGAGCGCCGCAATGCTACGCCCCTCCGTACAGTCAGGTCGCTGCACCAGCTCATGCAATTGCGCCAGAGGCCAGGGCAGCACCTCCAGTTCTTCCGGCTCATCGCCGGTCAGACGACTCGGGTAGAGATCCCGGGCCAGCACCACATGGGTCACGTGCGTCATGTAGCCGGGTGCCAGGCTTAGGGTCGTCAACTCGGTCAGTTCCCTGGCCGCGAAGCCGGCTTCTTCCTGCAGTTCCCGTTGGGCCGCTTCCAGCATGTCCTCACCGGCTTCCAGCCGGCCTTTTACCAGGCCCAGCTCGTAGCGATGCAGGCCCGCGGCGTATTCGCGAATCAGCAGCACCTGCCCGTCATCGCGCACGGGGACCACGATGACTGCGCCCAGGCCGCGGCTTTTCAGGCGCTGGTAGCGCCGCCGTTCGCCGTTGGAAAACTCCAGATCCAGCTGTTCGATACTGAACATCTTGCTGGGATCCAAATCCCGGCGGGCATGAATCTTGGGAAGCTTGCTCATGCCTTTCTTACCGGGTTCAGGCGGGCCAGCAGCTGCGGGTGCAGCGCCTGCGTGGCTGCCAGCACGGAAGTGGTTTCCAGGTTGAGATCGCGACCCTGCAGATCGGTAAAGCGGCCGCCCGCTTCCTCAACCAGCACGCTCAGGGCGGCAATATCGAGAATATTAACGTCCGATTCGATGACCGCGTCCAGCTGCCCGGCTGCCAGGCAATGGTAATGATAGTAGTCGCCGTAGCCACGGAGCCGATTAACCTGCGGTATCAGTTCGCCCAGCGCCAACCAGGCGTCCCGGTCGCGCGCCAGCGTATTCATATTGCCCAGCGACAGGTGGGTATGGGCCAGTGCCGAGGTGGCAGCGATCTGCAAACGCTCACCGTTTAGCCAAGCGCCCCGGTCGCGCGCAGCCCAGGCCAGTTCACCGTGGGCGGGCGCCGAGGACACGCCCAGCACAATGCGACCTTCGTGCATGAGCGCGATCTGGGTCGAAAACATGCCGGTGCCGCGCACGAAACTTTTGGTGCCGTCAATGGGATCCACCAGCCACAGATACTCGGCATCGGGTTGGTCCGCACCGAACTCTTCGCCGTAAATGCCGTGGTCGGGGAACGCCTCGGTCAGCACCTTGCGAATAACGGTTTCTGCTTCCCGGTCTGCGATGGTGACCGGTGAGGCATCGGCCTTGAGCTCCACCTCGAAACTGCCGCGGTAGCGCTGCATGATGGGGTTGCTGGCAGCCTGGGCGGCGGCAATGGCGGTGTCGATAAATGCTTGCATGACGGGGTGTGCTTGCATGGCTGCTTGGGCGCCGTCATGATACCAGAAGCATACCCTGTGAGAGTCCCATGAGCTTGGAAAACGACGCCCTCCGCGCGCGCGACTTGGCCGTTCTATGGCACCCCACCACGCAAATGAAAGACCACGAGTGGTTGCCCCTGCTGCCGGTTCGCAGCGGCCGGGGTGTGTGGCTGGAGGACATGGACGGTGGCCGCTATATCGATGCGATCAGCTCCTGGTGGGTTAATCTCTTCGGTCACGCCAATGACCATATCAGCGCTGCTGTGGCGCGTCAGGCGCAAACGCTGGAGCACGTAATTCTGGCCGGCGTTACGCATGAACCCGCTGTGCAGCTGGCGGAGCAGTTGGTGGCGCTCACGCCGCCGGGGCTGGATCGGGTGTTTTACGCCGATAGTGGCTCCGGTGCGGTAGAAATCGCCCTGAAAATGAGTTTCCACTACTGGCGCAATGCCGGTGAAACGCAGCGCCGACGGTTTGTCACGCTGACCGGCAGTTACCACGGCGAGACGCTGGGCACGCTGGCGGTGGGTGATGCGGGCCTGTTTAAGGAGGCCTATGAGCCGCTGTTGATGGAGTCGCTTATGGCGCCCAGTCCCGACTGCTTTGGCATTGATCCAGAGCACTGGGACGCACACGCCGCCCAGAAACTGCAGGCTCTGGACGACATGTTGCGCGCCCATGCGGGAGAAGTCTGTGCGGTGATTATCGAACCGCTGGTGCAGTGCGCCGGCGGCATGCGCATGTATCCGCCGTCCTGGATCACGGGCTTGCGAGCACTCTGCGATCGTCATCGTGTGCACCTGATCGCTGATGAAATCGCCGTGGGCTTTGGTCGAAGCGGTACGCTATTTGCCTGTGAACAGGCCGGCGTAACGCCCGACTTCATGTGCCTCTCCAAGGGTCTGACCGGCGGCTATCTGCCCATGTCCGCCGTCATGACCACGAACACGGTTTACGACGCTTTCTATGACGAGTACACCAGCATGCGCGGGTTTCTGCATTCCCACAGCTATACCGGCAACGCGTTGGCCTGCGCGGCGGCCCTGGCGACGCTGGAGCTGTTTGAAGCCAGCCCGGTGCTGGAGGATAACCGGCGCACGGCACGCCTTATGCGTGAGGCGGTCGCGCCTCTGGAGTCGCATCCCCATGTGGGTGAAATTCGCCAGACTGGCATGATACTGGCCATGGAGATGGTGGCGGATCGCGACACCATGGAGGGTTGGGACTGGCGTGAACGGCGTGGTATGCAGGTCTATGCACATGGTCTGGAAAATGGTGTGCTGCTGCGCCCCATCGGCAATGTGGTGTACTTCATGCCGCCCTACATCATCCAGGAGAGTGAAATTGCGCAGATGGCCGAAGTGGCCATGGCCGGTATCGATCGGGCCGCCGGCCTGTGAGGGTGTCGCGACTGTTTGTAACGCAGGCGCTGGCACCGGAGGCAGAGATTGAGCTGTCCGGTCAGGCAGCGCACTACCTACAGCGGGTGCTCAAGCTGCGCATGGGGGATGCGCTGGTGCTGTTTAATGGTGATGGTGCCGATTATGCGGGATCCCTGGCCCTGGTTAGCAAGAGCCGGGTGCTGATTGCCCTGCATGCACGCCTGCCGGCGGTGCCGGAATCCAAGCTGCAGATTACGCTGGCCCAGGCCATCGGCAAAGGTGACCGGATGGATTACGCGTTGCAAAAGGCTACGGAGCTGGGTGTTACTGCCATTCAACCCCTGTTTACCAAGCGCACCGAGGTGCGCTTGCAGGGCGAACGATTGGAGCGGCGCATGGCGCACTGGTTGGGAACCCTGCGCGCTGCCTGTGAGCAATGTGGGCGCGCGGTGGTACCGGAATTGCTGCCGGCACGCACGCTGGACCAGTGGCAGGCCAGTGACCCGTCGGCTGTGCGTCTTGTGCTTACGCCGGAGGCCAGCAGCAGTCTGGGCGAACTGCGCCCGCCCACAGGGCCCATTACGGTACTGATTGGGCCTGAAGGGGGTTTTGCAGAGGAGGAGATTAGGCAGCTGAAGCTGGCCGCCTGTCAGACCATTCGTCTGGGGCCGCGCGTGTTGCGCACGGAAAGCGCCGGCCCCGCTGTGCTGGCGGCGCTGCAGACGCTTTGGGGCGATTTCAACGCCATCGGCTAGCGCGTATAGACGGCTTTTTCGATGGTCAGCGCGAGTTCGTCAAGATCGGGGATCACGGCCTCGAGATCGTCAATGGTGATCTGACTGAACACGCCTGCCGGGTGCTCGCCCTCCACCTCAACCAAGGTATCCGGAGAGACGGATTTCAACTTCGGCAGACCTTCGATAACCAGGCCGATATGCAGCACGCTGGCGGCAATGCTCAGGGTCTTCACCACCAGCACGCGGCTGCGGGCGGGCACGGACGCATCCTCGGATGAGCCGACCAACAGGGCAAAATTGACCAGCGGTATTTGCCAGCCATTCCAGCGCATTTCACCCAGCAGCCAGTCCGGGCCGCCGGCATAGGGCTCTGGCTCCGAGTAGTTCACCACCTCAGCAATCATGGTGCCGGGCAGCAGAATATTGCTGCCGGACATGGGGGCGATCAGGGCCCGGATTTCCTGGTTCGTGTCACTCATGGCTGCTATCTGCCTCAAACAGGAGGCGCTCCACCTCGGCAATCAATTCATCTTCCCGATAGGGCTTGGTCAGGTACGCATTGGCGCCGGCCTGCATGGCGCGGTCCTGATGCTTCTGGCCGGCGCGAGAGGTAATCATCATGATCGGCGTGCCGCGGAACCGCACATCGTCGCGCACGCGCTCGGTCAGTTCGTAGCCATCCATGCGCGGCATCTCGATATCAAACAGCATCAGATCCGGTGTTTGATCCTGCAGCTTCTCCAGCGCATCGACGCCGTCACGGGCCGTCATCACCGCGTAGTCGTTGCTCTCGAGTACGCGCGAGGTGACCTTGCGCATGGTGATCGAATCGTCCACCACGATCACCAATCGACGTTCGCGCGCCGGCTGCGTCCAGGTTTCTTCCCGTGTCGGTTCCACACCGTGAATCACAGCCCGGCGCAACAGGGGGCCCGGATCCAGGATGACCATCACCTCGCCGTCACCGGAAATCGAGCCGCCGAGCACCCCGGGCACGCTGGAAATTTGCGGTCCGACCGGTTTGATCACAACTTCTCGGTGCGGCAGCAGATCCGGCACCCGCAGGGCGGCTTTCTGGTTGCCGGCTCGCAGGATCAGCAGCGAAACATTGGCGCGTCCTAGCGGTGTGGGTCGTTCGCCCAGCATGGCTTCCGCGTCGAAGAGGGGATAATCCTGCCCGGCAAACTTGTACACCGGCTGCTCGGACTGCATAAGCTTCTCATAGTCCGCTGGCATGATGCGGGATACCCCGACCACGCTGGATAGCGGCAGCAGGTAGCGGGCCTCGCCAGCCTGCAGTCCGATGGCCTGCATGATGGCAAGCGTGAATGGAATGCGAATGGTGAATTGCGTGCCTTCGCCCGGCTCGGACTCAATATCCAGCGAGCCACCGATCTGCTTGATGTCGCTGTTCACCACATCCATGCCGACGCCACGGCCGGCCAAACGGGTGATCGACGAAGAGGTGGAGAACCCGCTGTCCATCATGAAGGCATACAGCTGCTCCCGGGAGGGCTGTTCCTGAGCGTCCAGCAGGCCGCGTTCCATGGCCCGCTGGCGAATGGCATCAAGTTTGATGCCGCCGCCATCATCGGCAATGCGGATGACGAACTCGGTGGTTTCGGACTCCACCGTAATGGTGATTTCGCCCTCTTCCGGTTTGCCGGCGGCTGCGCGCGCCTCCGGTGCCTCGATGCCGTGAGCAACGGCATTGCGCATCATGTGTTCGAGCGGCGCCGTGATGTGTTCCAGCACATTACGGTCCAGCTCATCGCTGCTGCCCACCATCTGTAGCTGCAGGCGGGCCAGTTTGCCTTCTTCACGGGCGGAGCCGCGGACGATCCGCCGCAGGCGTGGGGCAATGGAGCCGAACGGCACCATGCGCGTTTTCATCAGCCCTTCCTGCAGTTCCGTGGACACCCGAGATTGACGGGTTAGCAACTGTTCCGAGGCACGCAGGTTTTCCTCGGCCATTTCCTGCAGGCTCTGAAGATCGGATACGGACTCCTGCAGCGAGCGCGTGGCCTGCTGCAGCGCCGAGAACTGGTCCAGCTCCAGCGGGTCGAAGTTCTCTCCCTGGGCTTCCACCTGATCCGGGTAGTTGGCGCGAATTTGGGCTTCAATTTCGATATCCATCTTGCGGAACTGATCGCTCAGTCGGTCGATGGTCTCATTGAAGTCGTGCACATTCGCCTTCAGCTTGCCAACCTGCTGTTCCAGTCGAGAGCGAAAAATACTCACTTCGCCGGAGGCGTTGACCAGCCGGTCCAGCAGTTCCGCTGCCACTTTGATGCTGCCGGCTGAGGTTGGATCGTCTGGATCCGGTTCACTCTCTTCTACTGGCGCCTGCTCCTGCAGCGCCACGGTCGTGCGCTCGGACGGTGCTGGTGGTGCTGGGGCCGCCGCTGTGGATGTCGTCCCAGGCGTCACCTCGTTAAGGTTATGTATGGCTTGTTGTAGCAGTTCCAACGCCTCACTCGCGTCCGGTATGCGTTGCTGCTGCACCTGTTCCACCCAGCCCTGCAGGCGGTCGCAAGCGTCTTCCAGCAGGGCCACGGCCGACAGGCTGGCCGGCACCTGGCGTTCTGCGAGCCGCTCCAGCAAGGATTCCATTTCGTGCGAGTAGTCGCCGATGCTCAGCAGCCCGGCCATGCGCGCACCACCCTTGAAGGTGTGAATCTCACGCTGGAGGTCCTGCACCCAGTCAGGGTCGTCCAGCGCATCGCGGCTCTGGTTCAATGCCGAGTCAGCCCGCTCCAGCACCTCGGCGGCTTCCTCGAGGAAGATGCCGATGATTTCCTGATCCAGCGCAGCGAAGTCTTCATCGCCGGCTAAGCTGGCGCTGGCAGCGATGGGTTCTGCCGCGGATTCCTCGATGGTCCGTAGCGGCTCCGGCGCAGGCATGACCGGCGCCGGTCGCAGCGGCGGCAGCTCGGGCTCCGGTTCAGGAGTTAGCGCGTCCTGTAGCGGTGTCGTGGTCGCTGCGTCGTCCTGCGTTGGTTCTGCCGGGGGCTCCACTTCGAGCTCAGTTTCGAACTCGGGCTCATGCCCGGGCTCCAGTGTCGCCGGTTCGGCCTCCAGAGCCTCTTCTGCCTCCGGCTCTTCGTGCGTGGGCCGTGGGCCTGCGTCGGCGAGGTCAGAAAGATCACTATCGGCCAGGTCGGTGACCGGACCATCTGCTGACGCCGTGGCTGATACCGGCGCGTCGGCGTTGTTCGCAAATACGCTGCGCCCCGGATCGAAGTCGGTCATGCTGGGGCTGGCCGGCGTTTCGGCAGTGGACAGATCTGCCGCGGGCGCACGATCGAAGTGCGCGTGCAAACGCTCAAGCTGCGCCAGCAGGTCTTCCTGTTCCTGCGCACTGCTGAGGTCGCCGGCGCCTTCAAGCCGTTCTAGTCGGTTTTGTAGCTGCCCGACGGCGCTGATCAATGTAAACATGGCGTCGGCGGAGAATTCGGCGCCTGACTTGGCCTGCGCTTCGAGCAGATCACCAAGGGCGCGGGCAACCTCTGCGTCCAGGCCCTGCGGATCCTCGACCAGCATGCCACCGATGGTCCGTACGGCGGCTACCTGCTCCGGAGCGGTTCGTGTGCTGCGGTCTTTGGTGATGGCGTCCACCAGTTCGCGCACGGGCTCCAGCTGGGCCGCCAACAGCTCGATCTGTGCGGCATCGGAGGCGCTGCCAGGCTGGCTGCCGCCCGCGGCTGGGCCTGATTCCTCAAAGCCGCCGGGCAGCAGGCCGGACATATAAACCGGCAGGTGCGGGCGCAGTTCCCCCCAGGGGGCCGGCTGATCCTTGGCAATGGTAGCTGCCACCGTACCGATGGCGCTGATGGCACTGCTGCTCAGCCCCGCAGTCTGCTGCAGCAGACGCTGACGCAGTGCGGGCAGGGCGGCTTCGGACAGGCGCACCATGGTGGATGCATCGGCAAAAAATTTGCCGTGGCCTTCGAGCAGCCCGTTCAGCATATTTTCGATTTGCCAGGCAAAATCGCCCAGCTCATCGGCGCCGACCATGCGACCACTGCCTTTAAGCGTATGGAAGGCGCGCCGGATTTCCGTCAGCGCTTCGGCGTTCTCCAGTTCAGTCAGCCAGTTGGGAATGGCTTCCTGCAGGCTTTGCAGAACCGTTTCGTATTCTTCCAGGAAGATCTCGCGCAGTTCAGGATCAATCTCCGGCGGCAGCTCATCCTCGTCAGCGGCAGCCGCTGGCAGCTCGGAGGCGGGCTCAGGCTCACTGCTGGCCAAGGTCTCGGCCGCGGGAGGGGGCATGTTCATCGCTGCCGGTGCCAATGGTTCGGCTGGCTCGTCAAAGGAAGGCGCTGAACCGGGCATTTCTTCCGGCGCTTCAATCTCTGGTGCAGGTGCCAGTACTTCGGCTCCCTCCCAGCTCGGGCTTTCCGGCTCAGCGGGCTGTTCAACAGCTGGCGCAGGGGCCAAGTCTGATAGCGCCGGTGCCGGCTGCAGTTCCGGCTCTGAGGGTGCCGGGGTCGTGGGTTGCGTGAACTGCGGTGGCGCTGGCATTTCATAGCCTTCGTTATCACCGGTCGCTACCGGCGCCGCCTGGCCCTCAGATTCTGCCTGGTCCGTATCCGTGCCTCGGGCCCGCGCCAGGAGTGCGGCCGTGCGCTCGTCGAGCACCGCCGAGAGCTGGCTGGTATCGGGCTGGCGGTCGCGTTTGGCGGCCAGAGACAACTCCAGCGCGACCAGGGCGTCCGCAACGCATTCTTTGTCAGCATGTTCTAACACCATGCCCGCATCGACGCTGTCCTGCAGTTCCCGCAGGGCACCCATGAGTGCCTGAGTGCCGCTTAACAGGTCCTGTTCACCTGCCAGTTCCAGTGCCCCGGCAAGCTCAGTCATGGGCTGCTGCGGATCTTCACCAACTTCGCTGGCGAAGCGGGCGCGCATGGCTTCTTCGGCAGCATGCATACTGACCACGCACTCTTCCAGCAGGGCTGCCCTGATGCGTCGGCGCTCGTGGCCCGACAGGCCCGTCAGACCGGCCGGTTCTGATTCCTGTGGTGGCTCGCCCAGCGTTTCGATTTGCTCAGTCAGTGCCGACTCGATAATCAGAAGCTGCGCAGCCAAATTCTCCAGCGCGGTTTCCCGGTCCTGCTGGCTGGCTTCCGCCGTTGCCTTGAAGGCAGGTACCAGGTTACCCATGCTTTCCGCTGGACCGGAAAGACCCAGCATGGACAGGGTGACGATCAGTCGATCCAGTGCTTCCAGGCTCTGGCGCCGATCATCCGCGTCAGCGGCCCCCGTGCGTAGTTCGAGATCCAACGCATCCTTGACGATGGATAACTCGTCCTGCACCGCTGCGCTCACCGTCTCATACATCTCCCGGTCCTGGCCCGAGAGGGTGCCACGGGCCTGCATCATGGCTTCGCTATCCGGGGCCAGTTCTTCAAGCTTGAAACGCTCACGCACCAGGTTAGCGCCGTCGCTGTCGGGATGGGCGTGCACGATATGAAACAGCAGTGACTGGGTAATGGACGTGGACGTGCGCTCGTCGATACCGTCTTCGCCTTCGACCGCCAGTGTTTTGATCAACAGGGACAGGCGCGCCATGAGTCGACGTAAATTAACATCGTTTTCAATATGGTCGTCCATGAGTGCCCCGAACACCTCGGTGGCTACCCACCAGAGTCGTTTCAGGTCGTAGCGCTTGACGCGATGGCGCATGGTCTCACAGATGCCCTGCATGGGAGGCAGCAGGGAAGCGTTGTGTTGCTCCGCCAGCCAGTTATCCAGCGAGCTTTCATACTGCCGATGGAGCCGGTGCGCAAAGAAAGCGAAGGGTTCGTCAAAGCCGGGTTTACGCTCGATTTCGAGTTCTGGCAGTTCCACGTCCAGGAGCGGTGAAAACACGGCACCCTCGGAAACAGCCGGCAGGCCTGCGACTGCGCGCAGGCGATTGATCAGGGGCATGAGCAGGAGGGGCAGGTCGGCGTGCCCGGCCTGCACTCGGTCCAGATAGGCGGGCAGGACGACCAGGGCCTCTGCCAGAATGGCACTGACCGTTTCCTGGTCAGCGTTGCGCAGCTCCCCATCGGCCAGCTTCTGTAGCAGCGTGCGCATGCCTTCCGTGATTTGCTTGGCGCCGTCGAGGGCCAGCGTGTCGAAGGTGCAGGTGATTTCAGCGAGGAGTTTGAGCACCTCGTTAAGCACCGTGCCGGTGGCGGATGGTGCGCTGGCAATATGTTCGATCTGCAGCTGCAAGCGCTCCAAATTACGGTCCAGATCCTCGCGGACCCAGCCCACTGCCGTGGATGTGAGCGATCCCGTGCTTACCATGGTGCCGCTTTCCCCCTCTTAAAAGCTGACGCGGGTTGACCCATTAGCGGGCGCCCGTTTGTTGTTCGGATTCCTGAGCTGTGTCGTCTTCCAGCAACTCGGTGCTCTCTGGCAGGTCCTCGAATTCATTTTCATCGTTGCCCGGCAGCTTGAAGTCCGAAACGGAGCGCTGGAGCTGAAGCACCAGTTCCGCCAGTTCGGCCACGGATTCGGCCGTCAGGGACGTGCCCTTGGATGACTTCACCGAGACGTTGCGGATACCGTCCATCAGCTCCGTGATGCGGCGCGCCTGATCCGAATGGGTCTGTGCTTCGTCCGAGATGTCCTTGATCAGGCTGGACAGCGCGGTACTGGCTTGTTCTGTCTGCACCAGAGCGACGCCGGCATCCTGTGCAAGGTGTGCACCGTTGACCACTTCCGATGTGGTGGTTTCCATGGACTTCACGGCTTCCGCCGTGTCTACCTGAATGGTCTGTACCAGGCCGGAAATGCGTTTCGTTGCATTGGTAGCGCTTTCGGCCAGTTGCTGAACCTCGTCGGCCACCACCGCGAAGCCCTGGCCGCTGCCGCCGGCAGATGCGGCCTGGATGGCTGCGTTCAGGGCCAATACATTGGTTTGTTCCGCGATTTCGTTGATCAGGCTGACGATATCGCCAATTTCCTGGGTGGATTCACCCAGGCGCTTGATGCGTTTGGATGTTTCCTGGATCTGCTCGCGAATTGTGTCCATGCCGTTGATCGTCTCCCGCACCTTATTCGCGCCAAGGTGTGCGATCTCAACTGATTCCAGCGCCGTTTCGCTGGATTCTTTAGAACGTTCCGCCATGGTGCCGAAGGCGGCTGACATGGCCTGGATCTTTTCTGCCGCTCGCGCGACCTGCCCGGCCTGTTCATTGGCTGATTGCGCCAATTGCGAGGTGGTTTTGCGCGTGTGCTCCGAGGATTGCGCCACCGCGGAAGCGGTTTCGTTGATATTGATGACCAGTTCCCGGAGTTGCTCTACGGCGAAATTCACCGCGTCGGCAATGGCGCCCGTTACATCATCCGTAACGGTGGCGTGGGCGGTCAGGTCGCCATCGGCCAGGCAGCTGAGTTCGTCCAGCAGGCGCACGATGGCTTGCTGGGTGCGGCGATTGCTCTTGAAGGCGGTCTCTGCGCGCCGGCGCGCGCCGATAATGACCATGCCCAGCAGTACCGACAGCAGGGCGATCAGCGCGACCAGCCCCAGCGTGCTGGCCTGCGTTGATGGCCAGCTGCGGGTGCGCGGCAGATTGGCAACCGCATCGGCAAGTGCGCCCGCCTCAGAAAAGGTCTGTTCGCTGTCCAGCACGATAGCGTCCGCCGCATCGCGCACATCCAGGAGATTAGCGGATGCCTCCAGCACGATCTCGATATGCGGCTTGGCTTCCAGATAGACGGCGCGCACCTGAGCCTGAGAAGCAATCGCCTGCTGATTGACGATACGCCCGATACGCAGGCTGTTATCACCGGAGCGCAGGGCGTTCATCATCTGTTCAAAACGCTGCATATCCTCGCGCAGGCCGCGCGCGGAATTGCTACCGCCGCCGCTGGTTTGCAGAATTTCTGACACGCGCCGCAGCATGCGGTCGGTCAACAACTGTTGGAGCCCCGCGGCCAATACCTGAGCGTTGGGTGCGCCGCTGGCAACCAGGTCGCGTGCCACCGTATCGGTCAAGCGTTGCAGGTCTGGCACCAGCGCCAGGAAGGAGCTGCTGGACTCGGCCAGGTCGTTAACCAGTGCCTCGCTGCGAATAATGACTTGGGCGCTTTCGCTCATGGTGGCCCAGGTGCTATTCAGAGCGGCCAGTTCTGCGCTGGTCTCCTGCGGCATGGCCGGGAGGCCGGTCGATGCGTCGCCGGCCCGGAGTTTCTGCATATTGGCCGACATGATGCGGTGGGTGGCTTCCAGCGCATTGAAGGCGTCCAGATTCCCCAGTGCTGCTTCCGAGGCCGATTTGGAGAGCTTCTGTGAGTCAACCTGAACGCTGGAGGCTATGCGAATCCACTCCCGCTCATCGGCGGCGTTCTTGGTGAGGGCGGTGATCGTAAAGGCCACGAATATCCCGGCCGCCAGGGTCAGTCCGGCGAGGGTGTATACGATCCAGGAGGCGTTGGAGCCGGAAAAGGAAAGCTTGTTACTCATGCGTTCATCAGTCGGTCAATGCGGCCTCAGGCCGCGGATCCATCGAGAAATTCGGGTTGGCTGAACAGCACCCTTAGGTCCAGTTCCTGCCACTTGTCGGTACCGGATCGGTGCTGTTTTCGAATCAGGCCGGCGAGCGGCGAGTCATCAGCCACGCTGGGTGCACTGGCGTCGCTACTCATAAAATTGCGTTGACCAAAAACCTCATCCACCAGCAAGCCGACCGGGCGACCGCGCAGCGTCGCTGCCAGCAGCCGTGAAGAACCGGTCGTGTTCGATGGGTTGCCGGTCAGATAGCAGCCGAGATCAATCACCGTGATCAGGTTACCGCGCACATTGGCCAGGCCGAGAATAAAGGTCTTGGTGCCCGGCACCCGGGTCACGCGCGGGATAGGCAGGGATTCGAAGACACGGTCCGTTGCGCAGACCAATGGCGTGTCGCCGAGACGAAAGGCCAGACCGGCCCAGTCGCCCTGGGTGTTCTGGCCGCTACCATCGGCCTGTTCCGCACCCTGAGCGCGCAGTGTGTACTCAAGAAGTTTGGCGAATGACGCGTTCTCGGTGCTCATCTCTCTATCCCTAGCTGAGCCCGGACGCCGGCTTTTTACGGCGCAAACCGGCCTCTCAGGCGGCGTGCTGCTCTACGGCAGACAGGAGTTCGTCGCGTGTGAACGGCTTGGTCAGATACAGGTCTGAACCGACCACGCGACCGCGCGCTTTATCAAACAGCCCGTCTTTACTGGTCAGCATGATGACCGGCGTGTCCTGGTACTCCACGTTGTTCTTGATAATGGCCGTGGTCTGGTAGCCATCGAGGCGCGGCATCATGATGTCTACAAAAATCAGATCCGGCTGGTGCTGCGAAATCTTCGACAGCGCTTCAAAGCCGTTTTCCGCCGTGACAATTTCACAACCCTGGCCGGCCAGCATGGTTTCAGCTGAACGGCGTATGGTCGCGCTATCATCCACAAACAGGATGCAAGTTTTTCCGTTTCGCCCCATGGCCCCTTCACTGGCCGTCGCGGCCGTTGCGTTGCTTTCCCAGTTCATTTCTTCGTCCTTGCTTGCAGCGTTCGATTGGCGTCCATGCATCGCGCTTTTACGGCCGGCAGCGCGTGGCGAGCAGGCCTTTATGTAGAGCAGCAGTCTAAACCGGATTTCTACCGGATGCCAACTCTAGGGTTTTTTCTAGGAATGTCTGTTATATCATTGAAGCACGACAGAAAACCGCTCCAGGACGCTGCATCAGTCTAGATTGCATTAGCGCCTACCCTGATAATGGAAAAAAAACAGCACCAAATAAAGCCATGAGCTCATCCTCTCAGCCTGAACAAGCCACTCTGCGCGTGGGTGTCCTGATGGATCCCATAAGCAGCATCAATATGACCAAGGATTCGACCTTTGCCATGTTGCTCGAGTCGCAACGACGTGGCCATGAGCTGGTCTACTTCGAGCCTTCTGACCTGTTTGTGCTGGATGGTGAGCCCCGGGCGCGGCTGCGCCAGGTGACCGTGCGCGAGCAGGTTGATGACTGGTACACCCTGGGCACGCCGCAAGAGGAAGCGCTGGCCAGCCTGGACGTGCTCCTCATGCGCCGGGATCCGCCCTTTGATATGGATTATGTCTACCTCACCTATGCGCTGGAGCTTGCGGAGCGGGCCGGTGTGCTGGTGGTCAATCGTCCTCAAAGCCTGCGTGATGCCAATGAAAAGTTCTACATCACCCATTTTCCGCAATGCTGTGTGCCATTCGCCATAACACGAGAGTCAGCGCGTATTCGCGCTTTTGTCGACGCGCACGGAGCCAGCGTGGTCAAGCCGCTGGATGGTATGGGCGGGGAATCCATATTCCAGCTCAATCCGGGTGATCCGAACTTCAAAGTCATTCTGGAAGCGATCACCCAGCAGGAGCAGGAGTTGGTGATGGTGCAGAAGTACATCCCGGAGATCAGCGCGGGGGACAAACGCATCATCATGGTGGACGGTGAACCTATGCCCTACGCGCTGGCGCGTCTGCCCAGTGCAGATGATTTCCGTGGCAATCTGGCCAAGGGTGGCACCGGTAAGGGCGTAGAACTCAGTGAGCGGGACCACTGGATTTGCGATCAGGTGGCGCCGGCTCTGAAAGAGAAGGGCATTCTTTTTGCCGGGCTGGATGTGATTGGCGATTGGTTGACGGAGATCAACGTGACCAGTCCCACCGGCATCCGTGAGCTGGACAAGGCTTACGGCCTGAATATTGCCGGGCGCCTGTTCGATGCCATTGACCAACACCTGGTCGCGCGCAGCCAGGAATGACGGCGATTACCAGCATGCGGGGTTTGCTTGGCGACCGGATTTCCGTGGCGCTCCTGATTGCCCTGGGCCTGCACGCGGCGATTCTGCTGGGCCTGACATTCCAGCTGGAGATGAGTCCTCTCAGTCGCGCCGCTGAGTCACTGGATGTGGTGCTGGTTAATTTTCGTACCGAGGAAGCGCCCGAGGAAGCCGAGTTTCTGGCACCTGTATCGCAGCGTGGCGGTGGTGAGGCGGCAGAAGTCGCCAAGCCGGCCGCGGAACTGGCACCTGCGATTCCCAGCCTGGCGGAGGGTGATATGCCGGTCGCCAGCGAGATGGTCATGCCCACGCCGGCGCAGGAGCAGCGTGAGCTGGTGGTGGCCCAGACCGATAGCCCGGATATTCGTGAGCGCACCGAAATTGAGCAGCCGGAAAGCGCCGTACCCACTGCGGCGGAGTTGATGCAGCAACGAATGCACCTGGCCCAGCTCCAGGCACAGCAGGATCGCAGCAGCGACTGGCGTTCGCAGCTGCCGCGACGCAAGTTTATTTCCGCGAACACCAAAGAATACGAGTTTGCCAGCTATATGGCGGCCTGGGTGGCCAAGGTAGAACGGGTGGGTAATCTGAATTACCCGTTGGAGCTGAAAGCGCGCGGTGTGGCCGGTGATCTGCTGATGACGGTCGGTGTAGCCCGCGACGGCAGTGTCGAAAGCATCACCATCAAGCGCGCTTCCGGGACACCGGAACTGGATCTTGCCGCCCAGCGTATCGTCCGACTGGCTGCCCCTTACGCACCGCTGCCGGATGACATCGCGGCCGAGGTAGACGTACTGCATATCACCCGCACCTGGCGTTTCGCTTCCGGTAATCGCTTCGAATAGGAAGTTACTCGCGCTTGATGATGGCCAGCGCTTGAACCTCGTGGCGTTGGCACCGATAGTGGGTATATGTCCACAACACAAACCATAGAGGGTTTTCTGGATAACCGGCTGCTGATCGCCATGCCGGGCATGCAGGACGATAATTTTGCCCGTAGCGTGACCCTCCTATGCCAACACAGCGCCGAGGGCGCGCTGGGGATCACGATCAACCGTCTCTCGGACTGCCGTCTCGGGCAGATCTTCGAACAGCTGGAAATTCCCTGTGACGATAAGGCGCTATGCAAGCAGCAGGTGCTTGAAGGTGGGCCGGTTCATCGGGACCGTGGGTTTGTGCTGCATACGCCGACCTCGCCCTATGAGTCTACCTTGGCGCTGCGCAACGATTTAATGGTCACCACCTCGGCCGATGTGCTGGCTGCGATTGCCGTCCATGAAGGACCCGAACGGTATTTGGTTGCGCTTGGCTGTGCGGGTTGGACAGACGGGCAGTTGGAAGACGAGATGCGACAGAATGCCTGGCTGTCCTCGCCCTGTGATCCGGGCATCATCTTCGATGCGCCGCTCGATCAGCGCTGGCAGCGGGCCGTGGCCAGTCTCGGCGTTGACACCAGCCAGCTGCACGATGTGGGTGGTCATGCCTGAGTTCCAGGCCGGTAGTTGGCCAGCGGGCACCTGGCTGGGCTTTGATTTTGGGCTGCGCCGCATCGGGGTGGCGGTGGGGCAGACCGCGACCCGGACTGCCAGTCCGCTGCTGGTCGCGCGGCATGGCAAGCAACAGCCTGACTGGCAGCAGGTTTTGAGCGTGGTAGAGGAGTGGCGGCCCGTGGGGCTGCTGGTGGGCTTGCCCCTGGGCCCGGCGGGAGAGCCAACGCCCATGGCGGAAAAGGCGCTGGCCTTCGGGCGAGGTCTGGTCAAACGCACCGGCCTACCGCTGGCCACCATGGACGAGCGCATGACCTCACAGGCTGTAGAGCGTGATTTTGCTGCCCGTCGTGCGGCCGGCACGGCGCGTCGACGCGACGCCGGACAATTGGATGCCGTTGCTGCCGCCATGATTCTTTCTAACTGGCTACAATCACAACCCCGAGAAGGTTGATCCGCTTCGCTGTTACCGAGGACCCTAGATGACCGACAGGCCCCAGCATCTCATTGATATTGCCAGTCAGGACACGACATTCCTGCGTCGCGTTCTGGATCAGGCTGCGGCCATGCGTGCGAACCCTGACGCTTTTCGGCAGGCCGGGAGCGGCCGTCTCATGGTGAATCTTTTCTATGAGCCCAGCACGCGCACGCGGGTGTCCTTTGAGATCGCGGCGCTGAAGCTGGGGCTGCAGGTGGTCAATGTGGCAGCCGCTGATAGTTCGGTGAAAAAGGGTGAGACGCTGATGGACACCTTTCGCACCTTGGAAGCCATGGGGCCGGATTTGCTGGTGCTGCGACACCCGGAGGACGAAGCGCTGGTGCCGCTGGCCGCTGCCGCCGCGCCGGGCACGCACCTGGTTAACGCGGGTAGCGGCAGTCGGGCTCACCCTACTCAGGCGCTGCTCGACGCCATGACCTTGCTGGATGAGCACCCAGATCTGAGCCAGGCAAAGGTGCTGATCGCCGGTGATTTGCACCATTCACGCGTTACACGCTCCAGTGCTGCCCTGTTAAAGAAGTTAGGCATTGGTGAGCTGCGACTGTGTGCGCCGCCGGGGCTGGAGGCCGGACCGGAAGTCAGCGCAGGCGCTGTGGTTTTTGACGATTTCGATGCGGCGCTGGCGGGTGTTGATGTGGTCATGATGCTGCGTATTCAACACGAACGTCTGGCGGGGATGGATATTCCAGATCCGGAGGCTTATCACCGCGAGTGGGGGTTGACGCCGGAACGCCTGGCATTGGCAGCACCACAGGCCCGGGTGATGCATCCCGGGCCCATGAATCGGGGTGTTGAGATTGCTTCCGAGGTGGCCGATGGGCCGCAATCGCTGATTCAGCAGCAGGTCGCCAACGGCGTCTTTACCCGCATGGCCGTCATCCACGAGTTGCTCAAGGTCTGAAGCGGCACCCTACCACTCACCTTGGTTGGGCATGGATGCCCAGGGCTCCTGCGGTGCCAGCGCCTCGCCTCGCTGTAACAGTTCGATACTAATTCCGTCCGGTGAGCGTACGAAGGCCATGTGCCCGTCGCGCGGCGGCCGGTTGATGGTGACCCCGGCCTGGCGCAGTTGGTCACAAAGCGCATAAATATCATCAACCGCATAGGCCAGATGGCCGAAGTTTCGGCCGCCGTCGTAGGGCTCCGGATCCCAGTTATGGGTCAGTTCCAGCAGCGCGTCCTCGTCTTCTGGTGCCGCCAGGAACACCAGCGTAAAGCGTCCGCCTGGGTAGTCCTTGCGGCGCACTTCCCGCAGACCCAACTGCGCACAGTAGAACTGGAGTGACGCCTCAAGATCGGTGACACGAACCATGGTGTGAAGGTATTTCATTATGGGGCTCCGCTGGGTAAGCTGGCGAATGGGATAAGCGGCAAAGATAGCACGGACACGATGCAACAGGATCGAAGAATATTACTGATTCGCAACGCTCTGGTTTTCCAGCTCAAACTGTTCGCAGATGGGCTGCGAGACGTGCTGCTGGTGCCCTTCTCCCTGGGTGCAGCGCTTATGGGGCTGCTGCGAAGCGCGGATGATCCCGAGCGTGAATTCGAGCAGGTTTTGGACCTGGGTCGGCGCTCGGAACAATGGATTAATCTGTTCGGCACGCACGCTGGCGCCACCAGCGAGGCGGGTGCTGCGGGAAGCATGGACGAGCTGGTCGGTCGCGCAGAACGCGTGCTGCAGCAGCAGATGCAGGATGGCGGGGTGAGCGAGAAGGCGGCCGCCGCGTTAACGCGCGCCCTCGATCGACTGCACGGCAGTGACTCGACTACGCGCGCCCAGGATCAGGACACGCAGAAAAACTCAGACACCTAGCCGCTCTCAGTAAGAACCGGCGATGTACTGGTTCAATTGCGCGATTTCAGTTTCTTTTTCGTCAACCAGGCTCTTCACCAGGTCACCGATGGAAACAATGCCCAGCAATTCATTGTTTTCCACAATGGGCAGATGCCGACAGCGGCAGTTGGTCATGGTTTGCAGGCAACCCTGCACCGTGTCGCCGGGTTTGGCTGAGATCACCGGGGAGGTCATGACCTCCTTGACCGTTGTGTCTTCCGATGACCGGGACTGCAGGACCACACGCTGTAAATAGTCCCGTTCCGTAAAAATGCCGGCGATGGCGTCGTTCTGCTTGACCAGCACTGCTCCGATATTCACGTCTGCCATCAGGCTGATGGCATCGCGCACGGATTCATTCTGATTCACGCACAACACCATGCTGCCTTTATTATCGATAATCTCGGATACCGTTCTCATGGCACTCCCCACTGCGGATGCACCTCTAAGCATAGACGGGGGTGCGTCGAATTCAACGCGATATCAGCCCTCAGGCTTTCGTTCCGTCGCGTCCTGGGAAGGTTCGGTTGCGACGACCCGATATTCGGTTTCCAGGGCATCGCCGGGTGCAGTGGATCGGCGCGTCTGTGGCTGAGCGCCAGCCCGCTTGAGCAGTTGACGGCGTTGCCACCAGAGCCACAACCAGGCGCAAAGGCCCAACCCGGCGAAGAGCACCAGGGCCACGGCACCAAGAAAAATGCTACCGATCAGGACAGCAGCGCCAAGCAGGGCTGCCAGTAGACGCTGCAGGAAGTTTCCGGGGGGTGGGCTCAGGTAAGATGGCATGTGCTTAGACATCATTTGATTCATTGCAAACATAAGGGCAGCACCCGGCTATGACAACAAGCGCGGAGACAAAGGCGGCGCTGGTCCGCCTCTGTAGCATGGATGAACTGGCGCCTGGTGAGGGCCGGGAATTCAACGTCCAGGGACACCATGTCATGCTCCTGGGCACCGACGAGGGTGTCCGTGCCTACCGCAATTCCTGTCCCCATCAGGGGCGCAGTCTGACTTTTGCCCCCAATGAGTTCCTTTTCAGCAGCAAGGGTTTGCTGGTCTGTCCGCATCATGGTGCCAGCTTTGAGCCCGGGACCGGCCTGTGCACGGATGGACCGTGCAAGGGTGGAAGCCTGCAGGTACTGGAGCTGGTGGCGCAGGGGGATGAACTGTGTATTGATCCGGCCAGTCTGCGCTGAGCGCATGTCCTAGAACAGCAGATTGACCATGGTCAGCATGACCACCAAAAACAATATCGACATGCCGGTGCCCACACGCACAAAGTCTCCCACTTTGTAGCCCCCGGGTCCCATGATCAGCGCATTCACCTGATGCGTGGGCAGAATGAAGGCATTGGAAGTGGACAGCGCGATGATCAACGCATACATCATGGGATTGGCCCCGGTAGCCAAGGCAATACTGATGGCGATGGGCACCAGGATAGTGGTCGCGCCGACATTCGACATGACCAGTGAAAAGACCGTGGCGAGCACTGCCAGCATGACCTGAATAGCGAGATCCGGCATATTGCCCAGTAGCGCCAGCGCCTCCTGGGCGATCCAGGCCGCCGTGCCGGTCCGCTCCATGGCGTGCCCCAGTGGAATCAGGCTGGCGACCAGAAAAACCGTTTTCCAACTGACCGATTCGTAGGCTTCGTCAGGACTGAGTACGCCGGTCAGAATCATGCCCAGCGCCCCTGCCAGCAGACAGATGGCAAGCCGGAAGTCGGTAAAAATGATCAGGGCCATGGACAGGCTGAAAAACAGCAGGGCCTGTCCCACTTTTTGGGGTCGCTGCTCTTCCTTGGGAATGTCCGTGGCAACGATAAAGTCTTTTTCCTGCTGCACGGCGGCCAGGTCGCGCCAGGTACTATGACTGACCAGGCAGTCGCCCACCTCCATAACTTGCTCACGCAGCTCATCCTGCACAATCTCGCCGCGCCGGTTGATGGCCAGCACACTAATGCCATAGCGCTTGCGTAGCCGTGCCTCGCCGATGGTCTGTCCGATCAGTCGAGACCCGGGCGGCAGCACCACTTCCGAGATGCCAGCCCGGCTGGGGTTGAACAGACCGCCAAAGGTTCTCAGGCTGGGTGTCACCCGACATTGATTATCTAGCGCGAACTGCCCAACCAGTTCACGCTTGCCCATCACGCCGAGGATGGTGCCTACCCAGATCATCTCGTCGGCCGGGGGCGCCATGCGCGGTTCATCCGTATTTCGAATGCCCAGCAGTCGCGGCGCGCCGGCCAGCATCTCGGCCTCACCGACCGTCATACCGACCATGGGACTGTCCACGGTGACCACCAGTTCGTAAACATTGCCTTCAATGCCATAAACGTCGGCGAAATAGGATTTGGTCCGTGAGGGGGCTCCGGATTTTTTTGCCTCATGGCTAGGCAGCAGCCAGCGGCCCAGAAGCAGAAAGTAAAGGATGCCGGCGGTCAGGAGGGCGAGCCCAATAGGCGTAACGTCAAAGAGATCGAAGGTCTCCATGGCCCGCGCCCCCGTTGGCAGCGCTTCATTCGAGTGCTGGATCAGGTCGTTCAGCAAAATCAGAGGGGAGGAGCCAACCATGGTCAGCGTGCCGCCCATGATGGCGCAAAAGCCCATGGGCATCAGCAGCCGCGACAGGGGGATTTCCGTCCGTGATGAAATCTTTGAAACGACCGGTAGAAAAAGGGCCGTGGCGCCCACGTTCTGCATGATGCCGGAAATGACACCCACGATGCCGGAGACCAGTGGAATGATGCGCGCCGCGGTGCTGCCGCCAACCTTGAGAATCCACGCTGCGACCACGGTCATCACGCCGGTTCGATCCAGTCCGGCGCCGATGATCATCACCGCGATGATGCTCATGACCGCATTGGAAGCAAAGCCGTCGAACAGTTCGGCTGCCGGGACCAGTCCCAGTAAGCCGAGGATGACCATGACCGTCACTGCGACAATGTCGACGCGCAGTACTTCGAAGACGAACAAGGCAATGGTGACCACCAGTACGGTGAGCACCAGCATCATATCGCCAGTCAGTGTCAGGCCGGATTCCATGTTGTTTTCCCTAGCCCCCGAGGCCCCTATGCTACCGTGCCGGCGCCCATGCTGCTGTTGAATTCGACTCGCCCGTGGCCGGCAAGGTCTGTTGGCAACGCTCTTCGCATCAGGCGGGCGCCGCTATGTCAGCCGCTCAAACAGCAGGTCGCGTGTTTCATGGCCCAGTCGGTCGCCCCGTTGCTCGTATTTCGTTTGTGGTCGCCAGGCCGGTCGTTCGCAGTAGCTGTCGGTGGGCGAAAGATTGCGAAAACCGGGAGCGTCTTGCATCACTTCCAGCATATGTTCTGCGTAGGGCACCCAGTCCGTGGCCAGGTGCAAGAGCCCGCCGGGGGCTAATTTTTTGCCCAGCAAAGTGACAAACTCCGGCTGAACCAGTCGCCGCTTGTTATGCCGTTTCTTATGCCAGGGGTCGGGGAAATAGATGCGCACGCCGGCCAGTGAATGGTCAGCCACGCGTTGACGCAGCAAGGGAACGGCGTCGCCCAGATAGACCCGCAAGTTACGCAGTTCCTGCTGCTCCATTGCCAGCAGCAGTCGTCCCACTCCGGGTGCATGCACCTCAGCGGCCAGAAAATCGCTCTGTTCCTCTGCCTGCGCCATGCGCCAGGTGCTGTCGCCATTACCGAAACCGATCTCAAGAATCGTCGGCGCCTGGCGTCCAAAGAGGGTGAGGAAATCGATGGGCTCATCGCCGGCCGGTAAACCCCAGCGCGGATAGAGGGTGTCCAGGGCTTTCTGTTGACCATCCGTCAGACGCCCGCCGCGCAGGACGTAGCTACGAATGGGCCGTCGTATCGGCTCAGGCTGACCGTTTTTGTCATCGTGGCTCATGGCCAGATTGTAACGTAGCCAGAGCGCCTTTTTATCGGTGCGGGGGGTGCATTAGTGCGCTTGTTCATTTATCATATATCTCTTAATCCTAATAAAGAGATATGTTCTCGCGGAGTGCCTGTTGCATGAGCAGTTATTTGTTTACTTCCGAATCCGTGTCCGAGGGGCATCCGGACAAAGTGGCGGACCAGGTTTCCGACGCGATTCTTGACGCTATTCTGGCGCAGGATCCCATGGCGCGTGTGGCCTGCGAAACGTTTGTGAAGACTGGCGCTGCCCTGGTCGGTGGAGAAATCACCACCAGTGCCGTGGTGGATTACGAAAAAATTATCCGCGACACCATCGTCGCCATCGGCTACGACTCCTCCGAGGTCGGCTTCGACGGTGCCAGCTGTGCCGTGGTCAATATGCTCGGCAAGCAGTCGCCGGATATCAATCAGGGTGTGGATCGAGCCACGCCGGAAGAGCAGGGTGCGGGCGATCAGGGTCTTATGTTCGGCTATGCGACCAATGAAACCGATGTGTTGATGCCGGCACCGATTCACTATTCGCATGAACTGGTGAAAAAGCAGGCTGAGGTGCGTCGTGGTACCGACGCCGGTCGCGAGCATTTGCGTCCCGATGCCAAGAGCCAGGTGACATTTCGCTATGAAGGCGGCAAACCGGTGGCCATTGACGCGGTGGTCCTGTCCACCCAGCACAGTGCGCATACGAAAGAATCGGAGCTCCGCGAACTGGTGATGGAAACCATTATCAAGCCGGTGCTGCCAGCGACCTGGCTGGGTGAGCAGACGCGCTTTCACATTAACCCCACCGGGCGCTTTGAGATTGGCGGCCCGGTCGGTGACGCCGGACTTACCGGGCGCAAAATTATCGTCGATACCTACGGCGGTGCAGCGCGTCATGGCGGCGGTGCCTTTTCCGGCAAGGACCCGTCGAAGGTGGACCGGTCAGCGGCCTATGCGGCTCGCTATGCGGCCAAGAACGTGGTGGCTGCGGGACTTGCCGCGCGCTGTGAGATTCAGGTGTCCTACGCGATCGGAGTGGCCGAACCCACCTCCATTACCGTGGAGACCTTTGGTACGGAGACGGTACCGGTAGCTAGCATTGAGCAGATTGTGCGGGAGCAATTTGATCTGCGCCCCTACGGCATCATTACCTCCCTGGATCTGCTGCGGCCGATCT
>JAOZKI010000058.1 GCA_029935455.1 Lysobacterales bacterium | reverse complement strand
TTTGTAAAAACCCGCCAGATTGAAAACCGTCTGGGTCTTTGCAAAGCCCTCGGTAAGCCCCGGTTGAAAGAGCCGCGTATTGTACGCGTCAAAGCCCCCTCAAACAAGCCTTTTTAAGCGCTTCAAAAACCTTAAAACCCTGCCCAAAAACAGACACTTCCGAGCCCCCGGTCAGGAACCACCGGGGGCGTCCAGCAAAAATACTTTGCGCGGCTGCACCAACCCTCCCTGCCCGGTGCCAATACCCAGGGCCCGCCGCTGCTCATCCCGCACCAAAAACAGTCCTTCCGGCAGGGTCTCGACCGCCGCCGACGCCGGATTGCCGTTGCGAAACACCCGCGTTGCGGCCGCATCCAGCGCCACTTCAGGCCAGCCGGAAAGCCCCGCCTCGACCGGCAAGAGGTGCTCTTCCAGGCAAGCGTTTTCCGCCGCTACTTCGAGCTCTTCCAGCGTCACCATGGGGACTCGCTCAAACGGCTCGACCCACAGGCGACGCAGATTCACCAGGTGTGCACGACTGCCCAGCGCCTCCGCCAGGTCCTCCGCCAGCGTGCGAATATAGGTGCCCTTGGAGCACACCACCTCAAAGCACAGCTCCGGTGGCTCCCAGCTCAGCAGTCGCAGTTCATGAATGGTAACTGGCCGTGCCTTACGCGGCACGCTAATGCCTTGCCGGGCCAGTTCATAGAGCGGTTTGCCCTCATGCTTGAGGGCTGAAAACATGGGCGGCACCTGCATCTGCGCACCGCTCATGGTGGCCAACAGCTGCTGCCATTGCGCAGGCTCCGGCTGCGGTACCGGCGCCTCCTCCACCACCTCACCCTCGCGATCGCCCGTGGCCGTGGCGGCCCCAAAGCGTGCTGTGGCCCGATAGGCTTTGCAGGCATCCAGCATAAAGGCAGCGGTCTTGCTGGCTTCGCCAAGACACAGGGGCAGCATGCCCGTTGCAAACGGGTCCAGCGTGCCCGTATGACCGCCCTTACGGGCATTGAACAGGCGCCGCACACGCTGCAGTGCCTGATTGGAAGAAAGGCCTTCTGGCTTATCGAGCAGGACCAGGCCGTTGATATGTGCGCCGCGCCGCCGCCGGCTCAAGCTTCGCTCTCACCGTCATGCGGCTGATCCTCATCGGACTCATGCCGCGGATCGGCGGCCACCGCTTTGTCAATCAGCCGGTCCATACGCTGACCGGTTTCCACCGAGCTGTCATGTTGGAATTTCAGCTCCGGTACGCTGCGCATGCGCATTTCCTGCCCCAAACGCCGGCGCAGGAATCCGGCCGCCTTATTCAGGGCACGCAGGCTGTCCGCGGCAGCGGCTTCATCAAATACCGTAACGAACACCTTGGCATGGGACAGATCACGACTGACCTCCACGTCCGAGACGCTGACGAAACCGACCGCAGGATCTTTCAACTCGCGCTGAATCAGCTGCGCGAGTTCACGCCGCAGCTCACCGGCCACGCGCTCCGAACGTTTGAACTCGCGCGGCGCCATCAGAGCGTCCGCGCAACCTCGACCCGCTCAAAGCATTCGATCTGGTCGTTGGGCTTCACATCGTTGTACTGCTTCACGCCGATACCGCACTCGGTACCGGACTGGACTTCCTTCACGTCGTCCTTGAAGCGGCGCAGTGATTCCAGCTCGCCTTCGAAGACCACCACGTTATCGCGCAGCACGCGAATCGGGTTGTCACGGCGCACCACACCCTCGAGCACCAGACAGCCCGCGATGGGGCCATGGCTGGAAGAACGGAACACGTCCTTGACCTGTGCCAGACCAATGATGCTCTCGCGGGTCTCCGTACCCAGCATGCCGGAGATGGCTGCCTTGACCTCGTCGATGGCATCGTAAATCACGCTGTAATAGTGCAAATCGAGATCGTTTTCCTGAATCGATTTGCGCGCCGAAGCATCGGCACGTACGTTGAAGCCAATGATGATGGCGCCGGAAGCGTGTGCCAGCGAGGCGTCAGACTCGGTAATGGCACCCACGCCAGAGGCCACAATGTTGACCTTCACTTCGTCATTGCTGAGCTTGACCAGTGCGTCACGCAGCGCTTCCACGGAACCCTGCACGTCGGCGCGCACCAGCAGGTTGACCTGCAGCTGCTCATCCTTACCCATGCTCTCAAAGAGGTTCTGCAGATTGGCCGCCTGCTGCTGGGCCAAACGCCCTTCGCGGGACCGATCCTGACGCTGGGAAGCGGCTTCACGCGCTTTACGCTCGTTCGCAGCGACCAGCACTTCGTCACCCGCCATGGGCACGCCGGAGAGACCCAGCACCTGCACCGGCATGGACGGCCCCACTTCCGTGACCTTGCTACCGGTTTCATCAAACATGGCACGCACGCGCCCGATTTCCTGACCGGCCAGCATGGTGTCGCCATGCTTGAGCGTGCCTTCCTGCACCAGCACCGTGGCCAGCGGACCGCGGCCCTTGTCGAGGCTGGATTCAATCACAATGCCGCGGGCAGAGCGATCGGCCACGGCGGTCAGTTCCAGCAGTTCCGCCTGCAGCGAAATCGCCTCCAGCAGATCATCAACGCCGTCGCCGGTCATGGCCGAGACCGGGATGAATTGCTCTTCACCGCCCCAGTCGTCGGGCACCACTTCCTTCGCCGCCAGCTCGGACTTCACCCGTTCCATATCCGCTTCCGGCTTGTCCATCTTGTTCACGGCCACGATCAGCGGCACCTCTGCGGCACGCGCGTGCTGAATGGCCTCCTCCGTCTGGGGCATGACGCCGTCATCGGCAGCGACCACCAGAATCACGATATCCGTGGCCTTGGCACCGCGCGCACGCATGGCCGTAAAGGCGGCATGGCCGGGCGTATCCAGGAAGGTAATGCCGCCCTTTGGTGTCTCCACATGGTAGGCACCGATGTGCTGCGTAATGCCGCCGGCCTCGCCGGCCGCTACACGGGACTCCCGGATGTAGTCGAGCAAGGAGGTCTTGCCATGGTCCACATGGCCCATAACCGTTACCACGGGCGGGCGCGTGACCGCATCACCGGCATCCTCATGCTCTTCCGCCAGCAGTTCCTGCTCGATGTCCTTGGCCTCAGCCTGCTTGGCCTCATGACCCATTTCCTCGACCACGAGAATGGCCGTGTCCTGATCCAGCGGCTGGTTAATGGTCACCATCATGCCCATGCCCATGAGCACCTTGATCACTTCGCCGGCCTTCACCGCCATCAACTTGGCCAGCTCGGCCACGGTGATGGTTTCCGGTACCGCAATCTCCCGGACGACGGGCGCGGTGGGGCGAGAGAAACCATGCTCGCTGGGGCGCGCGCTGGAAGACGGCGCCATGCGGCGTGTCGGCTTACGGCGACGGTTCGCCGCGCCACCGGCCACGTGCAGTTTGTCGCGGCCATAGCGGGTGGCCGGCGCACTCTTTTCTTTCTTGCGTTTGCGCTGCGACTCAGCGAATTTGCGCGCCTTCTCTTCTTCAGCCTTACGCGCTTTCTCTTCCGCTGCGCGCTGTTCTTCCGCCTTGCGGGCCGCTTCTTCTGCTTCCCGTCGGGCCTGTTCTTCCTGCTCTTTTCGGGCCGCTTTTTCCGCCTCTACGCGCGCGGTTTCCTCCGCCTGCTGGCGATCTTTGGCCTCCTGTTCAGCCTGCACGCGCTGGGCTTCTTCCTCACGCTGGGCACGGGACTCTTCCAGCGCCTTCCGGGCCGCCTCACGCTCCGGATCTTCCGTCTGGTGCGCGTCCAGCTGGTCACGCTTCACGTAAGTGCGTTTCTTGCGGAACTCCACGTTGACCGTCTTGGTAGCGGCACGCGGACCGCTGCCGGGGATGCGCAGCTCGCTTACCGAGCGGCGCTTCAGCGTCACCTTGCGTGGCGCCGTGGCATCCGATTCGGATTTACCATGGCTGGCACGCAGGTGGGCGAGCAGTTTCTTCTTGTCGTCATTGGAGACGGCTTCGTCGCCGGACTGGGCTTCAATGCCAGCCTCGTTGAGCTGACCGAGCAGCTTCTCGACGCTGACACCGAGCACCTCGGCGAGTTGTGAAACGGTTACTTTCGACATGCTGAGCTCCTGTTCAGGCCCTTAAATCAGGCCTGGTCCTGCGTTGCGTCTTCCGCGTCCTCGGCGAACCAGGGTTCGCGGGCAGCCATAATCAGGGCAGCGGCGGCTTCGTCATCGAGCTCGTCCACTTCCTGCAGTTCATCTACGGCCAGCTCGGCCAGGTCTTCCTGCGTACGAACACCGCGTTCCGCCAGACGGAAGGCCAGCCGCTCGTTCATACCGTCCAGTGCCAGCAAATCATCAGCCGGCTTGTTTTCGTCCAGCACTTCTTCCTTGGCGATCAGCTGCGTGAGCAGCGCATCACGGGCGCGACGGCGCAATTCCGTCACCATGTCCTCATCGAACTCTTCTACATCCAACAGTTCAGCTTCCGGCACGTAAGCAACCTCGTCCACGCTGCTGAAGCCTTCCTGCACGAGAATCGTGGCCACATCCTCATCCACGTCGAGACGCTCCATAAAGCGCATCACCAGCTTCTGGGCTTCTTCCTCACCCTTCGCCTCCGCGTCTTCAACGGTCATGACATTGAGCTCCCAGCCAGACAGCTCGCTGGCCAGACGCACGTTCTGACCACCACGTCCGATTGCCTGCGAGAGGTTCGGCTCTTCCACGGCGATGTCCATGGATTTGCTCTCCTCGTCCACCACGATGGCGGCTACCTCGGCCGGCGCCATGGCGTTAATCACAAACTGGGCCGGGTTATCGTCCCAGAGAATGATGTCGATCCGCTCACCGGCCAATTCGTTGGACACGGCCTGCACGCGGGAACCGCGCATACCCACGCAGGCACCGATCGGATCGGTACGTGGGTCATTGGACTGCACGGCAATCTTGGCGCGACGACCGGGATCACGGGCACCGCCCATGATGCTGATCAGCTCCTGGCCAATTTCCGGCACTTCCAGTTCAAACAGCGCCATCAAAAATTCCTTGATGGTGCGGCTGGCGAACAGCTGCGGGCCACGCAGCTCTGAGCGGACTTCATAAAGGAAGGCCCGCAGGCGGTCCCCGGGACGCACGGTCTCACCGGGAATCATGTGACGCTGGGCCACGAAGGCCTCTGCGTTGCCGCCCAGATCCAGATACACATTGCCTCGCTCGATGCGCTTCACAATGCCGTTGATCAGTTCACCCGCACGATCCTGATAGGCCTCTACCACCTGCGCGCGTTCTGCTTCGCGAACACGCTGCACGATGACCTGCTTGGCCGTCTGCGCGGCAATACGTCCGAATTCGGGGTTTTCCATCGATTCCTCGATAAAACCACCCACCTCAATATCCGCTTCCCGCTCCTGGGCCTGGCTGAGCGTGTACTGGGCTTCGGGAAACTCGATCTCCGCCTCATCTTCCAGCACTTCCCAGCGCCGAAACGTTTCGTATTCGCCCGTTTCCCGATCAATCGCAACACGCACGCCGATTTCTTCACCGCTACGGCGCTTGGCTGCGGATGCCAGGGCAGCTTCCAGCGCATCAAAAATCACGTCTTTGCCAACGCCCTTCTCATTGGAAACAGCGTCTACGACCAACAGAATCTCTTTACTCATTTTCGGTACTTCCCCGTCAACGTGGGTGTGATCAAACCGATCACTCTTTTCTTTCTGCCATAAGCGCGTCGTAGTCCGGTACGAGGCGCGCTTTGGCGATGTTGTCAAAAGACAGCGTATAGGTCTCGCCGTCTACCTCAATAGCGACCGTGTCACTTTCTACGGTCAGCAATTCACCCTTGAATTTGCGCCGTCCGTCCACCGGCGCGAAGCTGGTCAGCTTGGCCTCATAGCCCAAAAACTGAGCATATTGCTCCGGTGTGAACAGGGGACGGTCCAGGCCCGGCGAGGACACTTCCAGGTTGTAGTGGCCGGCGATGGGGTCTTCCACATCCAGCTGCGCAGCCACTTCCCGACTGACCGTCTCACAGTCCTCAAGACCGACGCCTTCGGGGCCATCGATATAAATCCTCAGCAAAGCATGCTGTGGATTCTTCTGATACTCCAGGCCCACAAATTCGTAGCCCAGCGCTTCCACCAGCGGCTGTAGTAATTCAATCAGTCGGTTACTGCTCATCGTTTTTCCATCGGGCCAAAGCCCCTGTAGCCCTGTTCAGCGCGCACAAAAAAAGGGCGCAAGGCCCCTGTTACCGGTGCAGGGTACGGTGCACCGAAACCAACCCAAAGCGGCACCCGAGTCCTACTCGACGCGCAGCGGTGGGCAAATGAGGCCGTTATCGAATCATTGCATCTTCCATTATTCGCACAGCGGCCATCCCCTGGGGGCGGCCCAATAAAAAAGGCCCTGCTGGGCCCTTTTTAGCGGCTTCCCGAGCTCGTCACGAGAAACCTTCAAAACTTGGTAGCGGGGGCAGGATTCGAACCTGCGACCTTCGGGTTATGAGCCCGACGAGCTGCCAGACTGCTCCACCCCGCATCAGCAAGGATGCGCATGTTACGGCTTCAGACCCATAGGGTCAAGCCCCGTGACGATGGAATCTTGTGACGGGTCTCAGAGCAGGAAGCTGTTGGTGCACAATGCCAACAGACTGCCCGACAGAACGCCCAGTCCCAACATGAGAACCCCGTTCAGTGAAATCGCTGCACTGAAGTCCACGGGCGGTTCAAACCGGGTTTCCGTCGCCGGCTCGTCGAAGTACATCACCTTTACCACCCGCAGATAATAGAAGGCACCAATCACGGAGAAAATCACCGCCGCTACGGCCAGATTAACCATGCCCGCATCCAGCACCGCCTTGATCACCCACAGTTTGGCAAAGAAACCGACGAATACAGGCACGCCCGCCATGGAGAACATGACCATGAGCATGATGGCCGCATACCAGCCATTGCGGCGATTCAGCCCTTTCAGATCGTCCAGCTGCTCACAATCCACACCGCGCCCGGATAGCAGCACCAGCATGCCAAAGCCAGCGGCAGACATCAGCGCATAGGCCACGATATAAAACAGCGAAGCGCCATAACCGGTGGCCGTACCCGGCAGCATGCCCAGCAGCACGAAGCCCATATGGCCGACCGTCGAGTAGGCCAGCATGCGACGAATATTGGTCTGCATGATGGCCGTGAGGTTACCGATAATCAGCGACGCCAGCGCCAGGGCCGCCAGCATCTGCTGCCAATCCGCCTGCATCTCACCCAGCCCCACCGCGAGAATGCGGTAAGCCATGGCGAAAGCGGCCAGCTTCGGTACGGTGGAGATAAAGAGCGTTGCCGCCAGTGGCGCGCCGTCGTAGACATCCGGCACCCACATATGGAAAGGCACCACGCCCAGTTTGAAAGCAATGCCGATGACCATGAAAACCAGGCCGACGATCAGCAGCACATCGTCCGTGCCGTTGGCGGCAAGCGACTCGGCAATCACCGGCAATGCCAGGGAACCGGTAGCACCGTAAACCATGGACATGCCATACAGTAGCAATCCGGAGGCCATGGATCCGAGCACGAAATACTTCATGGCGGCTTCCGAGCCACGCGCGGACTGGCGATTCAGGGCCACCAGTGCGTAGGAAGCCAGCGAGGTCAGCTCCAGACCGAGGTAAACCATTACCAGGCTATTGGCAGAAATCAGCAGCATCACGCCCAGCAGGGCGAACAGGCTGAGCGTGTAATAGTCGGCGCGGAACTGGTTAAAGGTACGCAGATAGTGTTTGGCATACACGAACACCAGGCCCAGCGTGGCGTAGGCGAAGAGTTTCAGCACATCGCTCATGGGGTCGCTGATGAAGGCCCCATTAAAGGCCGTCACCGCGGCCTGACCTGCCCCGGCAGGCTCGTGACGGAGCGTTATGATGGCCGCCAACAACAGGGTCAGCATACCCAGCATGTGAATAATACCGCGGCGTTCTTCGCGTAAAAACGGATCCACGCAGAGCACCACGCAGCCCATGATCAGGACCAGCAGTTCCGGCGCGGCAATCAGCATTGAAGCATTCATATCGGTTCTTTTCGCCTAATTAATTTTGCTGACAGCAATTTGCTCAAGGAGCTGGTTGACGGAAACATGCATCATGTCCACCAGCGGCGCCGGCCAAAGGCCCACCAGGAGCACCATGAACGCCAGCGATGAAAGCATGACGGCTTCCCGACCGTTAATGTCTTCCAGCGCCTCCACATTGGCATTTCCAACCTCACCAAACACCACCCTTTTCACCAGCCAAAGACTGTAGGCAGCGCCAAGGATCAGAGTCAGACCGGCAGCGAAGGCGTACCAGAAATTGGCGCGGAAGGACGCCAGAATCACCATGAATTCACCCACGAAGCCACTGGTACCCGGCAGCCCCGAATTGGCCATGAAAAACAACACGGCAAAAAACGCAAACCACGGCATGGTGTTCGCCACGCCACCGTAAGCGGAGATTTCACGGCTGTGTACGCGGTCATAAAGCACACCCACGCACAGGAACAGGGCCCCGGAGATAAAGCCATGGGACACCATTTGCACCATGGCGCCCTCCATACCAAGACCTGCGCCATGCATGGAACCGGAATTGCGATAGATGCTGAAGGCAATAAAGATTCCCAGGGTCACAAATCCCATGTGCGAGATAGAGGAGTAGGCAATCAGCTTCTTCATGTCCTTCTGCACCAGCGCCACGAAGCCGATATAGACCACGGCGATCAGCGACAGGGCAATAACGAAACCATCCAAAGCGGCGCTGGCATCCGGGGCGATGGGCAGACTGAAGCGTACAAAGCCGTAACCACCGATCTTCAGCATGATGGCCGCCAGCACCACCGAGCCCCCCGTGGGTGCCTCAACGTGCGCGTCCGGCAACCAGGTATGCACGGGAAACATGGGGATCTTGACCGCAAAAGCAGCAAAGAAGGCCAGGAACAGCCAAATCTGCTCCTGCAGGGTCAGCGGCAGCGCGTGCCAATCCATGATGTTCCAGCTATCGGCCTGGTTGTACAGGTAGATAATGCCAACCAGCATGAACACGGAGCCCAGGAAGGTATACAGGAAGAACTTGATGGTCGCGTAGACGCGGCGGGGTCCACCCCACATACCGATCACCAGAAACATGGGGATCAGCATGGCCTCAAAGAACACATAGAAGAGCAGACCGTCGAGCGCCGCAAAGACACCCACCATCAGACCCTCCATGATCAGGAAGGCTGCCATGTACTGATGCACCTTGTCCTGCACCACTTCCCAGGCGCCCAGCACCACCAGCGGGCCAAAGAAAGCCGTCAGCAGGATCAGCGGTAGGGAAAAGCCATCGATACCCAGGTGATAGTTAACCTTGAAGGTTTCGATCCAGACGCTCTGTTCCACAAACTGCATGGCCGCCGTGCTGTTGTCGAAGCCCATATACAGCGGCACACACAGGGCCAGCGTCGCGCCGGCAATCAGCAGGGACAGATAGCGTGCGGCATTGGCGCGCTGTTCTCCCAGCGCCAGCACCAGAGCACCGCCGACAATCGGCAGCCAAATGAGAATACTCAGAAGCGGCATCATCAGAGCACCACCCAGACGCCGAGAATGGCGATCAAACCGATAATCATGGAAAAGGCATAGTCGTAAAGGAAGCCCGTTTGCCAGCGACGCACGAAGCCGGCCACATAAGCAACCAGCCTGGCCGACCCATTCACCAGCCAGCCGTCAATAAAGCCGGCGTCGAATTTGCTCCAGAGCCCACGACCCAGCTTGACCGTGCCATCGGCAAACACCTTCTGGTTGAACTGGTCGAAATAGTATTTGTTGTCCAGCAAGCGGTACAGGAAGCCGGCGCGCGCCTTGACCGCCTCCGCGATGGACGGGCGGAACAGGTAGATCACCGTGGCCAGGGTCAAACCACCCATCATCAGCCAGAAGGGCAGGGTCACAAAACCATGCAGCGCCATGCCCACGGGTCCATCAATATCCGCACCAATTCGGGCCACCACATCGTTGGCCGGATTCACGGTAATCGCATCCGACAGCCAACCGCCGAACAGAATCGGCTGCATGGTGAAGAAGCCTATCAGCACCGACGGTATGGCCAGCAGCACCAGCGGAATGGTCACCACCAGCGGGCTCTCATGGGGTGCATGAGCCAGTTGCCCGTCGGGCAGGTGCGCATGCGGATCAGCGCCCGGCACCACCTGGAATTTCTCCGGCCCATGGAAGGTGAGGTAAAGCAGCCGGAAACTGTACAGCGCTGTTATGAACACACCCAACTCAACGGCCCAGTAGGTCAGGTCACTGCCGAAGCGTTCGGACGCGCCCACGGAAAGAATGATGGCGTCCTTGGAGTAGTAGCCCGAGAAAAAGGGAAAACCGACCAGTGCCAGCGTCCCCAACCATCCGGTCAGCCAGGTAATCGGCATGTATTTGCGCAGGCCGCCCATGTAGCGCATGTCCTGCTGATGGTGCATGGCAATAATGACCGAGCCCGCCCCCAGGAACAGCAACGCCTTAAAGAAGGCATGGGTCATGAGGTGGAAGATGGCCGCCGAGTAGGCGGATACACCCAGAGCAACCGTCATGTAACCCAACTGAGATAGGGTCGAGTACGCCACTACGCGTTTGATGTCATTCTGCACAATGCCGATGGCGCCCATGGCCAGCGCCGTAAAGGCGCCGATCAACATCACGAAGCTCAGCGCCGCTTCACTCATCTCAAACAGGGGCGACATGCGCGCCACCATGAAGATACCGGCCGTGACCATGGTGGCCGCGTGGATCAGGGCAGAGATCGGTGTCGGGCCCTCCATGGAGTCCGGTAGCCAGACGTGCAGCGGGGCCTGCGCCGATTTACCCATAGCACCGATAAACAGGCACACACAGATCACCGTCATAAGGTTCCAGTCCACGCCGGGAATCAGAGCAATCGTGTCCGTCGCCGCCTCTGGAGCCGCCGCGAAGACCTCCGCATAGTCCAGCGAGTTAAAGGTCATCAGCACCGCCGCGATACCCAGCAGAAAGCCGAAATCGCCCACTCGGTTGACCAGAAACGCCTTCATATTGGCGAAAATGGCCGTTTCCTTTTTGAACCAGAAACCGATCAACAGATAGGACACCAGGCCCACCGCTTCCCAGCCAAAGAACAGCTGCATGAAGTTGTTCGACATGACCAGCATCAGCATGGCGAAGGTGAACAGATTGATGTACGCGAAGAAGCGCTGGTAACCCGGATCATCCTGCATATAGCCGATGGTGTAGATGTGCACCATGAGGGAGACAAACGTCACCACGCACATCATCAGGGAGGTGAGGTGGTCAACCAGAAAGCCCACCTCAAAGGTTACGCCTTCCACCACCATCCAGGTGTAAACGCTGAAATTCAGCGTCTCCAGGCCGGCAAAAATCTGCTGGTACAGCACGTTGACGGACAGGGCACAGGACGCGGCTACGGCCAGAATCGTTACCCAGTGCGCACCGGCCCGGCCCACAACATGACGGCCGAGACCAGCCACTATGGCGCCGAACAGCGGCAGCAGCGGGATCACAATCAACAGGGTTTTGAGATCCATCGCCCTACCCCTTCAACTCGTCGAGTTCTTCGACATTAATGGTGGAGCGGTTGCGGAATAGCACCACCAGAATGGCCAGACCGATGGCCGCTTCAGCAGCCGCCACGGTAAGAATGAAGAATACGAACACCTGCCCATCCAGGTTGTCCATGAAACGTGAGAAAGCCACGAAGTTCATATTCACTGCCAGTAGCATCAACTCGATGCACATGAGCAGAATGAGCACGTTCTTTCGATTCAAAAAGACGCCGGCCACGCTGATACACAGCAAAATGGCACCCAGCGTCAGATAGTGCGCAAGGGTTATCATGTTTTACGTCCTGTCGCCTTGTGCCGGCGCTTCGGATTTCATTTTCACCAGACGAACCCGCTCATCACGCTTGACGCGCACCTGGCGGGCCGGGCTCTGCACCAGCGCATCGGTACGACGCCGCTGGGTCAAGGCAATAGCCGCCACAATGGCAACCAGCAGAATGATGCCTGCGACCTCGAAGGGCAGCAGGAACTGCGTGTACATCCACTCGCCGACCGCCTCCGTGTTGCTGTAATCAGCCGCACGATCGGCCGGGATCGGAAACTGCTCGGCGCCGAAACGGCCCCGCGCCCACAGTACCAGCAGCAATTCGCCGGCCATCACCAGCGCCACGCCAATACCGATGGGCAGGTAACGAATAAATCCGGACTTGAGTGGCGCGAGGTTCATGTCCAGCATCATGATCACGAACAGGAACAGCACCATCACAGCGCCCACGTAGACCACCACCAGCACAATCCCGAGAAACTCAACCTGCATGAGAATCCACAGCGCGGCGGCAGTGAAGAAAGTCAGCACCAGAAACAGGGCCGAGTACACCGGGTTGCGGGTACTGATGACGGCCAGAGCGGCGGCGATCATAAGCGTCGCGAACAAGTAGAACAGCGCGACGGTGATATCAATTCCAAAAATCATCGGTAGGCCGCATCCTGTTGTTTGTCCGCCGCAATCTGCGCTTCCAAGCGGTCACCGATGGCCAGCAGTTTGGGCTTGGTCATAATATTCTCACCACGATTTTCGAAGTGATACTCATGGAAGGTGGTTTCCACGATCGAGTCCACCGGGCAGGATTCCTCACAGAAGCCACAGTAGATGCATTTGAACAGGTCAATGTCGTAGCGCGTGGTGCGGCGCGTACCGTCTTCGCGGCGCTCCGAGTCGATGGTGATGGCCAACGCCGGGCAAACCGCCTCGCACAGTTTGCAAGCAATACAGCGTTCTTCACCGTTCGGATAACGGCGCAGCGCATGCAGTCCACGAAAACGATTGGACTTCGGCGTTTTCTCTTCCGGATAGCGTACGGTGAACTTGGGCCGGAAAAACTGGCGCAGCGTGACGCTTAGGCCACCCAACAGTTCCAGCAGCATCAGCGATTTGAAGTAACGGGTTACGGCAGACATGGTCAGGACCCCAGAATCACAGCACCGGAGAGCTTGATGGCAGCGGACACCAGCACCCAGGCAATGGCAATCGGCACCAACACCTTCCAGCCCAGGCGCATGATCTGGTCATAGCGATAGCGCGGGAAGGTGGCACGCAGCCACAAAAACGAAAACATGAAGAACGCGGACTTGGCCAGGAACCAGTGGATGCCACCCTGAGCCAGAATGGTGTCTCCCAGCACCGGCATGCCCTGGAACGGAGACAGCCAGCCACCCAGGAAGAACAGCGCCACCAGACAGGAGATCATGATCATGTTGGCGTATTCCGCCAGGAAAAATACGGCGAAGGCGGCACCGGAATACTCCACATGGAAACCAGCCACGATCTCTGATTCGCCCTCGGCCACATCAAAGGGCGCGCGGTTGGTTTCCGCGACACCAGAGATCCAGTAGACGATGAACAGCGGAAACAGGGGCAGCCAGAACCAGTCAAAGATACCGCCCGATTGTGCTCGCACAATCTCGTTCAGGTTGAGCGTCCCGGCCATGACCAGCACGCCTACCAGGGCGAAACCCATGGCGATTTCATAGGACACCATCTGCGCCGCTGAGCGCAGGCCGCCCAGAAAGGCGTACTGCGAGTTGGAGGCCCAGCCGGCGATGATAATGCCGTAGATACCGATGGACATCATGGCCAGCAGGTACAGGACCCCCGCATCAATGTCCGCCAACACCAGCGTATCGCTGAAGGGAATCACAGCCCAGGCCGCAAATGCCGGCGCCAGAGTCAGGATCGGCGCCAAAAAGAAGAGAAAGCGGTTGGCGTTGGCCGGCAACACGATCTCTTTCAGCAGCAGCTTGAACACATCCGCAAAGGGTTGTGCCAGCCCCCACAGGCTAAAGCCAAAAATACCCACCCGGTTCGGACCCATGCGCGCCTGCATGAAACCGATAACGCGCCGCTCCGCATAGGTAAAGTACGCCACCGTCAGAATCAACGGCACGGTAATCATCAGGATCTTCGCAACGATCCAGATCAATTCAAGCAGGGCGTCCATCAGCCGGCGGCTCCTTCTTTCGCTTGCACGGTAATTGGTCCCATGGCCGCACCGAGCACTTCAGCTTCTGCAGTGGCTGCGGCCACAGCAACAGCGCCCGGAGGCAGGCTGGTCGACAGCTTCACGCGCAGGGTTTGGGCCTCGCCGCCCTGACTAACCTGCGCATGATCACCGTCCTTGAGACCCAGAGACCCAGCATCCGCAGGATTAAGCCGCACTTCGTCGGCTCCCTTTGCGTGCACCGTGGACTGCAGCGCCGGTGAACGCCGACACATAGCATCTACGGCATACATGGGGACGGCGCCAAAACGGTAGAGCCCTGAGGCGGGTAGCGGCGCTTCCAGAGTAGCTATGTCAGCCGCAAGTGCGGGCGCCGTTTCAGGCATGGCGGCCCGGATTTCAGCCAGGTCCACCTGGTCAAAGCCGGGCAGGTCGCAGGCTTCTCCCAGACGACGCAAGATTTTCCAACCGGGACGTGACTCGCCCAGGGCGCGACCCGCCGGTCGTACAGCAAAACGCTGACCTTCCAGATTCATATAGGACGCTTCCGTTTCCGGCGCGGCTGCTAGCGGCAGTAGCACATGAGCCACCTCCAGTAGCGCATCACTGGCATAGGACGTGACCGCGACCACGCCTTCCGCCTGCCCCAGCGCCTGCATGGCGCGCGCCGGATTATCGAGGTCTCGTGCCGGTTCCAGATCCCACAGCAGATAGGCTTTGCGCGGCTGCGCCAGCATATCGACGGCATTCAAACCGCCATGCTGCGGCACAGCCCCCATGGCAACAGCGCCCGTGGTATTGCCGCCATAGGGCAACAGATTCAGGGCCGCACCGCTGGCCTCTGCCAGCCAACGCGCCAGTTGCCGCAGCCAGCTGGCCTGACCGTGGGTCATGGCCGCCTGACCCACAATAACGCTGGGCTTGCTGGCCTTGCACAGACCTTCCGCCATGGCGCGGTAGGCAGCAACATCAGCGCTGCCCAGCGCGGGCTGCAGCGCTTCCGGCAGGGCTTTGCCGCTGACCTCGGCCACGGCCTGGGCAAGGGCAGCCAGTTCGGCCACCATTTCCTGCGGCGCGGCGATCATGCCGTCGGCCAGATCAAAGTGGAAGTTCCAGTCCACCGGGTTCAGCGCGTAGATGCTGGCGCCGGCCAGACTGGCCTTACGCACCCGGTGGCCGAGAATGGGCGCCTCGTGACGGATATTTGAGCCAATCAGCAGGATCGCATCGCTGGCTTCCAGCGCTGCGATCGGTGCCGCGAAAGTGGTCGGACGAAAACCGTCGTCAGCAAAATCGGCTTCCCGCAGGCGATGGTCGATATGGCCACAGGCGAGGCCATCAGCCAGCCGTCGGGCCAGGAAATAGGCCTCGGAACTGGCGCTGGGGGACATGAGGATACCCAGTTGCTCACCCGCTTGTGCCTGCAAGATACCCTGGGCAGCAGCGAAAGCCTCGTCCCAGCTGACGTCAACCCAGACGCCATCGCGCTTGATGGCCGGACGCTGCACACGGTCTTCCGCATACAGGCCAAAATGACTGTAGCGATCGCGATCGCTGAGCCAAGATTCGTTCAGCGTTTCCTGATCACGCGGCACCGCTCGCATCACATCGCCGCGGCGCGTGTGGTAGTAGAGCGCGGAACCCACACCATCGTGAATCGCATGGGTCGGCTGGGCCACCAGTTCCCAGGATCGGGCCGAGTAGCGGAACGGCTTATTGGTCAGCGCGCCCACCGGGCACAGATCAATGACGTTGCCGGACAGCTCGGAATCAATGCTGGTCTCCAGGCAGGTGCCGATCTCCGTGCGATCGCCACGGCCTGAACCGCCCATCTCACTGGTACCGGCAATCTCTTCCAGAAAACGCACACAGCGCGTGCAGTGAATGCAGCGCGTCATGTCGGTCTGAATCAATGGACCAACGTTCTTATCCTTGACCACACGCTTGCGCTCGGTAAAGCGCGATACGGAGCGGCCATAGCCCATGGCCATATCCTGCAGCTCGCACTCACCGCCCTGATCACAGATGGGGCAGTCCAGCGGATGGTTGATGAGCAGGAATTCCATCACCCCATGCTGCGCATCCACGGCGCGCTTGGACTGGGTGTAAACCTTCATACCATCCATGACCGGCGTGGCGCAGGCCGGCAGGGGTTTTGGCGCTTTCTCCACGTCCACCAGACACATGCGGCAGTTGGCGGCAATGGTGAGCTTGCGGTGATAGCAGAAGCGCGGAACGGCAATACCTGCCTTGTCCGTTGCTTCGATAATCATGGAGTTCTTCGGTACTTCGAGGGGAATGCCATCCACCTCGATGTTGACCATTTCGATCTCCTGGTCGACGACGGCACTCATGCGGCTTTCTCCCCAACACCAGCAACGATGGAACGTTTGTGGTCTACGAAGTATTCAAACTCATGCCAGAAGTGACGCAGGAAGCCCTGCACCGGCCAGGCTGCGGCCTCGCCGAAGGCACAGATCGTGTGCCCTTCAATCTGACCCGCTGCCGATTTCAACAGCCCCAGATCTTCCCGGGTACCGTTGCCATCAAGAATGCGCTGCAGCACCCGGTGCATCCAGCCCGTTCCCTCACGGCAAGGCGTGCACTGGCCGCAGGACTCCATGTGATAGAAGCGTGCGATGCGGGTGCAGGCCCCCACCATGCAGGTGGTTTCGTCCATCACGATGACCGCACCGGAACCCAGGCCCGAGCCGGCTTTGCCGATCGAGTCATAGTCCATGGTGGTGTCCATCATGACGTCGGCGGGTAGTACCGGCATGGAAGAACCGCCGGGAATCACGCCCTTTAATGCATTGCCATTGCGCATGCCGCCAGCCATTTCCAGCAACTCCGGGAACGGCGTACCCAGCGGAATTTCAAAGTTGCCCGGCTTGGCCACGTGGCCAGAGACGGAAAACACTTTCGGCCCGCCATTGTTCGGCTTGCCGATATTCAGGAACCAGTCAGCCCCGTTGCGCAGAATGTGCGGCACCGAGGCCAGCGTTTCCGTGTTGTTGATGGTGGTCGGTTTACCGTACAGGCCAAAGTTGGCCGGGAACGGTGGCTTGAAGCGCGGCTGCCCTTTCTTGCCTTCCAGCGATTCCATGAGGGCGGTTTCTTCGCCACAGATGTAAGCGCCGGCGCCGAGCACACCATAAATGTCCATATCGATGCCGGAACCAGCCAGATCCTTACCCAGCAGACCGGCCTCGTAGGCCTCCGCCAGGGCATCATCGAAACGATGGAACGGCTCGTGATGGAATTCGCCGA
>JAOZKI010000111.1 GCA_029935455.1 Lysobacterales bacterium | reverse complement strand
CCTGAATCACTTCCAGGCCAGCAGCAAACAGCGCGCAGACCGATGCGAACTCCGGGCCTCGATCGTTATCCTCTGCGGGATCCAGCCGAAACAGGCCGCGCAGCATGGTCATCACCGCCTGCATTCCGTCAACGCGTTGATGACTTAGGTCTGGCGCGGGGCATAAAGGATCATTCAGCACAAAAGCCTGCGTGACGCGATAGCCATCATCTGGCGGTTGCGCGACACGGAATACCTGTTTGCCGTTGTAGTACCCCATGGAGCGGATAAGTTCACGTTGCGGGGGCAAGGCCTGTCGTTGACTATCATCTCGCAGCCGCAATCCCGGGAAAGCACCACGGGCATAAACACGCCCACGATGCACGCTCAGCTCAACGCAATCATCCGCCAGCACGGTCGCACCCGCGGCCAACAGGGAAGCGGCCAGGGTTGACTTGCCATAACCGCTATCCCCCAGGAACAGGAAGCACTCGCCCGCTTTTAGGGAAACCGCGCTGGCATGAAGAATTAATCGGCCTCGGTGGGCCATGAGTCGCGGGATTGCCTGATTGATGAGGAGATGCCGAAATGTCTCAGGGCTACAGGACGAGGCCCGTGTACAGAGCATGTGACCGGCGTCGGGTATCAAGAACGTCGCCTGATCCGGGTAGCTAAACTGATAACACCCGGTCAGCCGCGATACGCGACAGATTTCGACACCATCAGGGCCGCGCCACACATAGCGCTGCTCAAATGGCTCCACCTGCTCAGTGGCCGGCGAGTACTCGCTAATGACCAGCTGCGGCTCACCGCTAGCCGCTGGCAGTTCGGGAAGCGGAAAGGCCGATTCGATAACCTGATTAAAGATGCGGTAGCGCGACATAGGGCTCAAGCGCGTTGGCCTGCAAATGACCAGGTCGGAAGAAAACCCAGCCAGGCTGGGCACCGACCTTCAGTCGGCTGCGGCGCCGGGCACCAGGGTCCCGTGTCCTGAAGACGTGACGGGCGGGAAGTCGGCCAGTGAGGCGGCAGAATTCTTGTTCTCATGGGGGGCGGAGAAAGCAAGCTGAGACCGCGCCAACGGGTGACGCAGCCATCACTCCGGCAGCAGAGGGGGACCTTTGCGCACCTAGGGTTTCGTTTGCCAGTCACCGAAGCGCAGGGAGAAATCGGCCAGCAACCAATCAGTTCTCAAGGGTGTCGTCTTCCGTGACCGGTTGGAACAGGGGTTGGGCACTTGCCGGGTTACCGGGCGACAAAGCATCGTCGCCCCGCCGGGGCACAGCAGCACCCTGCCCTGGCTGTATGCCCAGTGACGGCGGCCCGGAAAACCCGCGACTGCCCTTGCCGAGAGGGGCGATTTCCCCCGCCACGGTCAAGCTTTGTTCATCGATCACGGGCAACGGTGACAAGGTATCCAGCCGCACGGGGCTGGCCAGAAAATCATCGTCAGTCGGCTTGCCTTGCACCCACCTAAAGTGGCGCTCATTCTCACCGCCCATATTAAAGGTATAGCTTTTTATGGAGCCGTCCTTTTTGCTCCCACGGCGAACCACTTTGCCGCGTTGAAGATCAATTAGACGCAGCGACCGGAGCGTTTTGCTGTTATTGCTCAGCCGCGTTTCGAAGCCCCGGGACTGGGACCCGCTGATCGCATACAAGCCATCCCAGCTCAAGGTCACTTCCGCCTGCGGGTCACTGCTGGTTACCACCAGATCCCAACTCGCTGCGGACTGCCCAGGAGCGCGATAGTCACTCAGATACTCACCGGCATCGTCACCCCACTCTGCCCCGCGGAGACTAATGACCGCGACCGGCGCGCCATTAACACTGGCGAAGGCCGGAATATCGTGCACATCCTTACCCGTCCGGCCACCGGAAATTCGACCGATGACTCCTGAACGCTCGTCTATTGCGCCGGCTTCCGTAGTCACCACCGTTTGCAGATACCAGCTATCCACGCGCGCCTTGGAATCCAGTTGCTCCTGCGCCTGGAGTGAGGCGGAACCGAAGAGGGACAGAAGAAGAACCAGCGCCTTTTGGGAAAAGCGCGTGCCGTGTGTCGTTATTGTCGTGTCTTGCAACATGTTTTGATCCTGCTAGCGGGCAGATGCCTAAACGATACGCCTATTCTGGTTGCGGTACCAATAGGGCGTGCCGTTGATCATTACTTCCTGCAATGCCATCTTCTTTGATCACCACCCAGAACCCCTCATAACCCCTAATCGTGTCATCAAATGGCGGTGTTCGCGCCGGGGTCACGGGACGATACCCCTGGGCAGTGGAGCCACTCCCTGCGGGGTCGTAGATATATACCGTCGCCGACAGTTCGTTGGCTGCCTCAGCCTGCTCCAACGTCTTAATGACGCCGGACGCATCCACATAGCGCAGATCTGCCAGGGTAAAATCACGCGGGAAGGGGGTATTGACCATCTGGCGCGCAAAATCTGGCCCACCTTTTGGATCAATAGCTGCCGCACGCAAGGTTATGTAGGACTGGGCCCTGATCACAGTGCTGAACGGCGTGCCACCATTTTGTGGCAGGTTCGTGGGAGAGCTGGCGGCATCGTAGTTGTCCGGCGTAGTGAAATCGTTACAAGCGGATATGGGCGTGTAGCGCGCTATATCAGTAGCGATCCAGATGGAATAGTTGCTGTCTTCGGGCCCGAACACATAGTCGTCAGCCAGTTGCTTGTAGGGCGTTGCGTTGGTGGCTGCCTTATTGCTGTCGTAGAGGAATACGTCGTATTTGCCATTAACGTTATCAGTGGCGAAAGACGTTCCCAGGCTGGAAAAAACCTCGTCCAGACGCAGGCCTTCCACATCGCAAGGTAAGCTGCGCTGACGGTAGAGAAATGGGGTGTCATTAAAGCCCCCCTGCCCCGCGGGAAACGCATACACGATCGCCTGGCCCTCACTGCTGGGACCGCCATCGGGATCGGCAAACCAGAGGTATTCTCGAGTCTTTCGAATATCGAGGCCCAGTAAGCTGCCCGTGTCACCCACTTCAGCCGCCGCATTAACAAACTCTGCGTCCGCCAGGTCATCGGTTTGCGGGTTTCTAAATACCGCGGCTCCGCTACCCGTTGGGGCATTGGCACCGAATGCCGCGATACCAGCGCTTTGCGAAACGTCACCACCGCCACTGCCCGCAAAGTTCTGCGCAAAGCTAAAGCGGGATCCGATGGGAAGATCCGGGTTTCCGGACCAGATATAGGCCGCGTTCGTCGCTGACAAAAGCAGTTGACGCTCGGTAATGGAAACCTCGGTACCCAAGCCCGTGGATCCCGCCTGCGTCAGGGTCTGTTCCAGCGTCAGCGTGGCGCCAACGCCATAGACTCGGCCTTCCCCCGCACCTCCATTGGCACCGGGCGCACCCGCCAGCACGCGGACCGTGCCGTCCGCAAAACCACTGCTGATGGTCACCGCGGAACCCAGCGCATCGCTGCCACTACCTGTGGCCGTGGCCAGCAGGGTCAGCGTGTTGCCGCTATAGCTGTACACGTATACTTTTCCGGCACCGCTGTTATAACCTGGCGCGCCTATCACAAGGCGGTAATCATCGCCCCCGATTTGCGTGATCGATACGGAACGGCCAAAAAACACCTGCGGGTCATCATCGCGGGAACTGTCTGTTTCCGTGGCGAACTGAATCACACCGTTGGTGCAATTACGCCCATCCTGGCGTACCCAGTCACTGGTGGGTGGCGTTTCAGCCGTTAGACGATAAAGGGCAAATCCCCCGCGGTTGGGTATGTTGTCAGTAAGACCAAGAAATCCTGTGCAGCCCCCGTTGTTGTTGTAACCGGGCGCGCCCACCACCACCACATCACCAGCCAGCGAACTGGCATCCCCATAGAGACCCGCATCACAGGTACTGGCCAGCGTAGACCCGACCGTATCGGACAGCTCCCATTCCATGGTCAGGTAGTTCAGACGATAAAATTGCACCGGGCAGTTAAAGCCGCCCTCAACGCTGTCGTTGGTGACGATAGACCAACGACCACCGCCGGTCACGGAATCCCCGCCGGTACCGGGAAACACGGTTGGAGACTGGCTGACATCGCTCACCGCCAGCCCGCATAGACCTAGCGCGACCACCAGTGCTGCAGCCCTTACCATGTGCCTGCCTTGCAATGCTTTCATCTTCCCCCCCTTGCATACCATCGGTCGCTCCCCAGACCGTGACTACGAGGCCTATCCCTTCCTCGCGCTCAAACCATTACTCCCGGTCGGCTTCCTGCGACTCCAGAAGCAGGCGCTCCTCCGCGTCATCCAGCTGGCTGTTGCTGCTTGTGGCCGGTGCGCTGGGGGGGCCATTGAACTGGGCCCGCGCCCGATTGGACAAGCCCGCAGCGCCAAGAAAAACCAGCACGGGCGCGCTGTATCCTGCTTTTTTGACCAGATCCCGTCGGCTGTTCAGCCCCGCTGAACCTGAATCCAGTTGTTTACCTGTCTCACGCCCCACAAGCACTCCACCCCAAACGTAACGGGCATAGGATAACCCATTCAGAGCCCATTTTCTGTGCTAACACTGGTCCGGACCGCATACGATCGGGCGCAGCAATAGCCGCCCCGTGCACGGCCAGCCTCACCCCGTAACTCATCATCTCACTGGCCCCGGTTCCTGCGGCTCTTGGCGGGGCATCAGCAAGCCCTGCTGCAGTAACGATTGCACCAGCGCCCTCACATCCGCGCGCACCGGTTCGGCCTGAACCTGATAACGCTCCAACACCGCTTCAACAGCCTGTTCAACGGTCTGTCCCTGAATCAGGCACTCCCATACCAGGGCGCCCACCGGGTTGAGCCCGAAATAGCAGGTAGACCCCAGATCCAGGAGCACCACCTCATCGTCCACTATCTCACTCAGCACGCGAGCACCGGCCGCATAGCGTTGTAACATGTCATCACTCTCTGCCATGAGCCAAGTGTAAGCAATGGCGCCCTGGCTGGCACGTTAAACTGGGTTTCGCTCCCGTGAGATCAAACATGGCAAAACCGCTCAAGGCACCGCTGGAAAGCTGGCAACTTATCGCTACAGCCCTGTCCCAGGACAAGACGCGCGGGCCGCTTGATCTGACTCCCATTAGTGGCAACCTGCTGTTTTCTTTGCTGCACCATCACGGAGTCGCCGCCCTGCTGCACCACCGCCTGCAGCAGGGTTATGTTGTGGGTGTGGGCTCAGAAACACGGGCCCTGTTGCGAGAGCAGGCGCATCATGATGCGGCTCAGCATCTGGCCCAGACTGACAGCCTGCAGCGTTTGGACGCCCTGTTAGCCCAACAGAAATTTCCGGGGCTAATTCTGAAAGGTGCCGCATTAAGTCTTTTGGGAATCACGGTAGGCCGGCTTCGGCCCCGCTGTGATATGGATATTTGGATTCACCCTGAGCAGGCCGCAACGCTCGCCATGTTGCTGACCGAGGCCGGCTACACGCTCGCCAACTTCGACCCCGGGCATCGGAGCCGTAAGCAGTTTCAGGCTTACCGAGAGCGTTTTGATCGTCAGCCCCTCTGGTTTGATGTGCACTATCGACTGAGCAACCGGGGGCTATTCAGCAGCGCATTGGATTTCCAAACCTGTTTACAGCGTGCACCACAACTACCGGGCTACTTTTTACGCCCCCTCGCGCAGGAAGACCTCTTGTTACACCTCTGCCTCCACCTGTTCGCACATGGCCGCGGGCGCGAACAGGACCGT
>JAOZKI010000110.1 GCA_029935455.1 Lysobacterales bacterium | reverse complement strand
TGGTGATTATCCTTCAGCTACGGTATTCGTCCGCGACGCACAGGGCGCTCGAAGTAAATTCAAGACCTCCACCAGCCCGGTAATGCTCAACCAGGCTTGGCAAGTCAATGAAGCGGGGAGCTATCAGTTTGAACTGCGCATGGGTAACAGTTCGAATTCAGAGCTTTTGGCTGAATCTGAAATCTTCACGGTGGTTGACGATATTGTCCCGGCAGCTCCTGAGACACCGCGAGCCTTGCACGGTTTGCGTGTAAGCCCTGTGTCTACCAATTATCAGATTCTGTGGGCTCATGTTGATTTCGAGAGTGTCGAATTTTTCCGGCTACGCGAAGAAAGCGGACAGTACGGCACACGCACTTGGGAAATCGATGCCGCTAGCAATGCTGGATATTCTTTCAGTAATGCAGCTCACACCTCCGGGGTTTACGAGTACAGCGTCCAGGCCTGCAATGTAGAAGGTTGTTCGGCCTGGTCTCCCAAGTTGGCATGGTATTCGGGGCAGCCGACCGCAACGAGGCGCTATTTTCGGGATTTTGAGTCCAATGCTGGTTGGTGGAAGGACCCGCGCGGAACCGATGGGGCGAACACTAAAAACTTTGGACGATGGACGCGCGCAAATCCCGAGGCGACCTGGAATTCGGGCTTTGAAATCCAAAAAAACCAAACGGTTTCCGGCAGTATGGCCATGGTCACGGAGGGTTTAGCGGGTAGTAACTATTGGTCATATGATGTTGACAACGGAACCACTTCTACCTGGACTGGCTTGATTCCAATTCCAGTAGCGGATAGAACGCAATTGTCCTTTTATTATTATCTCGCTCACCGCGTGGGCAGCAGGAGCAGTGATAGGTTTCGGGCCTGGGCGGTCGCTCCGGGCGGCGACGTACTGCTACTGGAAGAGCGCGCTAGTGCTACCGTGGCTCCGGGAGTTTGGGAGCAGGCGGTAGTCGACCTTTCCGCTTTCGCTGGTCAAAGCATACGGCTCATGTTTGAGGCGACTGACGATGCAGCGGTTGGCACCTTGCTCGAAGCGGCCATTGATGACCTTGAGGTATACAGCGTCAATCGCTGTGATGCGAACCTAAATCCGGTGGCGCCTTCCATCGGGACTCAAGTTAGTACAGTGGGCATCGCTGTGAGCCTGGACGCGAGCGCTACTGATGGTGATGGTGATGCCCTCAGCTACAGCGCTCAGGGCCTTCCCGCCGGTCTTTCTGTCAATGCTGCCACTGGCGTAATTACGGGCAATATCGTCGCAAGCGCCGGTGATTACTCGGTGACGATGCAAGTTGAAGACGCGTGTGCAAGCGTGTCTTACTCGTTTACCTGGCGCGTACAGAATGCGAATCAGGCGCCGGTAATCTTTAGCCCGGGGGATCAGCAATACCGTATTGGTGACACTGTGCAGATCGATTTGCCAGTTCAGGATGATTCTCCGAACTTTAGTTGCAGCGTCGTGGGCTCGCTTCCGGCCGCCTTGTCCGTGAGTAACCACCAGAATGATTCCTGTCGTATCAGCGGCACCTTGTCGGCGGCAGCTGGAACTTATGCGGTGACGATACGAGTCTCAGACGGCGCCCTGCAGGATACGGCGGGCTTTGCCTTGCGTGCGGTAGCCGAGGCCTCCGATAGTGAGGTTAGCTACGTACTCTTAGACGCGGACGTAAGTAGTTCAAGCCTTTCGGTCTATGGGTTGGTAAATGAGACTTTTCTGTCGGCGGGTAATGATTACTGGCTAAATGAAGGTGAGAGCTTGTCCATCCCAGCGGGCACATTCAGCGCTGGCAGTGTCATCACCGCGTCGGACGATCTCAGTATGTACTTCTCGCAAAAGGACACCATGCCGCCCGTATCCAGTGAGTTTGCGGGGCGTGATTTTGTGATTCCGCAGGTGCGAGATGAGCACAGCTATTTGTTGCTAAGTCGCGATGCGGATGCCACGGCGGAGATTACCGTGGGAGGCACCACGACAACAATCACGCTACCAGCCAATGAGGTGGTGGTGCACAACGCTGGCACGGGTAATGGTATTGCGGCCATTATTCGCGCGTCGCGTCCCATCTTCGTTGGTCATCAGGCCGCACGAGGATCAAAGGGGATGGACGGATATGTGGTAGCACCTGTTGCTACCGAGCTGTTCGGTATGCGTAGCACCCAAGCCCACGTGGGGGCGTTGGAAGACAATACAACCATCACGGTAACAGCGAGTAATGGAGCTCAGATCAATTACGTTCTAAATAGCGGCAACAGCCAGCTTATCGGCGGGGTCGGATCGGCAGCAGGGCACGGCGCCGGTTCGGCGCTGCATATTCAAGCGGATAAGCCAATTGGTGCGGTGCAGGTGGCGGATGGTGATGGTGGTTCCGCCTCTGCTTTCCTGCCCATGTACTTGGCGGATACTCGCTATATCGTTCCGATAGATGCGCAGTACGCATTCCTCGCATGTGCTGACGCGGGCGCTAAAACGCAGGTTAGCCGGCCGGGAGCGGCGGTTGAGACCTATGAGTGCGCGGCAGCAGGAGATGTGCCAGGCCGGATTTGCCTCGGCTGTAGTACCAGCGGCGGCGTTCATCTGGAGGCAGGTACGAGTATTGAGGCGGAGTCACCGCTAGTGTTTATACTAGAGCCTGCCGTCACTTACGAGGAAGGCAACCTGTACGGAACGCGCAGGCCGTCACGGCCCGTGACACCCGCGCCGATCGCTAATGTGCCTGACGCACCTCTTCCAAATCGCGGCTCTTCATCGCATAACGCGACCGTTGGTGCCTTGGCGGGCACCGCTGGTGTCAGTGGCGGCTCTGCAAACTTCACTATTCCCATTAAAGTGCCGCCGGGAATTCAGGGAATGCAGCCGTCTTTGTCCTTGAACTACAGCAGCAGGGGTGGGAACGGCCTGCTGGGTGTGGGTTGGTCTTTGTCCGGCCTTTCTGGGATTTCTCGCTGTCCACAGACCATTGCTCAAGACGGCCTACATGGCGCCGTGGATTTCACCGACAGCGATCGCTTGTGTCTTGACGGCAAGCGCCTGATTCATGTCAATGGGAGCAGCGCCGGCTATTGGAGCGCAGGTGCGGAATATCGCACCGAAATAGATAGCTTCAGTCGTATAAAGAAAACCTCAAGTGGGTTTTCTGTAGAGGCCAAATCGGGTGTGGTTAGAACTTACCGCGCCATGACAACGGCCAATACCTTGTCCTGGCTCTTGACGCAGGAGGAGGATCGGTCCGGTAACGAAATCAATTATTCCTATATCGAAGGAGGCGAAGGGGAGTGGTTGATCCGGCAGATTGAGTATTCCAAGGGAAATGGCACCGCTGGCAATCGGGCTGTTCGGTTCGATTCTGTTGCGCGCGCGGGTGATCTTTCTCAAACCTACATAGCCGGAGAGCTAAGGGAGCAGACGCAACGCTTGCATAAGGTTCGGACTTGTATAGACCAAGCTGGCAGTTCTAACCCCTGCGAGGACTCTGAGCGGGTGCGGGAATATTCACTGGATTATGAGTTCAGCGCGGCCACGGGACGCTTAATGCTCCATTCCGTCAGCGAGTGCGCCCATAAGGGAGCCGCTAAAACTTGTTTACCAGCCACCCAATTTGGTTGGACGAATGAGGCTACGCGCCTTCAGCTCGCACCGTTGGGCTATGAGCAAGACATTTCCACTACAAGCGGGTCAGCTTCAAGGACGACAAGCAGTGACCGCAGCCCTGGCAAGATCAAAGCTTCTAAGGTGGGTGATAAGCGCCACACGTCCAGCCGGCGAGGTTTGCAAGAAGAGGTGGTGCGACGGCATCAGGAGATTCTAGAGCTTGGGCACTCACAAACATTCCTGGGCGATGTCTATCCGCATGTTCTTCAGGAGTTGATGGCTTCAATCGCTGACGACGGACAGAGTGGCGCGGCGGGTGAAACAGTCGATCCGGAACGCAACCTGACGACCTTCGAGCTTAGCATGGCGCCTGACCTGGACGGTGATGGGCGCAAGGACACCTATGTTTCCGAGGTAACTGCGGACGCCAACGGTGTTTCAGTGAATCGCCAGCTGCAGCTGAGCACCTGCGACGCGCCGATTTCCACGGGAGTCACGATTCCGCAGCTGCTTGATGTAATACCCGCGAACGGGTTGCCAGCATTCGATCAGGCAGATATTAACAATAATGGCGTGGTGGACCTGATTGGCGTGGATTCAAATGGCGTAATAAAAGCCGTTGAGCATGATGGCGGTGGATGCTCTTCCAGTAACTTTAAAGCCATTCCTGGATCCTACCCCGTGTTGGATTTCTCTGATGTGCCCATGGCTGGGCATAAGATCTACCTGGCAGATTTTAATATGGATGCGTGGACTGACATTATTGTCGTCAAAAATCCCACGCCGACCTCAGGTGGGGATACTGAGGTTTATCTTTACCCAAATCGTTCGACGGCTACGAATATTCAATTTGAACAGCAGCCCATATTGCTGGCGCAATTGCCAGTTGCCGGCTACTCCGTCGCCGGTTTCGTTTATTCCTATCTCGCCATTGCTGATATCTCTGATATTAATGGAGACGGCTATCCGGATATTTTGCTGAATCAAAACAATACGAAGCAGGCCTGGCTGGCGCCGGAATATCTCCAAAATAACGGCTCAACAGAAGAACCCGGCGTGAGCAAGGTAACTTTGCTCAGCGGCGGCGCCGGAATTGAGGATGAATTTGCTCCCAACCTGGTCTATCACTTTTTTGTGGATATCAATGGCGACGGCTATCGTGACTACCTGTTTGTGCCAGGGGGTGACGATCGCAGCTGGCACTACCAGCTCAATAGCGGCAAAGGTTTCTTGCCAGCGCAATCGACGGGCTCTCACCACGGGCTGGTCAATGTTTCTGCCTGTGTAGGACAGAGCGCGGTTCAATGTGGGCAAGATGGCTATGTGCCACGCTACGCTGGCTTGATTCAGGTGGCTGATATTGATAACGATGGTCGCGTTGAGCTCTTGTTGCCGTTGCCCAAGGCGGGCGACAGCAGCATGGCAGATCTCGCCATTCAGTACTGCATCACCTTTAACTCTGAAGAAGCTCCAGAGTTTGGTGACACGAAATGCTCAGATGGTTTCGGTGATACAAGCCTCTTTGACAGCGGTTTTGGGAGCCTGGATCGCGGTGTTTACAGGATGGGGGCATTCGATTTGCGGCTGACGCCTGAGGGTAAGTTCGAGCTGGCCGAGCTGTCATTGCAGGACGGTTTATTGATGGGCGCTAACTCTGGGCAAAACATCATGGACCTGCATGGTGATGGGTTGACCGATATCATGCTCAACACTCAGGTCGCCTATATCTACGACGTCGACGAATTCAACTCGTTGTCGGATTCCACAAACGACTATGTGGGCGGCCTGTATCTGGCGCGTTCTTACGGTGTCGGGCAGTCGGCCGCTGTAGCGCTGGCACCGGATCTGATGGCCTACGCCCGGGATGGCTTTGGAATGCTCACGGACTGGGTCTATCACCCGCTCTCTGCTGCGCTAGATGACAATCCCCTAGGTTTCTATTCCGTTAGCGACAGGAACAGCGACGGTGCTCACATCTATTTCACTTCGAGCATGTGGGTTGTGTCGTCCATGATGCGCACAAGTGGTGTGGTGAGAAATGGGCAGGATGAGCATATCGTCACCAGCTATGGCTATCAGGATGCCATGTACAACCTCGAAGGTCGCGGTTTCCTTGGCTTCAAAAAGATTCAGTCCTATGAGGACTTCGGTGA
>JAOZKI010000002.1 GCA_029935455.1 Lysobacterales bacterium | reverse complement strand
ACAATTCACAAACATCCACAGGTACAGGTCCAGAATGGTCAGTGAATCGCCAAAGAAATAGGGCCCCGTGCACGCGGCTTCGAGAATGCGATAGTTGTCCATCACGAAGATTTCCGCGGCTTCTTCGGTGGGGTCCGGGTCGCCGGCCACATAGCGTTGCGGGTAATTCTTGCGCAGTTCCCCCTCATAGATATTGGCTAGCGTAAAGCTCATCCACTGGTTCAGTTTGGCGCGCTCAAAGCTGCCGGCCACCGGGGCCATGCCCGCGTCTGGATGCAGGTCTGCCAGATGCATGAGGATGGCCATGGTCTCGGTAAGGCACCTGCCGTCCGCGAAAATCACCGCGGGAATCTGCCGGCGAGGATTGATGCGGAGGAAGGTTTCATCCGCAATGCCGTCCTCCGTGTACGGGACGAGCACGCGCTCGAAGGGCTGGCCCAATTCTGCCAGCAGGGCCTCCACGCAGGCTGAGCCGGAGCCGGGGTTGGCGTAAATTTTCAGAGTCATCGAGGTCTCCAGACAGTGAATAGGTTGAGGCGCTGCAGCCAGAATCAGCCTAAACGGCTGCCGTTGCTGGGAAAACCCTGCCTTCACGGCGGGGTTAATACCCTCTCGTTTTGGAAAAGCGGGTCAGCAACGGCCGCCAAAGTGCCATTGGCAGTTTTTCGAATAACACGGCACTGGCCTTACCACATTCGGGCAGAGGCTTAGGTTCATGGCATATATCAGGAAAGCAGAGACGCGGGGCGAAGCGAATTTCGGCTGGCTGCAGAGCAAACACAGTTTTTCATTCGGCGACTATTACGACGCAGACCACATGGGGGTTTCTGTCTTGCGGGTGATCAACGATGATCTGGTCATGCCCGGTAAGGGTTTTCGTACCCATGGACATCGGGATATGGAAATTATTTCCTATGTGACCGAAGGGGCGCTGAAGCATAAGGACAGCACCGGCAACGAATACATCGTGTCTGCGGGCGATGTGCAGCGCATGAGTGCCGGGCGCGGGGTCATGCATTCAGAATTCAATGCCTCCGACACGGAACCGGTAAAATTTTTGCAGATCTGGATTCAACCGAATGTGCTGGGCATTGAGCCCAGCTATGAGCAAAAAAACATCTCCCAGCATGGCCCGCTCACACCGTTGGTAAATCCGCAGGGGGATGCGGGTGCACTGTCCATTAACCAAGATGCGAGTCTGTCGCGGCTCAAGCTCGAAGCAGGTGAGCATTTCATGCTGACGACGGCTGGACGCATTGGCTATCTGCACCTGATCAAGGGCACCCTGACCACAGGCGAGCACCAGTTTGCCGCCGGTGACGGGTTTTCACTGGAGCCAGGAGAACAGCGCGATGTGCGAGCGGACGCGGCTATGGAAGCGCTCTGGTTTGATTTGCCGGTGACATAGCCCCCTGGGCCAGTGACCGCGTCAGCGGCCGTGTTTCGCCTCGCGCAGGTAAAGGGCCTGCCCGTGTGTTGACGACCGCAAAGCTATCGTGTGAACGGGCGGGTCCATGACGTTTCAGTGGGCCTCAAGCGCGGCCGCAATCTGCCTGCGCGCTTGCATCAGTTGTTCGCGGCTTGTGACCAGCTCCATGTCGTAGATAAAGCCAAGGACAAAGGTGCGCTCAAAAAACGTTTCCCGGGTGTCGCGATCGCTAGCGATGGCGGTCAGGATAGCTCGCGTGCCCGCCTCACTCCGCGCCAGCGCTAGCGGGTCGACCAGCAATTCATCGGGCAATGCGGCCATAAGGCGGGCTGTGAACCGGTCCATGGCCAGAGCCACGGACCCGCCCTCTTCGTTCAACTCATCTTGCAGTCGCGGCAGGCTGGCGAGCATAACGCGCAGTTGCAAATCATCGACCACTGGCAGAAAACCGCCTTCTATGAAAGCCGTGATCGCGCCCTGTTCGAGGGTCACCAGCAGATAGTTTGGCATGTCCGCAAACGCCATGACTTCGGTGCTGCTCAGGGCGCCCAGCGTCTCCAGCGACAGGCCCAGAGCGCGGCGGGATGTTGCGACGCTGCTCTGGTTGTAGCTGCGGGTCTGGTCGAGCAGCTCGAGATTGCGATCCACCTCCATGGCAACGGTTTCCAGCGCGGCGATCATGGCCTGGCGCTCCACCCGGTCATCCCACCAGGCATCCAGTGCAAATGCGATCAGTATGGCCGCCAGCACGGCCAACGCCTCCCGGATCAGCGCCGCCAATCGTGGGATGCGTCCGTCAATTAAAGCCATGAGTTCCCCCTCATTGAGCCTGTCGATGCCGGCACCAGAAGCGGCGCCAGTGAAACGGGTTACCTTATCAACATAAACCATTCGGCCGCGGTGCGCGCTGGAGCCTGCGCGCCCATGCGCGGTGTGGCCCGGGCCTGCGCCTCTTGTCATGCCAGTCAGCTACCCGCTCGCCGGCGGCATTCGGCGGAGTTTTCCCACATACTGGCTATAGCGGGCATGGTTGGCGTGGCTGAAAGAGAGGGGCGTACGCGATGCATACAAGCTATTACGCCGAGTATTCGCTGGGCGCAAAAGTTCTTCTGGTGCTGTTTACGGCGCTGGTGGGGGCGCTTTTTATTGATGGCGGCGCCTTCGTTTTTAACAGCATCTTCGGTTTGGGCAATCCGCTGGAGGGCTATCGCAGTCTCGGCCGCTTTCTGCTGAATCTTCTGGCCGGCGAGGCCCGCTTCCCGGAAAACAACTTTGCGCAACTGCCGGCCGTGGCGGGTGAGCTGGCGGCCGGTCTAACCCTGCATTACCTGATCGCAGTTTTCGACACGCTGCTGTATTTCTACCTGAGCTTTCAGCTGCTCCGGTCCACACCGAAGCTGTTACCGGCCGTGCTGTTGATGTTGGGGCTGCTCTTTATGCCCTACTGTATTGCCGGGCCGGCGACCGGTGCGGGGTTCTTTGGCAGCAACACCCCGGATCCGGCCTTTACCCTGTTGAAATCTGCCGTGCTGCATCCGGTTTTCGGTCTGGGTATGTTTCTCGGTGCCAGGGCGTTCGACCGGCTTTACGCGCGCCGGCAGCAGCAACAGTGAGACCCCGCAAGCGACTGCTCAGAGCTTGGCCACGTTGTAGTGCGGGTCGTCATCGGCCACCTCTACTTTCACCAGTGGTCCGGCGGTGGTGATCAGCTTCTGACACTCGGGGCTAAGGTGTCGTAGCCGGAGTCGCTTACCCGCTTTTCGATAGCGCTCGGTCAGCGCATTCAGGGCTTCCATGCTGGAATAGTCGGCCACGCGCGCGTCCTTGAAATCAATGATCACATCGTCCGGATCGGTCGATGGAGACATGCGCTCGGAGAATTCCCGCACGGAGCCGAAATAGAGGACGCCCTGAAGGTTGTAGATGCGCGAGCCGTCCTCGCGATCAAGGGGGTTGAGGCGCACGTGCTGGGCGCTTTCCCAGGCAAACACCAGGGCTGAGACCACCACGCCCGCGCCAACCGCAAGGGCCAGGTTGTGCATGAAAACGGTCACCAGCGTCACCACCAGAATGACAAAAATCTCCGACACCGGCACCTTGCCGACGGTAGAGAAACTGGCCCATTCGAAGGTGCCGATTACGACCATAAACATGACCCCGACCAGCGCAGCGATGGGGATGGCCCCGATGACCGGGCCGCCCACCAGAATAAACACGGTCAGAGCAGAGGCGGCGACCAGACCGGACGTGCGCCCGCGCCCCCCGGATTTAATGTTGATGAGCGACTGACCAATCATGGCACAGCCCCCCATGCCGCCAAACAGACCGGACAGGAAGTTGGCACCGCCCTGAGCCAGACACTCCCGGTTACCCTCGCCCCGGGTTTCCGTGAGGTCATCAATGAGCTGTAGGGTCATGAGTGATTCGATCAGGCCCACCATGGCGGCGGTCAGCGCGGTACCGCCGATAAGCAGCAGAGTTTCCTTCGTCCACTGAATGTCAGAGGGCCAGGAGAGGAACGGCAGCACGGCGTTCAGTTCCGCGCGTCCGGTGCCTTCAAACAGCACATCGGCGACGGTCTTGGTCTCCACCAGACCGAAAAGCGTCAGCAGAGTTACCGCGCCGATGGCGACCAGAATGGACGGCACCGCTTTCGTGAGTCGCGGAAACAGCTGGATAATGACCATGGTGAGCAGGGCCAGTGCGCCCATGACCCACAGCTGATTGGTCGCCAGCCAGCTGCCATCCGGTGCGCGAAAGGCGTCGAACTGGGCGATAAGAATCAAAATGGCGAGCCCATTGACGAAGCCCATCATGACCGGGTGTGGCACCAGACGGATAAAACGCCCGAGCTTGAGAATGCCAACCAGTAGCTGGATCAACCCGGCGAGCATCAGCGTGGCAAACAGATACTGCATGCCGAGGTCATCGATGCCGCGCTCGGCGCCGACCTCGTTACCGATGGAGACCACCTTCGCCACCACCACGGCGATGGCGCCCGTGGCACCGGAAATCATGCCCGGGCGGCCACCGAAGCCGGATGTGATCAGGCCAAGAAATACTGCAGACCACAAGCCCACCACCGGATCGACTCCGGCAATAAAGGAAAAGGCGATGGCTTCTGGCACCAGCGCCAGCGCTACCGTCAGGCCGGAAAGCGTATCGTCTTTCCAGTTGCCGTTTTTCTTAACGAATAGATTGAAAATCATGAGCGCAGGCCTGGTTGGCGCCCTGTCCGGTGATACCGGGTAGCGCTTGACGTCGATTATAAGGGTAGAAACAGCCGGTCAGGCTGAACGGAGCGCGGCAGTGTACGGATATTACCCGCCGGAAACCAGCCTTTCTTGCGGGGAAGGGTAGGTCGCTGGATTTCTGTGCCACGGGGTGTTCGTGTGCACCAAGCGAGCCCAGAGTGCAGCAAACAGGATTCACTTCTTCACCTCCTTGTCCTACCGGCTGACGCCGTGCTTTCCGGGTACGGAAGCTGCCTACGCCAAAACCGCCATGACCAGGCGGCGCTAAGCGCGGCCGAATGCCCCATTTTGTCAAACGCTTCCGACGCTGCCATAGTAAAACCTCAACAAGGACCCAGGATCCCGTGCCGCCATGGCTGACCCGGTTATGGAAGCCGTTGACCTCACGCCCTGGTTGGGCCGCCCTGTTCCCATCCAGCGCCTGGAGATTAATGGACAAGTCTGCTGGCTGAAACAGGCCTCTGCGCCCCACAGTGCCTGGCGCTACAGGGCGCTCGCCCTGTTTGCCAGACGCTTGAATATCGCGCTGCTGCAGCCGGTACCTAATCCCGGTGGGACGGGTTCTATTGCTATTGAGAAACGGCGGCTGATCCAATTGCGTGGGCTGGGCCTGCGGGTGCCAGATGTGCTCTGCCATGGCGAAAGCTTCCTGCTGCTATCCGATCTCGGTCCGGACCTGCGCCATCGCCTGCTGGCCACCACCCAGGCCGAGGAACGGCTGGAGCTATTGCAGCGTGTCTTGTCGGTGTTGCTCGATTTACATCGCCAGGGTGGATTTCTGAGTCAGGCCTTTCCCCGCAATATTACGGTGAATGACCTGGGCCAGGTGGGCTTCCTGGACTTCGAGGATGATCCTGCGGTGGTTCTCACTACGGCGCAAGCGCAGGCCCGGGACCTGCTGCTTCTGGCCATGAACGTGCTGTATTTCTTTGAGGACTGCCTGCAACAGGCTGCCTTGGTCTTGCATAGGTTCCTGGTGGGCTGGTCGCCAGCACCGCGGGCGGAATTCGTGGACGCAGTTGGCAAGTTGCAGGGTGTTAAGCGTTGGCTCGACCGACCCTGGTTTGGTCGCAGACTGCCGCGCCAGCGGGCCATGATGACAGGCCTCAATGAGGCCGTATCGCTTCTGTAAGGTGGGTTCACTGAGAGGGCGTCAGGGGATTGCTTGTCGGCGCGAGCCCGTGCTGGCCCCTGCCAGGGCAAAGAGTCTTTAATGGACCAGCCCGTAACGCTGCGCGACCTGCAGGTGCCGACCAGCTCTTGGCCCGGGCGAATCGGGTGAGTGTTCGGGCGGCCCTGGGGGAGGCTCGAGGTTCCCGGGCCCGGAGCTTACAGCGTAAAAAGCGGTTTATACTGCCTGTCCTGAATTCCCCCGTAGGAGAGGACTTTTGAAAATTGTCTCAACACTTGCATGGACAGCCGTCATGACGATCGGCGCCGTAGGTTGGGTTGCCGCAGACGATCAGATGGACGAAAGCGGTGTGCCTGGGCCCGATCAGGATCCCTATATCTGGCTTGAGGAAGCGCGAAGCGATGACGCGCTGGCCTGGGTCGAGGCGGAGAACAAGCGCACGCTGTCCGCGCTCGAGGCGGATCCGCGCTTTGAGTCGCTTAAAGCGGAAGCCCTCGCCATCTTTGATAGCGAGGATCGCGTGCCCTATGTCAGCTTCCGCCCCGATGGTCTCTACAATTTCTGGCAGGACAAGGAAAATCCCAAGGGCTTGCTCCGACGGACCACCATCGAAAGCTATACCAGCGACGATATTCAGTGGGAGACCGTGCTGGACGTCGATGCACTGGCGGCTGAAGAAGGGCGCGAGTGGGTCTACAAGGGCTCCACCTGCCTGCCTCCGGACCTCATCAAGTGCATGATCGCGCTGTCCGATGGTGGCGAAGATGCCACCATCATGCGCGAATTCGATATGAGCACTAAAACCTTTGTCGAGGGCGGTTTCGAACTGCCTGAGAAAAGTCAGGGTGGCATTCAGTGGGTCGATGAAGACACGCTCATGGTGGGGCGCGATTTTGGTGAGGGCACGCTTACCGCCAGCGAGTACCCCTTTACCAGCCGTATGTGGAAGCGGGGCACGGCGCTGGCTGAAGCGCCCGAAATCTTTCGCGGTGAGGCCGAGGATGTATGGGCTGGCGCCAGCCTGTTGCGTGACAACACAGGCACCGTGCACGGCACCACCGCTTTCCGCGGTGTGAGTTTCCACGAATCAGAATATTTCTGGCGCGACCCTGAAACCGGTGCATGGCTCAAACTGGATCTGCCCAAAAAAGCATCGCCCTACGGCATTGTCGATGGACATATGCTCATGAGCACCGATGTGGATTGGGAAGTGGACGGGCAGGTCTTTCCCGCTGACAGCCTGATCGCGGCGGAACTGGAAGCATGGAAAGCCGATCCCAACGGCGCTGCCAAGACCCTGGTCTGGGCGCCCGGTGAGCGGCAGACCAAGCGCGGCGGGGCGATCACGGCCGGCGCCTTGTATGTCGGTCTGCTCGACAACGTGGTGGGCAAGATGCTCAAGTTCAATTTCGTTCCCGGCGATAAGGGCGGTGAATGGGTGAGCGAAGAGGTTGCCCTGCCTGATAACGCCACGGTGGGCATTGCGGCGGCGTCCGATGAGAGCGAGCAGATCATGTTCACGGTCACGGACTTCCTCAACCCCACCACCCTGTACTACTCGGAAGCGGGTGAAGCGCCACGCGTGCTCAAAACCTCGCCCGCGCGCTTCGATGCGACCGGCATGGAGGTGGAACAACACGAAGCCACCAGCGCCGATGGGACCCAGATTCCCTATTTCATCGTCAAGCCGGTAGGCATGAAGATGAATGGCGAAACCGCTGTGCTCATGTCCGGCTATGGCGGCTTTCAGATCCCGCGCTTGCCCGCCTATCTCGGGTCCACCGGCAAGATGTGGCTCGAGCGCGGCGGCGCCTATGTGCTGACCAATCTGCGTGGCGGCGGCGAATTTGGTCCGGGCTGGCACCAGACGGCAATCCGCGAAAACAAGCAGCGCACCTGGGATGACTTTATTGCGGTCGGCGATGACCTGGTGAAAAAAGGTTTCACCTCACCGCAGCATCTCGGCATCCAGGGTGGCTCGCAAGGCGGTCTGCTGGTTGGCACGGCCTTCACCCAGCGCCCCGATCTGTTTGGCGCTGCGATTGTGGCGATCCCGCTGTTTGACATGCTGCGCTATCACCTGATTGGGCGTGGTGCGTCATGGATCGGCGAATACGGTGATCCGCGCATTCCCGAGCAGCGCGCCTGGATCGAAGGCTACTCGCCCTATCAGAAGATTGTTGAGGGTGCCGACTATCCCACGCCCTTCCTGTGGGCATCAACCGCTGATGACCGGACCCACCCGGCCCATGCCCGTAAGGGCGCGGCGCGTCTGGCGGAGCAGGGGCATGATTATTACTATTTTGAAGACACGGTCGGAGGGCACTCCGGCGGCGTTGACAACGAGCAACGCGCCAAAATCCAGGCGCTGCAGTATGTGTATCTCATGCAGCAATTGATGGATTGATACCCGCCCCGGCCTGAGCGCACCCACGCTCAGGCTGGGGGCAGAAGCAACGGCGGCACGTGGCTGCACGTGCCGCCATCCCATCGTCTCATGGCGTGGTGGCTAACCGGCTCCCGCTGTGCTGCTAACCTTTCCGGCAAAAGGGAGAAGCCAATGAACATTCTTCGTATACTCAGCCCCCTGGGGCTCATCACGCTGCCTCTATGGCTGGCCGCCTGCAGTGGATCGGATCAAGAACAAGCAGCCGATACGATCTATATGGGCGGTCCCATCATCACCATTAATGATGACCAGCCCACCGCGGAGGCCGTGGCGGTGCGAGACGGCCTGATCGTTGCGGTCGGGTCAGCCACGGATATGAGTGATTTTCAGGGGGAGGGCACCGTCGTGTACGACCTGAATGGCCGTGCCATGTTGCCGGGTTTTGTTGATAGCCATGGGCATGCCGGTATGGGCGGCTTGCAAGCCTTGTCGGCCAATTTGCTCGCGCCGCCGGATGGGGAAGTGACCGATATGGCCAGCCTGCAGCGTGTAATCGCTGACTGGGCCGCAGCCAATGCAGCCATCGTGAGCCAGGTGAACATGATCATCGGGTTTGGCTATGACAATGCGCAGCTTGCCGAAGTGCGCCATCCCACGCGGCAGGATCTTGATGAGATTTCCACCGATGTACCGATCCTGATCGTGCATCAATCGGGGCATTTGGGCGTGGCCAATTCCCGGGCGCTGGAACTGGCTGGTATTACGGCGGATACGGAAAATCCCGCCGGTGGTGTGATCCAGCGCGATGCCAACGGCGAGCCCAACGGCGTGCTGGAAGAATATGCGTTCTTTACCGTGCTGTTCCCGATGCTCAGCAGCCTGGGAGAAGAGGGGCTGCAAGCCTTTGCCCGTGAGGGCAGCAAATTATGGGCCAGCTTTGGCTACACCACGGCGCATGAAGGGCGTGCTTCCAGCGCGGTAGTGGATGCGCTCAATAAAGTGGGTGCTGCGGGCGATTTACCCATCGATGTGGTGGCGTTCCCTGATGTGTTGGAAGGTCGCGAATTTATTGCCGAGAACTTCAGCCAGGCCTACAGCAACCGCACCCGCGTGGGAGGCTGCAAACTGACCATTGACGGCTCACCCCAGGGCTTTACCGCGCTGCGCGACAAGCCCTATCACGACCCGGTGGGAGATTATGAAGCCGGCTATAGCGGCTACGCGGCGATCACTGAGAAGCAGCTGAAAGACGCGGTCAATTACTGCTTCGAAAAGGGTTTGCAGATCATCGTGCACTCCAATGGTGAAGGCGCTTCTGACATGCTGATTGAGGCATTTGAGGAAGCGCGCGCGACCTATGGGGATGTGGGCAACCGGCCGGTGCTGATCCATGGTCAATTCCTGCGCGAAGATCAGGTGGATGCGTTTCAGCGCCTGGGCGTCTTTCCGTCCCTGTTTCCCATGCACACCTTTTATTGGGGTGACTGGCACCGGAGCCACACGGTCGGTCCGGAGGCGGCGGAAAACATCTCACCCACCGGATGGTTGGTAGAGCGCGGTATGAAGTTTGGAACGCACCATGACGCGCCCGTTGCCTTCCCGGACAGCATGCGTGTGCTGGATGCGACGGTAACTCGGCGCACGCGCTCGGGCTATGTGCTGGGGCCAGAGCACCGGGTTGATGTACTCACCGCGCTCAAGGCCATGACCATCTGGCCGGCCTGGCAACACTTTGAGGAGCACGAGAAGGGCTCCATCGAAGTTGGAAAGCTGGCCGACTTTGTGATTCTGTCGGACGATCCTACGGCGGTGGCGCCGGAGACGCTGGCCGATCTGGATGTGCTCGTTACGGTCAAGGAAGACCGGGTGGTGTTCGATGCCATGGCTCAAACGGGACAAGTGGCATTGGCCAATGCCGGTCTCATGAGCGGGCCTGATCAGGCCCACCAATTGATTGATGTGATGTACGCCGCCATGGGAGGTCGTTCTCAGCCCCACAGCCACTAGGCACGAAAAGGGCGTTCCCAAGAACGCTTGGTCGTGCCCGGGGCCAGCGCAGAAAGGCAAGAGGAATTCCAGGCCCGGAGACGTTCCTTGCGTGGAAGATTCGAATCTGAAATCACCGAAGCCGTTAGGGGGTGTCGGCGGCGCGTTTAGTGTCCCGCGGGGGCTGATCCGTGGGGCTGATGAGTCTCTTGCGCCAAGCGCCGGTCATTCCGGAAGTAGCTGGTAGTCGGGCGCGGAAGGCGTCACCGGGCAAGTAGTAGCTGTTTCCTCCTCGAGGAATGCTTCAGGGGCATGCAAAAATGCTTTGGCGAGCGCCATGGCACAGCCATCGCCACCCCATTGCTGGGTGGACGCATGGCTGCCACCTCGCACGCTCACCAGGCGGCTGCGAGCCAGGGTTTTTGCGGTCAAGGCGCCCCATTTGGGCGGGGTCAGGGGATCGAACTCACCGGCAACGATCAGGGTGGGAATGTCGGATGTGACCGGTTCAATAACGCTCGCATTCAGCGCGGGAACGTCCCAGGCACGGCAAAGTTCAGGGTGGATGGCCGCGCTTTCGTAGCCGCCCAGCACAGCCCCAGGCCCGTCCGCGGCATGGCGCAAGCTGAAGGGGAGTGCCTCGCTGCACCAGACGGAAAAGCGCATGCCCCAGGCAAAGTCGAAGGCTTGGGATGGTGCGTGCAAGCGCGCCAGCAGCTCTGGATCGAGCCGCGCTACCCGGTCCATGGTGAGTGGTGCACGACGCACGCCGCTCGCAGAGGCCAGCGGAATGAGTGAGGCCAAATCCACTGCTGTCACGGGGTCCTGAGCTGCTTCCACTTGTAGCGGCGTGCGGGCCACCTCCTCCAGGCGCTGAAAAAAGCGTTGCTCCAAATCCGGAAATGCGCTGGCGCAGGCCGCTTGTTGGGCACAGTCACGGGCCACCAGCCTCAGGGAATGCTCAAGATTCCGGGCGCTTTCGTCGTCATAGATCGCATTCGGTGGCAGCGGCGAATCCAGCACCATGGACTCCACCCGGTGGCCAAATTTCTTGGCGTAAACAAGTGCCAGTCGGGTGCCGTAGGACCCGCCATAAAGGCTCCAGGCATCGAGCCCCAGTACCGTGCGCAGATCATCCAGATCATCGGCACTGGCAAGACTGTGATACTTGCTCAGATCAATGCCGTCGGCTTCAAGTCGCGCCTTACAGGCCCTGACTGCGGCGACGGTATCCGCTTGCGTGGCTACCGCCGTTCGATATTCGGGGCACATGAGGGCGGGTGTCGCGAAGTGCGTACCGCGCTGGCCGATAACAATAAAATCACGCTCCTCAAGCCAGGGATAGGCGCCGGGATACGCGGCGGTGTTCATGGCTGAGGTACCGGGACCGCCGGACAGATAGACCACCGGATTTCTCCCGGTCGCAGAGCGCGCATGAATGATGGCCACCGGTAGACGGATTTCACGGGCAGAGGGCTGGTCGCGGTCTTCGGCGGTGATCAGCCAGCCCAGCGTTGCCTCGAAGGCGTCTGGAACGGTGACGGGAAACGGCTCCGCGGTGGCCACCGGTTCGAATCGGGGTAGCTGGGGCGCATCGCCATAGGCGGCCTGACCGGCCCCAAGGACCATGCAGACTATGACTGTGAAAAACCCGGTAAGCCTGAGCAACATATTGCTCCCCCTTCCGCATCAAGATGGACGTCGATGGCTGCCCAAATTACGCGCGTCAACCGATGAGGGCAAGGCTTTGACGATGAGCAAAAAGGCGCCCTCGGTGATAACTGCGCCGTATCGGGAGACCTGGAGTTCTACAGAAACGGTGTTCTTCAGGAGGTGTTTGATGCGCGCCGCGACCGCGCCAGAGATATTCATGCCCCTATTTTCGACCTCTTTGAGGCATCGCGAACGGCTTCACACGTCCTTATGCCATGGCCGAGATTCGGCAAACTGATGCTGGCGTTCTTGGTATTTCGTGAAAACCTTTTGCTTCAGATAAAGGACCCCGCATGGCCTGACCGGCGTTTGGCCGGTCAGGCAGGCGGTTCAGTTCAGTCGCAAACGAGCCCGCAGACCGGTTGCACCGCGTCTACACACAACTGGTCCCATGCGGTGTTACAACAAAAGTCGTCCACGTCGCAGACGGCAACGACGCAGGAGTGACAGCCGTTGGGTATGGGGGCCGGCGGATCGCTGGCCTCGCACAGACTTTGCCCGCATACGGCTGCATTGAGCGTGGCACCTTGTTGAACTCGGGTTCCCGGTAAGAACCAGATTTCCTCGCCGCTTGATATCTGCACGTCCGCACCGTCTTCCGCGACGTAGTCGGGTCCGATCAACAGCATGGTGCAGGATTCGTGCTCGACGGTTGAGTTCACCGTCACATTGCCGACTTCCACGAAGTTACATGTCACCACGCAATTGACGGCCACGGTGGTCACGTCGGCACCGGAGATGGTGCCGACGCCACTTACGATGGAACACTCAATGGCGGGTTCCGACGGCTGAGTCAGTAGGCTCACGCTGTACGGGTTGCCGTCCGACACCGGTGTGTCGAAATTGAATGCTCCGGTTCCGGAGATGGCCAAGTCGTCGCTGCCGTTGTTCTGCAGCACCAAACCGCTGCCTACGTTGCCGGTCACGAAACCGCCAACCAGGTAATCATCGTCCTCATTGGTGACGTTCACGTCGTCCGGGTTGATGCCGTTGTAGTTTGCGTCGGCACTTGTCGCAGCGGCCGTGATGATGGTGTAGCCCACATCGCCGTCATTGAGCGCATCGTCGGCGCCCGTTACCGTGACCGTCTGCGCCGCGGTTGTGCCGGCCGGTAGCACCACGCTTACCGGCACTGTTCCCTCGCTTTCATCGCTGCTTGTGAGACCGACGGTCACGGCGCTGCTGGGCGGACTCGTCGCGGTCACGGTGAACGTAGCTGTACCCGCTGGCTCCGAAGTGTTGCCGCTGATGCTAGAGACAAGAATGCCGACGTTGTTATCCAGGTTGGTCACAGAAACATCTGCTGCGTTGAGGCCGTTGTATGCGGTGTCGGCGCTGACCGCAGGCGCTGTGATCACAAGGTAAGCGATGGCTCCGTCCGCATCGGCGTCACTTACGCCGGTAACCGTTACGGTCTGTGCTATGTCCCAATTGCTTCCAGTGAAGACCAGGCTGTTCGGGCTGACGATTCCCTCGGTTTCATCATTGCTGCTAATCCCAATGGTGACGTCATCGGTGGGTGCTGAGGCGAGAACGATGCTGAAGCTGTCCGATGTGCCGTCTTCGCCCGTTACTAGGCCGTTGGTCGGCGACACAACAATGTCCAGAGGCAGCACATTCGTTGCATCAGAAGCCGTGCCGGACACGGTGTTGATGATGTTGTCCGGCGTCGTCAGGCTCACAGAGGCATTTAGAGGGCCGCTGAACTCAGGGTCCACCGTGCCATTCAGTTGGAAAGTCACGCTGCTGCCAAGGGGTAAGATGATGTCTTCGTCGATGATGGCGTCTGTGCCGCTCGGCGAGCCGCAACTGCCACCACCGTTTCCGGTGCAGGTCCAGCTGACTCCTAAAAGCTGCGAAATCCCGCTGTTGACGGTGGCGTTGACCATTCGGATGTTGCCCGGACCATCATTCTGCACCGTGATCTGGTAACTGGTCTGACTACCGGCGACGATTTCCGTGAAGCCATCTGAGATGGACACCGGGGTGGCCAGTTGTAAATTCCAGCCGACATCAAGGAGCAGGTGGTTGGTCACCAGCTGTTCGTTGACGTCTGTGGCGAATGGTTCCATCAACTCGTTGGGCGTCAATGCCGTGTCAAAGTGATTTACGGAAGACCCTGGCGCGAGCGTTGTAGGCGCATACATGCGTACCCGACCACTGCTTTGCACTCCGGCGCTTAAGAAATCGTCGACATTACCGACTTCGGAGCCGGCCCAGGTCAGGTTGCCGGTATCCGTTGCGGTGGCCAATCGCTGTGCATTTGACAGCGAGGTCCAAGGCTGACCCAAGGTTTCTGAGTAAAGCCAGGTGCCGTAATGGTCAGGCCCGTTAAAAAAAAGCGCTCCCGTGGCAAGGTTTGTAAATCCGGCGACACCGATGCCATGGCCAATCTCATGCAATACCGTATCGGTAAAAGCCAGAGTTCCGGGCGGGCTCAACGCGCCAATCACGTAGGACCAGGTGAGTCCGCTCAGGCAGTTCGGGTCGTCGTCGACATCACGGTTGAAGTTGGCGCTGATATCACTGGCAGCACTGAGGTCGACGCCGGCCAGGCTGTTGGCAAGTGCTTGCGGGTACCAGGTATCCGCTACGGGCGCATTGTCGAAATCCCGGTGAACGGTATTCGCGCCGGCTGAACCCAGGGTGCCACTGGTCGGCGTGCAAGACTGGGCTGGCATCTGCGCGTCGATCTGAATGGTTACCGGGGAATCAAGAATCGCCGCCCACTGTTCTGCAGCAGCCCGAAAGGCGTTAAGGCGTTGGGCGCCTAGCGTCACCCCGGGGTTTCCTGTCACCGGCGCAACGGCGGTGGGGTCATCAAAGCCCAGGCCCGTTCCGGCATCCAGGTTGTTGACGACGATGGTGGCGCCAGCGGCGGTTTGGGCCCAAAGCAGCAGGCCGAAGGCCAGCGCCACCCCGGGGAAGGCGAACCACCGGTCGACAACGCCCACGCTCAATGCGTCGCCTCTGGAACGTCTACCACGTGACAGGTGATCACTTCTCCGTCAAGGATCTCCGCGGCCAGCGGCGTTTGCGGCAGCCCCGAGATGTCCACACTCTGCGAACCATCCGGATGGACCACGACTTCCAGATCGTCGAAAGCCTGGTTGTAACGAGCCATCTCTGCGGCGCTCAGTGCCTGCTGGGGAGCTTTTGATGAGTCGCTGGTAGGCCGCCCTGTGGTCGGGTCGAGCATAATAATCTGGCTGGGAGCATCTCCGCTTGGGGCGTGGTGCGTATGGGGTTCGCACTTGTTTTGCGCCAGAGCATTGCCGGATATTTGGCAGCCGATGATTAGGAAAACTATAAAATCTTTACGCATGCTGGCAATTCCTCTGTTAGCGCCGACAACAACTAACCATTCTGCTACAAACACAGAATACTACGCTAATGCTTGTCAGCGGGATCAAAATAAGATTGTCGGTGCCTGCGCCCGGAGCTTGCATCCGTCGATGTGCGGCACCCAGTCATGTATTGCGTTTTCTTACTGGCATCCACTCTGCTGTTGAAGCAGGCGACTTTTTCTTACTGCCTGCAGAAGTGATGGTCACAGGGGCGTGTTCGTATCGTGGACCCGCGCTAATTGTTGCCAGTCAGCCATTACTGGCTGCCGGACAGATCCGAGGGCAGGCGTGTCAGATAGGCGGGCTTTCGCAGGTGTTTGCCATCAGGCGCGCCATCGAAAACGCAGGCATGCAGTCCATGGACCCCGCAACCCATAGGAGCTTGCGCACCGGTGGTCTGGCCGGGTGTTAGCCCCGGCCGCGTTTCGGACAGGCCGCAAAAGTTTCGATTGCCCGAGCGAGCCTATTTGTGACCAAAGTTTTTCTGGCGCTGCGCTGGTCAGTGCTGCGTTAGGTCGAAGATATTCCCAACTTGCTGCCACTTGCCCTCCTCACCATCGGGCTTGTTCTGGAATCGCTCCATGAGGCGCTCCCACTCCAGCACTTTGGGGTTAACACGGTCCTGACGCTCTTTCTCTTCAAAACTGAAGGTGTCTGATACGGTGAGCACCATGATCAGCTGCAGCCCGGAACGGTAGATTTTCATATCGAGAATACCCGCCGCGCGAATGCTTTCGATGACCTCGGGCCAGACGTTCCCGGGCTTGTGATAGCGCTCGTATTCACGAATCAGCTCAGGCTCGTCCCGGAGATCAAGGGTCAGACAATATTGCCGGGGGGCACTCATGCCCCATGAACCCGGTGCGCCCGATAACCGAAAATCGCAATCACGACAAAGCAGATCATGGGCAACAGGAATGAGGTTTTGACGGCTGGAATGTCGCCAATAATGGAGCCGGCATCGATCATGGAACCCTGCAGTGGTGGCATGAGCGCTCCACCTACGATGGCCATGACCAGCCCCGCAGATGCGAGGCTCGCATCGTCCCCCATACCCTTCAAGGCAATCCCGTAGATGGTTGGGAACATGAGCGACATGCACGCGGAGATACCGATGAGGCTGTAAAGCCCTTTATAGCCGTCCAGAAAAATGGCGCCGAGCGTGAGCACGATCCCGCCTGTTGCGAGCAGCATCAGTAACTGCCCCGGCCGCACGAAACCCAGCAAAAAGGTGCAAATAAACCGGCTGGATAGAAAAATCACCATGGCAATGATGTTGTAGCCCTGCGCCTCCGCTGCGGTCAGACCGATCGCCGTCATTCCGTAGTGAATGATGAAAGTCCAGACCATGATTTGTGCGCCAACGTAAAAGGCCTGCGCTATAACGCCTTCCACATAGCGGCTGTTGCGTATTAAACGGCCAAACGTGTCCTTCAACTCGCGCCGGGTCAGCGGATGGTCATGCGTCATGGTTCTGGGCAACCTGCTGAACAGATAGACGAGAAACAGCACCGTGACGATGATGGCAATGGCAATGTAGGGGCCTCGCACTGTCACCAGATCGGCGGCTTGCATGGCCTGATGGGCGGCCGGTTCATTGACCGCGAAATCACTGAGCGCCTGGGTTAGATGCCCGTCCACTACGGATGGCAACATGTCATCGTATTCCGGATGGGCAAGTCGCTCCTCGTTGCGAAAGGCTTCCACCTGCAGCTGGTTCAGAATGACCGTGGAAGCGACGAACATGCCGGTCAATGAGCCGATGGGGTTAAAGGACTGGGCCAGGTTCAGCCGGCGGGTTGCGGTATCCGGATGGCCCATGGAAAGAATGTACGGGTTCGCCGTCACCTCAAGCATGGCCAGCCCGCAGGTCAGCACGCACAGGGCGCCCAGAAAGAAATAGAACTCCTGATAAATACTGGCGGGAATAAACAAGGACGCCCCGATGGCATACAGCCCCAGGCCCAGCAATATGCCGGATTTGTAACTGTAGCTGCGGATGAAAATCGCCGCCGGAATCGCCATGATGCCGTAGCCCAGATAGAAGGCGAACTGCACCATGCTGCTTTGCCGGTTCGAGATCAGGAAAATGTCTTTGAACGCCTTAACGAGAGGGTTGGTCACGTCATTGGCGAAGCCCCACAGGGGGAACAGCATGGCCACCAGAATAAACGGCAATAGCATGTCTCTGGCGACGAGGGGTGGCATCGAGTTAGTTTCACTCGTGGTCATACAAATTTTGCTCCGCACATGGGTGGCCGATGTAAGCTAGGCTTGCATCGACACCCTAATGGATTTTTCGTTTGAGCAACAGAATCACCAGTCTGTCCGCAACAGACATCCGGTTCCCCACCTCCGAGAACCTCGATGGCTCGGACGCCACCAACAAGGACCCGGACTACTCCGCTGCCTACATTGTTATGGAAACGGAACAGGGCCATACGGGATACAGCCTGATATTTACCATTGGCCGCGGCAATGACATTTGCTGCACGGCTGTGGAGAGCATGCGCCACCTGGTGATCGGTGTGGATCTTGCTGACATCACCGCCAATATCGGCACCTTCTATGACCGCCTGAGATCGGACAGCCAGCTCCGTTGGCTGGGGCCTGAAAAGGGCGTGATGCATATGGCCGCGGGCGGCGTCATGAATGCCGTCTGGGACCTGTGGGCGCGCGCTGAGCGTAAGCCGGTCTGGCGACTGCTCGCCGACATGTCGCCTGAGCAATTCGTCGATTGTCTGGATTTTCGCTACGTCACTGATGCCCTGACGCGCGAGGAGGCGCTGGCTTGGGTTGAAAAGAACCAGGCCACGAAGCAACAGCGCATTCAAGAGCTGGAGACTCGCGGTTATCCGGCTTACACGACGTCTGCCGGCTGGCTGGGCTACAGCGACGAAAAACTCGAACGCCTTTGCCGCGAGGCGGTGGACGCGGGATTCAAGCACATCAAACTCAAGGTCGGCGAGTCTGTTGAGGATGATATTCGGCGCTGCAGCATCGCCCGCGCCACCATTGGCGACGAGGTCAAGCTGATGGTGGATGCCAACCAGGCCTGGGAAGTGGATCAGGCCATCGACTGGATGCAACACCTGATCCCCTTCGCCCCCTGGTTTATCGAGGAGCCAACCAGTCCTGACGACGTATTCGGGCACAGGAAAATTCGCAGCCATATCGGTGCGGTGAAAGTTGCCACCGGAGAGCATTGCCAGAACCGGATTTTGTTCAAGCAGTTTATTGCCAATGACGCGATTGATATTGTGCAGATTGATGCCTGTCGATTGGGCGGTCTTAACGAAGTCCTGACCGTCTACATGCTGGCCGCGAAATACGGCAAGCCAGTCTGTCCACACGCTGGCGGCGTGGGCCTTTGCGAATACGTGCAGCATCTGTCCATGATTGATTATGTGCAGATATCGGCCGACATTGGTGAGCGTGTCATCGAGTATGTTGATCACTTGCACGAGCACTTTGAAGACCCCTGCGACATGCGCAACGGCGCTTACCAGGCCCCGCGCCTACCCGGTTTCAGCGTCAAAATGCATGAGGAAACGCTGGCAGACTTTGCCTATCCGCACGGCGCAGAATGGCTAGCCCGGGCTGACAAGCAGAGCGCTTGAGCTCATCGGGTCCCTGGCATGGCAAGTTTCCAGAAAAATCCGCTTGGCAAGACGGAACTTTCCATCGACGCGCTCGGGTTCGGCTGTGCGTCGCTGGGCAATCTGTATAACGCCGTCTCGGATGCAGAAGCTGCCGATATTCTGACCACCGCCCGGGCCAGGGGCTTTTGTTATTTCGATACCGCACCCCATTACGGCCAGGGTCTCAGTGAGCGCCGTGTTGGCGACGCGCTGCGCGGATCAAGCGACTATGTTCTGTCCAGCAAGGTCGGTCGACTGCTGCGCCCCGCTGGCTATGCCGCGGAACGCCATGGATTTGTGTCGCCCATGCCCTTCGACATGGCCTACGACTACAGCTACGACGGCGTGATGCGCTCCTTTGAAGACAGCCTGCAGCGGCTGGGCCTGGACCGCATCGACATCCTCTACATGCACGATATCGGCCCCGTCACGCATGGTGACGACGACCGGCGACTGTTCCCGATCGCAATGGACGGCGGCTACCGGGCCCTGGAAGCGCTGCGCCAGAGCGGCCTTGTGAGCGCCATCGGCCTGGGCGTCAATGAATATGAAGTGTGTGAGCGAGCGCTGGACTATGGCGACTGGGATTGTTTCCTGCTCGCCGGGCGCTATACCTTGCTGGAACAGCAGGCGCTGGAGACGTTTCTGCCCCAATGCATGGACAGAAACTGTTCCCTGATCATCGGCGGCGCCTACAACTCCGGCATTCTTGCCACCGGCGTTCGCGGCAAGGGGCCGTACTACTACAACTACGCTGCGGCACCGGAGCCGGTCATTAAGAAAGTGGCGGCCATTGAGCGCCTGTGTGACGAATTCGAAGTTCCTATGGCGGCCGCGGCTCTACAGTTTCCTCTTGCACACCCGGCAGTCGCTTCTGTGATTCCCGGCATTGGCAAGGTCAGTCACATCGATCAGACGCTGAGCCTGTTCGCGACCGAGATTCCCGATGAATTTTGGCAGGCCCTGCGGAAGCACGGTTTGATTCGCGATGATGCCCCGACACCGAGCTGCAGGTCCGGCGGGTAAGGCGTTGCGCATCGACGGCCATCAGCACTTCTGGAGCATACAGCGCGACGACTACGGTTGGCTGACGCCCGAGCTCGCGCCGCTCTATCAGGACTTCGGCCCCGGTGATCTGCAGCCACTGCTTGAACGGGCCGGCGTTGATCGAACCGTACTGGTGCAAGCGGCCGCGACCACGGCAGAGACCCGCTACCTGTTAGCCATCGCCGAACAACATTCCATGGTTGCCGGCGTGGTGGGATGGGTCGACATGGACGCGCCCGCCGCGGCCCTGAAAGCGCTGGACGAATTTGCTGCTCATGCGACCTTCGTCGGCATTCGACCCATGCTCCAGGATCTGGAGGATCCGGCGTGGATTGACCGGCCAGAGCTGGGCGTGGTGCTGGACGCTTTGATCGAAAGAGACCTTTGCTTTGACGCGCTGGTTCGATCCGTACATCTTCCCCACCTTTTGAACTGTCTGACCCGGCACCCCGACCTTCTTACGGTTATCGATCATGGTGCCAAACCGGATATCGCTGCGGGCGAGTGGCAACCCTGGGCCGACCGCATGGCGACAATGGCCAGGGAGACGTCGGCCTACTGCAAAATTTCCGGCCTGATTACCGAGGCCGGCTCTGGTCAGAGCTACGACGACACCCGTCGCTACCTTGACCACCTGCTGGAGCTGTTCGGTCCGGACCGGCTGATCTGGGGCAGCGACTGGCCGGTTCTCAATCTGGCCGGTGACTACGGGAGCTGGCACGACGCTGCTGTCGCGTCTCTTGCGGGGCTGACGGAAGCAGATCAGAACAATATCTTTGGTCGCAATGCGATGGAATTCTACGGACTTAAACTATGAAACGTTACGAGAACAAGACCGCACTGGTGACCGGCGGCGGCAGCGGCATAGGCCAGAGCATTTGTCTGCGCCTGGCGAGCGAAGGGGCCCAGGTGCTGGTGCTGGACCTCAATCTTGAGGCCGCCAGGGCAACAGTGCGGGAGATTCAGGCGTCCGGCGGCCGGGCCTCAGCCCACGGCTGCGATGTGGCCGACCACCAGGGCGTCAAAGCGGTCGTTGACGACATTCTCGCCACAATGGTCATCGATGTTCTTGTCAATAACGCGGGCATTGCGCATGTCGGTAATCTCGAGAATACCAGCGAGGCCGATCTGGACCGGCTGCTCTCGGTCAATGTGAAGGGTGTCTACAATATGCTGGCCGCGGTTGTCCCGGCCATGAAGAAGCGCAAGAGCGGTGCCATTGTGAACATGGCATCGGTCGCATCGAGCGTGGGCATCGCCGATCGGTTCGCCTACTCCACCACCAAAGGTGCGGTGCTGACCATGACCTATTCGGTGGCCAAGGACTATGTGCATCACGGCATCCGATGCAACGCCGTCGCGCCGGGCCGCGTACACACGCCCTTCGTCGACAACTATCTGGAAGAGAATTATCCGGACAACCGCGATGAGATGTTCGATCAACTGTCCAGGACGCAGCCCATTGGACGCATGGGAACGCCGGACGAAATTGCTGCCCTGGTGGCCTACCTCTGCTCTGATGAAGCGGCTTTCGTGACGGGGTCAAACTTTCCCATCGACGGCGGCTTTGTCTCCATGAATAACTAAGCGGGATGAATCAATGAAACTACTTCGCTACGGCCCGGCTGGAGAAGAAAAGCCGGGACTGATGGACCAGGACGGCAATATTCGCAGCCTGGCCGCCCATCTGCCCGATATTGACGGCAGCACCCTGTCGGATGCGACCATTGCTCAACTGCAGCAGCTCGACAGCACGGCTCTGCCGATGGTTGATCCGCAGGTGCGCCTGGGTCCTTGCGTCGGCAAGGTGGGCAAGTTCCTGTGCATCGGGCTCAATTATTCCGATCACGCGGCGGAATCGGGCATGTCTGTGCCGCCGGAACCGGAGATGTTCACCAAGGCCACCAGCGCAATCTGCGGCCCCAATGACGACATCATTAAACCGCGCAATAGCGACAAGCTGGATTGGGAGGTGGAACTGGCCATCGTCATTGGCAAGCACACATCCTACGTATCCGAGGAAGAGGCGGCCGAGCACATCGCCGGCTACTGCATCTGCAACGATGTCTCGGAACGTACTTTCCAGCTTGAGAAGGGCAGTCAGTGGGATAAGGGCAAGGGCTGCGATACCTTCGGTCCGATCGGTCCCTGGCTGGTAACCCGGGACGAAATCGAAAACCCCCTGAATCTCAATATGTGGCTTGAGGTGAACGGCCACCGCTACCAGAACGGCAATACACGGACCATGGTCTTTGGTCCCGCATTTATCGTCAGCTATCTGAGTCAGTTCATGAGCCTGCAACCCGGCGACATCATTTCTTCGGGCACGCCGCCGGGCGTCGGGCTGGGTCAGAACCCGCCGCAGTATCTGAACGTTGGCGACCGCATTGAACTGGCTATTGACGGTCTTGGCAGGCAAAAGCAGACCGTCGTTGCACTGGAAAAATAATGACCAAACTCGACCGATGTCTGAACATTGATGAGCTTCGTCACGCGGCGAAACGACGCGCGCATCGCATGGTCTTCGACTATATCGATGGCGGCGCTGATGATGAGGTAACGCTCGCCCGCAACAGTGACGCCTTCAACGACTATGACCTGCTGTTCAAGGTCTTGTCGGGCGCCGAAGACGTTGATATGTCGACGACGCTTCTCGGCGCGAAGATTCACGTGCCCTTCTTCGCCTCGCCAGCGGCCGGACACCGGCTCTTCCATACCGACGGCGAGCGCGGCGTGGCGAGGGCGGCGCATAAGGTGGGGACGATTTTCTCCCTGTCCACCCTGTCATCGGTTTCCATGGAAGACATCTCTGCGCTAACAACGGGCCCCAAGTGGTTCCAGCTGTATGTCTGGAAAGACCGGGGCCTGGTCAAGGAAATGCTCGACCGGGCGAAGGAAGCTGGCTACCGGGCGCTGATTCTGACCGTCGATTTTCCCGTCGCGGGCAATCGCGAACGGGACCCGCGCAATGGTTTTTCCATTCCACCCAGGGTCGGTTTGAAACAGGCCTGGCATGCCATGATGGCCCCGGCATGGATGCTCGACTATCTGATTCGCCCCGCGGTCAGGTACGCCAACCTGTCAGAAGATACCGCCGCCGTATCGCTGCAGGAATTCGTTAACGAGCAGTTCGACGCCGGCTTCAACTGGAAAGATGCGGAGTGGTTGCTTGGCGAGTGGGGCGGGCCAGCGGTGATCAAGGGCGTGGTGCGTCCGGACGATGCCCGGCACGCGGTTGATCTCGGTTTTAAGGCCGTTATGGTTTCCAATCACGGTGGTCGTCAGCTGGACCGGTCGCCCGCGCCGGTGCACGTCCTGGAGCCCATTGTTGAAGCGATCGGCAGTGACGCCGAGGTCATTCTTGATGGTGGGATCCGGCGCGGAACGGACATTCTTATCGCCCTGGCGCTGGGCGCAAAGGCGGTCGGTTTTGCACGGCCGTTTCTCTATGGGCTGGCGGCCGGCGGTGAGGCGGGCGCGTGCCGTGCCCTGGAGATTCTGCGCGATGAGCTGCGGCGTAACATGGCCCTGCTAGGCACGAAGAACATCGCCGAGATCCATCGCGCACTCGTGCAGCGCAGACCGTCTTCCTAGCGGAGGCCACGCGATCATGAGACGCAGGCCAGGCCGCGTGCCGGCGCCGGAAGCCATCTCCCGGTAGGGCAGGGGCAGGAAATAAGGGCGGTGCGGGCCCTGGTTCGTGCGCCCTGCGATGCGCCTTGTGCTTAAAATCAACCGGTAAAAACTCCGGTCCACTCTGCGCTTCACTGGCTAGCGAAAGCGTGAGCTTCCGCATTACACTCTGGCCTCGTTTAAAGATTAGGAATCCAGCGATGCGCATTCTGCTCTCACTTATCGTTCTGCTTATTGGGACCTCAGCGGCCTTCGCTGACGATGGTAAAACTCCCCTGAGTGCCAAAGTGTTATGGGAGCTCGAGCGCGCCGGCGCTCCGGTGGTATCGCCTAATGGTGAGATGGTGGTCGTACCACTGACTAGCTACGACGAGGACAACGAATCCGAAACCCGATTGTGGTTGCTGCCCAATGATGGCAGTGGTGCGAGACGCCCCATCACGGCGCAGGGTTCCGCAGCTTCCGCGCCGGTATTCTCACCGGCAGGCGATCAACTGGCGTTTATCAGCAAGCGTGATAAAGACGAAGCCGGCCAGATTTATCTGTTGCCTACGGCGGGTCCTGGCGAGGCAAGCAAGCTCACCGATGTGCCAACGGGGGTCAGCGCCCTGCGCTGGGAGGGCGAGTATCTTTACTTCATATCCAGTGTTTGGCCCCAGCACAGCTGGGAAGAGATGGCGGATCGGCTGAAAGCCGAGAAGGAAGACCATATCTCAGCCTTCACCTGGAGCGAAATGCCCTACTCCTTTTTCGATCACTATCTGAACGAAGATCGCGAAAACCATCTGTTTCGCATTCCGGCGACCGGCGGTGAGGTCGAGCCCGTGACCGAACCGCTGGGTCTGGCGCTCATGCCTGCGGGCACTGGGGCCGGGGACTACGACGTGTCTCCCGACGGCAAGCATCTGGCCTTCGTGACCACCAGTACACCGGGTGCGGTTTACAGCAACGGTGATGTTTTCCTGGTCGAGCTGGGCAATAAGAAAGCGCGCAACCTCACCTCGGATAACCCCGCCAACGACTACAGCCCCATGTTCTCCCCTGATGGCCAGCAGCTGGCATTCGCGCGCCAGCGCATCGTAGGCTTCTATGGCGATCAGGCCAAACTGATGACTTATTCCCTGGCTGACGGTGACATGCAGATGCACCACGAAGGCTGGGATTACGGTGTGAGTGGCCTGGTTTGGGCGCCCGACGGCACCGGCTTCTATGGCACCATCGATGATCAAGCGACCCGTCGCGTTTACCGCATCCCTTTGGATGGCAGTACACCCAGCCCCATCACCAAAGAGAATGACTATGGCGCCTTGTCCATGGCTGAAAATGGTGTGCTGGTGGCTCAGCGGCAGAGTGCCTTACACCCGGTGCGCATCGGCACGGTGAATACGCAAAGCGGTAACTTTAATCGTCTGGATACATTTAATGACGAAGTCATGGCAGCCGTGGATGCCGGTAGCTACGAATCGGTCACCTACAAAGGCCATGATGGTGCCGACATCCAGATGTGGGTGCACTATCCGCCGGGATTTAATCCGCGCAAAGAATACCCGTTGATGATGTTGATTCACGGCGGCCCACATGGTGCCATCAGCGACAACTTCCACTACCGCTGGAACGCCCAGACCTTCGCCTCCTGGGGTTATGTCACGGCATGGCCGAACTTCCATGGCTCGTCCGGGTTTGGGCAGGACTTCGTTGATTCGATCAACCCCGATTGGATCACCAAGCCCTATGCAGACGTGATGGCCGCTGCCGATTTCCTGGCGGAAAAGGCGTTTATCGATGAAGACCGCATGGTGGCTGCCGGCGGTAGCTATGGCGGTTATCTTTCCAGCATTATCCTTGGCAAAGAGCACCCCTTTAAGGCGCTGGTGATTCACGCGGCGGTTTACGACCTGTATGCCCAGATGTCGGCGGACTTTGCAGTCAATATGGAGCGCTTTGGCCCCTATTGGGAGAATCCGGAGATCTATCGGGAACAGTCACCGCATTACTACGCCGAGTCCTTCAAGACCCCCAGTCTGATCATCCACGGCCAGAACGATCTGCGCGTACCGGTCGGGCAGGGCTTTGAACTGTACCGCACCCTGCAAACCAAGGGCGTTGAGTCGCGTCTGGTGTATTACCCGGATGAGAACCATTGGATTCTCAGCAGGGCAAACTCACTGCACTGGTACGGTGAGGTCCGTGACTGGGTGAGCAAATTCGCCGAGCCCGGCGGCAAATGAACGCTGCACAGGCTACTCAGATTTCCTGCATGGCTTCGCACAAGGCCGCGTTGTCTTCGACAACGCGCTGGATGGGAATCTCACCGGCCAAACCGGCTGCAGGGATGTCGTAGCTGATTGTGCCGCTATGGCAGTCCGTGAAATGAAGAACGAAGGTCCCGTAGTCAGATATCCGTTCGACCAGGGGTGTTCTGGAATCGAATACGCCGCCCCGCGTCAGTGTCATTTTTGGGTTGCGGAATCACCGTCGCAGGAGCCGATCCCTGTCAACCAGAGGTGCCATCACACGGAGGAAGGGGCGCAGCTTGCTCCCTTTAGCGAGCGCTACGCACGCTCGACGAATGGAAGACGCGCGCCGCCACGCTGGCACACATGGGCGACGTCGTGCTGAGCTACCATATATTGGGCTGCGACGAATCGCGCGCCAAGTTGGAAAGCGAAATGCGCTTTGGCAAACGTAAGGTGGACAACTATCTATGAGCATGAGACGGCGCGCTTTCATCAAAGCAGCAGGTACATCTGGCCTCGCGCTTGGCCTGGGTGGCTTCACCATTGCAAGAGCCAGCGCCGCGCAGGATTTAGTCCTGCGCCTAAAAGACATCGAAACCCGCTTCGGTGGCACGTTGGGGGTCGAAGTCCTCGATTGCGGCAGTGGCGCGGCGGCTGGGCACAACCGCGATGAAAGGTTCGGCCACGCCTCATCCTTTAAGCTTTCTCTCGCCGCGCTGCTATTGGCCCGGCACGCCGCCGGTGAGATCAATGCGGACCGGCATGTGCGCTGGGATGAGAGCGATATGATGCGGCCCGATACGTTCACGCGGCCGCATCTGGAAACTGGCGCAAGCCTGCGCGATCTGGCCCGCGCAACCCAAACCACATCCGACAATCCGGCCGCCAACATCCTGCTGCGAGAATTGGGCGGGCCAGCTGCATTGACCGCCTTCTGGCGCTCAATCGGCGATCAGGTAAGCCGCCTTGATCGCAACGAGCCCGCTGTAAATCTGGTTCCACCCGGTGAGATACGCGACACCACCACGCCCGCGGCGATGGCACGCACTGTCGCCCAATTGGTGTATGGCGGCGCGCTGCCGGAGACAGAGCGCGCGATGTTGAAGCAATGGATGGTCGATACGGTAACTGGGCGTGGGCGCGTGCGCGCCGGCCTGCCCGACGGCTGGTTAGCCGGTGACAAGACCGGCACCGGTCTAACCCCGCAGACCGGCGGAACGTACATCGATATCGGCTTTGTTGAACCCCCCGAAACCAGCCCGTTGGTCTTTGCCGCCTATTACCGTCCGGCTGGGACGGACAATTCGTATGACCGTATGCATGAAGCGCCGCTAAAACAGGTGGGTGAGGTGTTGGCCGATTTTGCCCGTGTGCGGGGCTAGGCCAGATCTGCAAGCGTTGATGGTATCAGTGATAAATTCTCGTCTTTCATAAAACCAACGATTGGCGTTGTTTCTATCGCCATGACCAACAAACACACCCAATCGATTGCCGATTGCCGATTGCCAAGCTCGGATTCTCGCCGCCGCCCGCGTGATCATTGCACGCGGTGGCTATGACGCCCTCACTATAAGAGGCTTTGCCGGTGTTCCCATCAGCGCGTATCTAGGCCGAGGCTCAATCTCACACGATTCCACGGGCTAGTCGCGCCGAACTTCAGGCGCCGTAAGGAGCCCCCCGGAGGGGATAAGCGAGGAATGAGAGCAGCACGGACCTTGGTTTGGACTCCCTGTTAGCTGTCCGGTGATTCAAACTGGCGGTTTATCCTTTCTAAGCACCCACAAAAAACCCCGCCACATGGGCGGGGTTTTTCGTTTGCTCGATGACCGAGCGGATGTCGTAAGGGGGTTCCCTTACATCATGCCGCCCATGCCACCCATGCCGCCCATATCCGGAGCGCCGCCCATGGGCGCCTCGTCCTTAGGCAGTTCGGCCACCATGGCCTCGGTGGTGATCATCAGACCGGCGATGGACGCTGCGTGCTGCAGGGCAGAACGCGTGACCTTGGTCGGGTCCAGGATGCCGGCATCAATCATGTCGACGTACTCGCCCGTGGCGGCGTTGTAACCGTAGTTACCTTCGCCGTCTGCCACCTGGTTCAGGACCACGGAGCCTTCTTCACCGGCGTTGCCGACGATCTGGCGCAGGGGCTCTTCCATGGCGCGGCGGGCAATGCCGATGCCCACGTTCTGGTCATCGTTGTCGCCTTTCAGGCCTTCCACGGAGGCTTTGGCGCGCACCAGGGCAACACCACCGCCGGGGACCACGCCTTCTTCGACGGCTGCGCGCGTGGCGTGCAGGGCGTCTTCAACGCGGGCCTTCTTCTCTTTCATTTCCACTTCCGTGGCAGCACCGACCTTGATCACGGCCACACCGCCGGCCAGCTTGGCCACGCGTTCCTGCAGCTTTTCGCGATCGTAGTCTGAGCTGGCTTCTTCGATTTGCGCACGAATCTGGTTCACGCGGCCTTCGATGTCGTCGCCATTGCCGTCACCGTCGATCACCGTGGTGTTTTCCTTGGTGATCTGGATCTTCTTGGCAGAGCCCAGTTCGGCCAGGGTGGCTTTTTCCAGGGACAGGCCCACTTCTTCAGAGATCACCGTGCCGCCCGTGAGGATGGCGATGTCTTCCAGCATGGCCTTACGACGGTCGCCGAAGCCCGGTGCTTTCACAGCAGCCACTTTGACGATGCCGCGGATCGTGTTCACCACCAGGGTCGCCAGCGCTTCGCCTTCGATGTCTTCAGCGATGATCAGCAGCGGCTTGCCGGATTTGGCAACGGCTTCCAGCGTCGGCAGCAGGTCACGTACGTTGCTGATTTTCTTGTCGTGCAGCAGCACGTAAGGGGCATCCAGCTCTACGGACATGGTGTCCTGGTTGTTGATGAAGTAAGGCGACAGGTAGCCGCGATCGAACTGCATGCCTTCGACCACGTCCAGTTCGTTCTGCAGGCCGGAACCGTCTTCCACGGTGATCACGCCTTCCTTGCCCACTTTTTCCATGGCCTCGGCGATGATGTCGCCGATTTCCTTGTCCGAGTTGGCTGAGATGGTGCCAACCTGGGCGATGGCATTGTTGTCCGTGCAAGGCGTGGACAGGCCTTTCAGCGTCTCCACAGCTTCTATCACGGCTTTGTCGATGCCGCGCTTCAGGTCCATGGGGTTCATGCCAGCCGCTACGGCCTTCAGGCCTTCCGTCAGCATGGACTGGGCCAGCACGGTAGCGGTGGTGGTGCCATCGCCAGCGATGTCAGAGGTTTTGGAAGCAACTTCCTTAACCATCTGGGCACCCATGTTTTCGAATTTGTTCTCCAGCTCAATTTCCTTGGCCACGGACACACCGTCCTTGGTCACGGTCGGGGCGCCGAAGCTCTTGTCCAGGACCACATTGCGGCCTTTCGGGCCCAGCGTGACCTTGACCGCATTGGCCAGGACGTTAACGCCTTGCAACATCTGGTTGCGTGCGTCTTCACCGAAACGTACGTCTTTCGCACTCATTGCTTAATCCTCAAAAAAATCTGTCGCTAATCGTGATGCGGCTGCTTAGCCTTCGATCACGGCCATAATGTCTTCTTCGCGCATGACGAGCAGTTCCTCGCCATCCACTTTTACTTCCGTGCCGGCGTATTTGCCGAACAGGACCGTATCGCCGGCCTGCACATCGAGATCACGCTTGTCGCCGTTCTCGAGGATTTTGCCGTTGCCCACAGCCAGCACTTCGCCGCGCACGGGCTTTTCCGTAGCTGAGTCGGGGATCACGATTCCGCCTGCAGACAGACGCTCTTCTTCCATGCGCTTGACGATCACACGATCGTGTAAAGGACGAAGGTTCATAGGATTAACTCCCTCATTTCTTAAACCTGAAAATAATTAAAAGCCGGCGTCTTCCGGCCGGTGTCGTATGCCGCTGGCTGGGGTCTGCGCCCCAACGCGTGGCCTGCACTCCTTATGGGGCTGGGATTTTTTTATTTCAAGGGGTAGCGAGTTTCCGCCACGGGACGCTGTGTTTGCCGGTGGCTGGTTATAGTGTGATCTTTCTTTGTAACCATTTCCTCGCACCTGCGTATACAGCACTGTGGATAGCCGAATTTTTCATCAATGGGTACAGGCGCATCAGGACCGGGTTTGGTCCCTGGCGCGCTACCTGCTTAAGGATGCCAGCGAGGCTGAAGACGCCGCGCAGGAGGCATTCATGAAGCTGTGGGATCACCGGCACAAAATCGATCCGGAGCGCGTGGGGCCCTGGATCATGCGCGTGACGCGCAACGGGTGCCTCGATCGGCTGCGGCGGCGTAAGCCGGAAACGGAGCTGACCGATGAGCAGCACAGCGAGCATCACGGACCCATGAGTGATACGCAGCAATCGGAAGCGAAGCGTTGGCTGCAGCGCGCCATTGCAGGCCTGCGTGAGCCCTATCGCTCCCTGGTGGTGCTGCGTGATTTGCAGCAGCACAGCTATCAGGAAGTAGCGCACGCCACCGAACTCAGCCTGTCGCAGGTCAAGGTCTACCTGCACCGGGCACGTAAGCAACTGCGGGAAGAACTCGCGGAGGTAAGGCCATGAACGAGCATGAGAACGATTGGGAACTGCAGCTGAATCAGCTGCTCGACGGTGAACTGGAAGGTGAGGCGTTGCAGGCCCTGCAGCGTGCGGCTGCCACGGATCCTGAGCTGGAGCGAGCGGTGCGTCAGGCCCATGAGCTGCAGCAGTTGATGAGTGCCCTGCCGGCCGAATCCGCGCCGGACAGTTTGCGCCAGAAGCTTGCAGCGATTCCAGAACGGGCCGAGTTGGCGGCTGATGTGGCGCGCTTCAATGAGCAGCGCCCTGGCACTGGCCTGCGCTGGCGCTGGCTTTCCGCTCTGGCCGTCGTGCCGCTGGTGTTTGTGCTGCTGGCGCAGCCATCGGGACCGGCCGCGCCCAGTGATGCGGAGCTGGCCCAGGCCCGTCAGGACCTGGCGCTGGCCCTGGCCTATCTCGACAAGGCGACGCGGGTTACCGAGCGCGAGCTGAGCAATACGATTGGTGCCGCCATGCGGGACCCCATTGAGGAGCGCACCGTGCGCTCAATAACCGAACAACTTAACTGGCGTAAGGAGCAAGACGCATGAGCATAAGACAATGGTTGATAGTGGCCCTGATGGCGTTGATGGCCCTGCCCGCAGCGGCGCAGGACGATGAGCTGAAAACAGAACCCGGCTATGTGGATTTCGGTTCGCTGGAATCGGTCTACGGAGAGCCGAAGGTGATGGTCAACATCGGGGCCATGCTGCTGGCCTTTATGGGCCAGGCAGCCGACAGCCATGACCCGGAGGTTGCCGAGTTCATGCGCGAGATAAAAGGCGTGCGCATCAATATTTACTCAACCGAGGGGCAAGTAGCGCCAGCCATGGATCAGGTTGCCAAGGTCAAAAACATGCTGCGCGCCCAAAGCTGGGAACAGGTGGTGCAAGTGCAGGAAGAAGGTGAGCAGGTACAGATCTATATGAAAGGCGGTGCCGAGGGCATGCAGGGGCTGACCGTAATGGCCGTTGATGATGAAGAGGCCGTGTTTCTGAACATTCTCGGCAACATCGACCCCAGTAAAGTCGGCTCGCTCATGGAGCAGTTCGACATCGACCTGCCGCAGCCATGAGTCTGTTTCGTATGCTGGCCTTGAGTCTGGCGCTGCTGGCACTGAGTGCCTGTGGGCTGACGGCCAGCCACCGCAATCCCGGCTTTGTGGACCTGCCGGGCGCCAGCCTTCTTGCTGTGGGGCAGACCACCACGGTCTCAATCGGCCCCACGGTGCTGCGCCTGGTGGCCAGTCAGATGGATGATGATCCCGAGGCCCGCGCCCTGCTGCAGGGGTTACAGGGGGTGCAGGTACATCACTATCCGCTGGAGCAGGGCAGCCACCGTGCCGCCTCTTACCTGGGTGATATGCAAACCAGCCTGCGCGTGGGCGGCTGGCTGCCCGTGGCCCTGGTGCGCAACGAGGGCGATACGGTGCACCTGTTGATGAAGGGCTCAGAACAGGCAATTGTGGGTCTGGTGCTACTCGTGCAGCAGCCAGACCAGGCTGTGGTGGTGAATGTGATGGGCAACCTGCAGCCGGAACATTTCGCGGCTGCCATGAAAGCACTTGAGATCGAAGCGGCCAGCACGGTGGAGGTTGCCGCCAGCTAGTCCGGCCAGCGCTGCTGGAAACCATTTCCAAGCACTACCCGGTGGGGGCTGTGGGGCTGTTATCATGCGACCCATGCCCCCTTTTCTGCGCCCATTTTCACTCCTCATGATGCTCCTCTCCTTGAGCGCCTGTGCCGCTCAACCGCTGGAGGTTGAGCTCAAGGGTGAGGTCTATACGGTCGATTTGGCCCTCACCGCGGCCGAACAGCGTCGCGGGCTGATGTTTGTGCGCTCCATGCCCGTGGACCACGGCATGCTGTTCGTTTTTCCCCGCGAGGCGCCGCGCAGCTTTTGGATGAAAAACACACGTATCCCACTGGACATTCTCTATTTCGATGCGGATTTGCAGCTGGTAAGCGTGGCGCGGGCACGACCCTGCGTGGCAGACCCCTGCCCTGCTTATCCCAGCAAGGGGCCGGCACGCTATGTGCTGGAGCTCAACGCGGGTCAGGCTGAGCAGCTGAATCTGATGCCCGGTGATCTGCTGCGGCTGCGCTTTGATCTGCACTGAAATGCCAGACGGTGGCGCCGCTTTCCAGCTGTGCCGGCAGCAGATAACCCACCTGATAGGGAACCAGCGTTTCACTGGCGTGCTGTGGCCCTAGCCGGGCCTCATTGACGGGTATAAACAGTTTCATGGCGCCAGTCTGGCGCAGTTATCTGCCGCTCAGCTGTCGCAATTCTGTTCTTGTTCTGGCATAAATTAGTTTGCGCGGCTCGTGAATGAGCCGCGAGGACCTGTCATCCGTCCAACTTGGCGACCTTGGCGGGGGGAACGTTTCAATGCAAGGAGAGAGTGAGATGGCAGGTAAGTTTGTTTGTTCCAAGAGTAAAGATGGCCAGGATTTTTTCGTGCTCAAGGCCAGCAACGGCCAGGTGATTTTGCAGAGCGAGCGCTACAAGTCCAAAAAGTCCTGCAGCAACGGGATTGAGTCCGTGCGTAAGAATTCCCAGGATGAAGGCCGCTTTGAAACCAAGATTGCCAAAGATGGCCGCAGCTACTTCGTGCTGAAGGCATCGAATGGACAAGTGGTCGGCAAAAGCCAGATGTACAAATCCGCCAGCGGCTGCGCCAACGGTATCAAGTCCGTGGCAACCCACGCGCCGGATGCCGAAGTGGTGGAAGCCTGAAGCCTATCCGGCACGCTGGGGCGGCCAAGCGGCTGCCCCCTCCGATCTGATGCCCCTGCGCTCGCGGGGGTGTTGCGGGACAGGGAAGTTATAGCCCGTGTTCAAAGTTATTCAACTTAGCGATTGTCATGTGCCCGCGGCAGCGGGCACGCCCTACCGTGGCATGGATGCGCGGGCCACGCTGGAGGCCCTGTTGCCCGTGATCAATGCCTGGGCCCCGGATCTGGTGCTGGCCACCGGTGACCTCAGTGAAGATGGCAGTGCAGAAGCTTATGACTGGCTGGCCGAGGCCCTGGCGGGGCTGCATGCGCCGCTGCTGGTCACACCCGGCAATCATGACGATGCGGCGCTGATGGTGAGCCGCTTCGATCAGTTGGCCTACCAGGATGCGCTGGTCTTTGACGCCAGCTGGCGCGTGATCGTGCTTAACAGCGCGGTAGCCGGCGAGGTCACCGGTCGTATCAGCCATACGCAGCTGGCGCAGCTGGATGCGGCGCTGGAGGATTCGTCCCGACCCGTGCTGGTGGCGCTGCACCATCAGCCGCAGCCCGTGGGCAGCCCCTGGATTGATCGGTTTCCACTACTTGATCCCGAGCCACTGTTGGCCCGTCTGCGCGCTGCGCCGCAGGTCAAGGCCGTACTCTGGGGGCATGTGCATCAGGCCATTAGCCTGTCCTTGAACGGACCACTGGGTCTGGGTGCGCCTTCTACGGTCAGTAACAGTTTGCCGGGCGAAGACCGCTTCACGCCAGATCCGGCCGGTCCGGCGGTGCGCTGGTTGGAGCTGGCACATGATGGGGAAGTGACTACCGGCCTGTTGCGGGCCAGCTAGGCGAGCTGGGAATCAGGCATCATCCCAGGGCAGCACCAGCCACAGAATCAAATAAACCAGAATGCCGGGAAAGGCCACCGACATGATGGATAGCAGCACATAAACCACGCGCGTGGCCGTGGCTGACCAGCCGAAGTTTGCTGCGATGCCGCTGCAGACGCCACCAATCATGGCATTACGGCGATTCCTCGTTAATCCGCTCATGGCCTACACCTCCATCATTTCAAAGTCTTCCTTACCAGCACCGCAGTCGGGACAACACCAGTCTTCCGGTACGTCTTCCCAACGGGTGCCCGGGGCGATGCCTTCCTCCGGCGCGCCCTTGCTCTCATCGTACATCCAGCCGCAGATGATGCACATCCAGACTTTGGGTTCCGCGTTTTCCATGCTTCCTTCTCTTGCTAGCTACCATCGATAGACGAGCCGCATTCTGCCACGCGTTGTCGCTTCGAGGAACCGGCCCGTCACGCAGCCACTTGCGCGCTTTCACTTGCCATGGCCTGAGCACGCGCGGAAAATGGCCGTCCCATTCGCATTGCAACTTCGAGACCGGCGCCATGACTGCAGCCAGTAACGCTGAACTTCTTACCCGTGCCCGCGCGCACATTCCCGGCGGCGTCAACTCCCCGGTTCGAGCCTTCAACGGCGTGGGTGGTGACCCGCTATTTTTCGAGCGCGCGGAGGGTTCGCGCCTGTTTGCGGTCGATGGACGTGCCTACCTGGACTACATCGGCTCCTGGGGGCCCATGATCGCTGGCCATGCGCATCCGCAGGTGCTGGCAGCGGTTAAGCAGGCAGCTGCCCGCGGCCTGAGCTACGGTGCGCCATCCCCCGGCGAGGTCACCATGGCCGAGCGCTTGTGTGAGCTGGTGCCATCCATGGACCTGGTGCGCATGGTCAACTCAGGTACGGAGGCGACCATGAGCGCCATTCGGCTTGCCCGGGCGGCTACCGGGCGGGACCGGATCATTAAATTTGAAGGCTGCTATCACGGGCATGCGGATTCCTTTCTCGTCAAGGCGGGTAGCGGCGCCTTGACGCTGGGCGTACCAAATTCGCCCGGCGTACCCGCAGCGCTGGCCGATCTGACCATGACCCTGCCCTTTAACGACCTCGATGCCCTGCGTGCCGCGCTGCAGTTGCAGGGCCATGAGGTGGCCGCCATTATCGTTGAGCCCATTACCGGCAATATGAACTGCATCCTGCCGGCGCCGGGCTATCTCGAGGGTATGCGTGCCCTGTGCGATGAGCATGGCGTGGTGCTGATTTTCGATGAGGTGATGACGGGGTTCCGCGTTGCGCTTGGTGGGGCGCAGGCCATGTTTGATGTGCGCCCGGACCTGTCTACCTTTGGCAAAGTGATTGGGGCCGGCATGCCGGTCGGTGCCTTTGGTGGCAAGCGCGAGCTCATGGAGCTGATCGCGCCGCTGGGCCCGGTTTATCAGGCCGGTACCCTGTCGGGAAACCCCGTCGCTATGGCCGCCGGCCTGGCCAATCTGGAGCTGATTTCTGCGCCTGGTTTCTACGCGGAGCTGACCGCCAAGACCGAGTATCTGGTCGCGGGCCTGACACGCGTTGCCGGGGCGGCCGGCGTCCCCATGTGTTTCGCACAAGCCGGCGGCATGTTCGGCTTTTTCTTTACTGACGCGCCTTCAGTGACCAGCTTTGAGACGGTCATGGCCTGCGATCAGGACGCCTTCCGGGTCTTTTTCCATGGCATGCTGGACGCAGGGGTGTACCTGGCGCCGTCCGCATTTGAAGCCGGCTTTGTGTCCATGGCGCACACGGAACAGGACCTAGATGACACGCTAAGCGCTGCCAGCGAGGTGCTGCAGCGCATGGCCGCCAGCTAGTCCAGAAACAGGTCCTTCATGAGCGGCGCGCCAGGCTGGATCGCGTAGCGGTCAAAATCTTTGACGCCCGCTTCCACCAGTACGTCTTCGTCGATGAAGAAGTTGCCGGTGCAGCTGCGGGCATCCCGGCACAGGATGGCATGCGCCGCGTCGGCCATCACCTCTTCATTGCGGCAGTTTTCCGGTTTGACCATGCCGTCAAGCATATTAATGGCTGCGGTGGCGATGACCGTACGGGGCCAGAGCGCATTCACACCGATACCCAAAGACCGGAATTCTTCCGCCATGCCGAGCACGCACATGCTCATGCCATATTTGGACATGGTGTAGGCCGTATGGTCGCGGAACCAGTGCGGATTCAGATTGAGCGGTGGTGACAGATTAAGGATCTGCGGGTTGGTGCCCTCGCGCAGATAGGGCAAGGCGGCGCGGGAGCAGGAATAGGTGCCGCGAACATTAACACTGAACATGAGGTCGAAGCGTCGCATGGTCAGTGCCTGGGTATTGCGCAGGGTAATGGCGCTGGCGTTGTTGACCAGCACGTCGATGGCGCCGAAGTGCTCTGCGGCCTGGGCCATGGCTGCATCCACCGCGTCATCATCGCGGACATCCAGTTTGATCGCCAGGGCCCGGCCACCGGCCGCTTCGATCTCTTCCGCCGCGCTGTGGATCGTGCCCGGGAGTTTGGGATGGGGGGTATCGGTTTTGGCTGCTACCACCACGTTGGCGCCATCGCGCGCCGCACGCAGGGCGATGGCTTTGCCGATGCCGCGGGAGCCGCCGGTAATAAACAGGGTTCGTTGGGCAAGATCAGTCATGGGCTGGACCTCGTTAGGCGTTGTCGGTTGTTTGCTGCGAGGCTGTGAACCGGACGTCCACAGCGCTTGTCGTATCATACGCGTGCCCGCGCCGTGTGCGGCATCTTTTAACGCAGGATCAAGCCAGCACTGTCTATGGAGCAAACGTATCTGCAGGGGTTGATGGACTGGATCAGTGCCCATCCGCACTGGGCCGGGCTGGCCATCTTTTTTATCGCGTTTATCGAATCACTGGTGATGGTGGGGTTCCTGTTGCCCGGGATTTTCATTCTCTTCGGCGTTGGCGCCATGATTGGCATGGGTGTGACCGGCTGGGGGCCGATCTGGCTGGGTGGTTCCCTGGGCGCTTTCTGCGGCGACCTGGTTAGCTTCGCTGTGGGTCAACATTATCGCTTGCAACTGCGGCGCATGTGGCCCTTCAGCCGCTATCCGGCCATGCTACAGCGTGGCGTGGATTTCTTTCGCAAGCATGGCGCCAAGAGCGTGCTGGCGGGTCGCTTTATCGGTCCGCTGCGACCGGTGATTCCCACCACCGCAGGCATGCTGGGTATGCCGCTGCGCGCCTTTCTTGCTGTTTGTATTCCCGCCTGTGTGCTGTGGACTCCCATCTATTTGGTGCCGGGGATTCTGTTCGGTGCGTCGCTGGATGTGGCCTCCGAGTACGCCGGTCGCCTGGCGCTGGTATTGGCTCTCGCTGTGGCGATCGTGTGGCTGAGTCTGTGGTTTATCCGCCTGGTCTATGAGGTCTTTGTGGTGCACTCGGCGCGCTTTATGCGGCATGCGATTCGTTGGTCCCGGCGCCATCCGGTGCTCGGTCGTGTGTTGGGTCCGGTGGTGGATCCTGCGCAGCCGGAAGTGCTGTCGGTGAGCATGCTCGGGCTGCTTCTGGTGGGTACCTTGTGTGGGTTGCTGCTGCTGCTCTTGCTGGCGCCTTTTGGTGCCGAGCCGGGTCGCGGTGATCTCGCGGTGCTGGCCTGGACCCAAACCCTGCGCAATGACCTGGCTGATGTTCTCATGGTGGCGGTGAGCCAGCTCTCGCGCTGGTGGGTTCTGTTGCCGACCATGATGGCCACCTTGCTGTGGTTGCTGGGCGCCAATCGCAAGACGGCTGCCATACACTGGCTGGTGGCCATGGTCGGCGGCTTTTTGTTGCAGTCCATCATGAGTTGGACGCTGCGCTCCGTACCGCTGATGCAAATGGCCACTCAGGAACAGACCTTTTTGCCCAGCGTGCCCATGACCATGGCCACGGTCGTGCTCGGGTTTTTCGCCGTGCTGGTGGCGCGCGAGCTCAAGCGCAAACATCGTAAGTGGCCCTATCTGGCTTCAACGCTGCTGCTTACGGCACTACTGATTGCGCGGGTATATCTGGGTCTGGACTGGCTGAGTGGTGCCCTGGTGGGCTTTATTCTGGGTCTGGCCTGGACCGCCATCGTGGGCATGGCCTATCGTGCCCGAGCCCTACGCCCCTTCAGTGGGCCAACGGCCAGCGCCATTTTCTTTGGCACCCTGACTCTCACCATGATCTGGCAGATCGATGTGCATCAGGCTGATGATCTGCATGCGGTGCGCCTTGCCGTGCAGCCCGTACCCATGAACGAGGCGCTCTGGTGGCAGGAGGGATGGAGCACGCTACCTCGTCAGCGCACCCGCGCCACGGCGCCGGACGTGCGCGATTTTAATCTGCAGTTGGCACTGACGCCGCAGCTGTTGAGTGACACGCTGGCGGCGGAGGGCTGGGAATCGGTAGGGCCGGCTGGCTGGCGCTGGATTCTGCAGTCCCTGAACCCCGAGGCTGACGTGCAAACCCTGCCGCTCACTGGGCGCAACTATTTGGGTCAGCGGGAGGCCCTGGTCTTGCGCCAGGAGACGTCGGGCGAGCAGCGCCAACGGGTGCTCAGGATCTGGGATTCGGGCGTGCGCCTGGACGGCCAGCAGGCCTTGTATCTGGGCCAGCTTTACGACGAGGTTTTGGTGCGGCGTCTGCGCTTTTTCAGCGCCTGGCGTCAGGCGCCTCTGTCACCGTCTGCGCTAACGGCTTTTACGCACGGCCTGCCGGCCAGTGAAACGAAGCAGGGGGAGGGCGTGCTGCTTATTCGTCCTCTTCTGCCTGAAAGCGAGGCAACACTTCCAGCAGCACCTGCAAGCGCGTCAACGGGTCGTTAAGTTCGAGCAGCGCCTGCTTTTCTGCGTTGTCCAGCGGCAGTAACTCCGTCAGTCGATACCCTACCCAGGCCGCATCATCCAACTGCTCCGGTAAAGCATCGGGAAACTGGCCGTCGAGCCGCTCGAGAAAACCGCGCGTGATATCAGCCAGCAGCCCGAATTCCGGTGGTAGTGGCAAGGGCGGTTCCGGCTCCAGATAGTGCACATCGGCAAGTAGCAGGCCGTCATCGCGGCCGCGTGTGGACAGCACCTGAAATTTTTTCCCGCCCTGTGCCGTAATACCCAGCAGCCCGTCTTCCAGCGTATTGAAGTCCGTTATGTGCGCGGCTGAGCCGATGCGTACGTGCGCGGCTTGTCCCGGTTCTTCGGCTTGGACGACCAGAACCACGCCAAAGGGCTGCCCCTCGCCGCTGCACCAGCGCACCATGTCCAGGTAGCGCCGCTCAAAGATGCGTAGCGGCAGGTGTCCGCCCGGCACCAGCACCGTGTTGAGTGGAAACAGGGGCAGCTCAGCACGGTCGCTCATGCGCCAAGCTGCTCCGTGAAGCGTCGTGGTGCGGCCTCGAAGCCGCCGTTGCTCATAAAGACCACATGATCGCCAGGCCGGGCCTCATCCAGCATTTGCTGCAGCAGCTCGTCCGTGCGCGTCACCACACGGCCCCGACCTTCGAGCGGTGCCAGCGCTACCTGTGGATCCCAGTCGATATCATCGCCGGTCATCAACCAAACCTGATCGGCGGCGATCAGCGATGGTCCGAGCAGGTCCGCATGCACGCCTGCGCGCATGGTATTGCTGCGCGGTTCCAGGCCAACCAGGATGCGCGCATTGCCGACGCGCCGCCGGAGGCCGGCCAGCGTCATGCGGATCGCCGTCGGGTGGTGGGCAAAGTCATCGTAGACATGGATATCGTCAAAAGTGCCCACCGTTTCCAGGCGCCGCTTGACGCCCTGAAAGTCGCCCAGTGCTGCAACGGCCTGTTCCGGGGGGACGCCGGCCGCTACCGCCGCGCCCAGGGCCGCGCAGGCATTCAGGGCGTTGTGCTCGCCGCACTGGCCCCAGGCCAGTTCGCCCACGGATGCGCCCTGAAAACTAAAGGCCAGGTGGGTGCCGCCGGGGTCCAGCAGCCGGACCTGCCATTCGCTATCTGGTTCTGTGGAGAAGCGCTGTAGCTGGCTCCAGCAGCCGCGTCGTAGTACGGATTCGAGGTGCGAGTCAGCGCCGTTACACAGGATGGTCCCGGTACCGGGTATGGTGCGAACCAGATGGTGGAACTGGGTTTTGATCGCGTCCAGATCGGGATAGATATCGGCGTGATCATATTCGAGGTTGTTCAGCACCGTAATGCGCGGTCGGTAGTGCACGAACTTGGCGCGCTTATCGAAAAATGCCGTGTCGTATTCATCGGCTTCAACCACGAACAGATCGTCGCCGTCGCGTGCGGAAACGTCAAAGTTGCGCGGCAGTCCGCCGATAAGAAACCCTGGCTTACGACCGCAGGCCTCAAGAATCCAGGCCAGCATGCTGGAGGTTGTGGTCTTGCCGTGGGTGCCTGCAACGGCCAGTACGGTTTTACCGCGCAGGTAGTTTTCGCCCAGCCAGCGTGGGCCCGAGGTGTAGTTCAGGCCACGATCAAGCACCGCCTCTACCGCCGGATTGCCGCGGCTGAGCGCGTTGCCAATGATCACCAGGTCCGGTCTGGAATCAAGCTGAGAAGGGTCATAACCTTCAGTCAGTTCGATGCCTTCCGCCTCCAGCAGGGTACTCATGGGTGGATAGGTGTTCTCATCAGAGCCGGTCACCCGAAAGCCGGCGCGCCGCGCGAGCAGGGCAACGCCCCCCATAAAGGTGCCGCAGATTCCCAGAATATGCAGGTGTTGGCTCACAGGAACGCCAATTCCAGCGCCAGAAAGCGCAGGGCCAGAAGCATCACCACGATCAATATGGCAATGGGCAGTTCCACGTCCAGCGCATGGCGCAGGATATTGCCCTCAACGGCCAGGCTCCAGCCAAACAGGCCGAGCCAAAGCAGCAGCAGCAGGGGTTGGTTTTGATTGGGGTCAGACTGCAGCAGCAGGGGGAAGGCCAGCAGGTTCAGTGCAATACCCGTTGCCGCCAGAGCCAGCACGGTTTGCTGCAAGCGCTCCGGTCGCCGGCGATAAAACAGCAGCGCAGCAATGGCGATGAACTGCAGGGCCGTGGCCAGCAGATTACGGCCCACTTCGCTGTTGGTGCCGCTGGCTTCAGCCAGCGCTTCCGTGGTCAGTACCGCCTGCACCACATAGAGCACCAGTACCGCCAGTGTGTAGCGCAGGTTGTCCGGTAGATCCTGGGGGCCAGCGCGCAGACGCAGCAGGTCGAGTACTGCTTGTAGCGGTTGCGTCATGGCATCACGTCGCGTGCGCGCTGTCCGGCGCTCTAAGCGAGGTTACCCTGCTCGAGGGCGCCCTGGATCCGTTGCTGTACTTCGTCAATCGTGCCTTCGCCGAGAATACGCGTCAGCACGCCGTGCTCGGCATAAAAGCCGGCCACCGGCGCGGTCTGCTCTTCATAAACGCGCATGCGGTTGCGAACCACCTCTTCCGTGTCATCGCTCCGCCCTTCTTCTGCGGCGCGCCGGGCGATCCGTGCGACCACCATGTCTTCGTCCACTTCAATCAGGACCGCTTCTTCCACGGGCAGTTCCAGTTCGCTGAGAACTTGCTCCAGTGCCTCAGCCTGGCTGAGATTGCGCGGGTAGCCATCCAGAATGTAGCCGCTGGCGACGTCACTCTGTGCCAGGCGCTCCCGGATCAGGTTCAACATCACATCATCCGGTACCAGTTCGCCGCGCTCCATGATGGCCTTGGCCTGCTGGCCCAGGGGCGTTGCATTTGCCACGGCCTCGCGTAGCAGCACGCCGGTGGAGATATGCGGGATGGAATAGTGCTCTTTAAGCAGTGCTGCCTGGGTTCCTTTCCCGGACCCGGGCGCACCCAGTAAAACGATTCGCATGAGACGGTTTCCGTCAGTTAGCATAGGGGGTTGAGTAAGCCGCTAAGCTAAGCGATCACCGCGCCCCAGTCAAACCAGAAAGCGCATAAACACAGATCCGGTTGAGGACAGATTCAATGGCCAGGAAAAACGTTCTTTACGCCCAGTCCGGTGGCGTAACCCCCGTAATTAATGCGACCGCTTGCGGTGTGATCGAAGCGGCGCGTGAGCACAAGGAGCAGTTCGGCAAGGTCTATGCCGGCCGAGACGGCATAATCGGCGTGCTGCGCGAGGAGTTGATCGATACCAGCAAGGAGCGCAAGGCCGATATTGCGGGCCTGCGCCACACCCCAGGCGGCGCGTTTGGCTCCTGCCGCTATAAGCTCCGTGGCATGGAAGAAAATCAGCGCGAGTACGAGCGGCTGATTGAAGTGTTCAAGGCTCACAACATCGGGGTATTCCTTTACAACGGCGGCGGTGACTCTTCCGATACGGCCTACAAGGTGTCGCAAATCGGCCAGAAAATGGGGTTCCCCGTGCAGTGCATTGGCGTGCCGAAAACTATTGATAACGACCTGCCCATTACCGATAACTGTCCCGGCTTTGGCTCCGTAGCCAAGTACGTTGCCGTATCAATTATGGAGGCCAGCCTGGATGTGGAGTCCATGGCGTCGAGCTCTACCAAGGTATTTATTCTTGAAGTGATGGGTCGGCACGCGGGTTGGATTGCCGCTGCCGGCGGCCTGGCGCAGCAGGAGCAAGGTGATCCGCCGCATGTGATTCTGTTTCCTGAGGTCACCTTTGATGAGGCGGCGTTCTTGGCCAAGGTCGATCGGGCGGTGAAAAAGCATGGCTACTGCTCGGTGGTGGTATCCGAAGGCGTACGAGATGCCAGTGGCAAGTTCCTTGCCGATGCCGGGGTGCGCGATGCCTTCGGGCATGCGCAGTTGGGTGGTGTGGCACCGGTCGTGGCAGGCCTGGTGAAGGCCAAGCTGGGTTACAAGTACCATTGGGCCGTGTCCGATTACCTGCAGCGTTCGGCTCGGCATGTGGCCTCGCAGACCGATGTCGATCAGGCTTATGCCATGGGCGCGGCGGCCATCAAGCTGGCGGCCGAGGGTAAGTCCGGCGTCATGCCCATCATTGAGCGTGTGTCCGATCAGCCCTACCGTTGGCGGGCTGGCGAGGCCCAGCTCAGCCGCATGGCAAATAAGGAAAAGATGATGCCCAAAAAGTTCATCAGCAAGGACGGCATGGGCATTACCGCGGCGGCGCGCCGCTACCTGGCGCCGCTGATTCAGGGTGAGGCCTATCCGCCCTACGGCAAGAACGGGCTGCCGAACTACGTGCGCATGCGCAAGGTGCTGCTGGATAAAAAGCTCCCGCCCTTCGAGGTGTAAGGTGGCGGCCCGCATGAGTCCGCATCGGGTCCAGCAGCCCCCCTTCACGGCTGCTGGGTTAGCCTGCGCCACATGAGTGACCTGCGGCTGGTGCTGAGTACCGTGCCCGATGCGGATACGGCAGCGGCGCTGGCGCACGGCCTGGTACATGCGCGTTTGGCGGCCTGTGTGAACATTGTGCCGGCTGTGCGGTCCGTCTATGTCTGGGATGGCGAACTTGCCGATGAGCAGGAAGTGTTGCTGGTCATAAAGAGCACGCGGGCCCAGCTGGGCCGCCTGCAGGAATGGCTGGAAGCGCAGCATCCCTATGCAGTGCCGGAACTGGTGGCGTTTGAACCAGCGCAGGTATCAGCGGCCTATGCGCGCTGGGTCGCCGCTAGCGTTTCGAATTGAGGGAGTGCCGCCGCAAGGTGGTGGGTTTGCGATGAAAAAGAAGATGTTTGGCTGGCTGGTTGGCTGTGCGCTGCTACTTACGGGCGCTGCGCAGGCACAGGGCCTTAGCCCGGATCAGGTGCGTTCTTACGATGAGGTGTTTGTGCTGTCAGCGCAGGCCCTGTCGCGCGATGAGATTGAGTTGCGCTGGGAGATCGCCGACAACTACTACCTGTACAACAACCGTTTCCTGCGCATCCGCAGCGCCACGGAAGGCGTGACCCTGGGAACGCCCGAGTTGCCCGCAGGCAAGCGGGAGTTCGATGAGCTGCTGAACGCCGACGTGGTGAAATACCACGATGAGGTGCGGGTCCGAGTGCCGTTAACGCAGCTGGCCGAAAACGTTGAAAGCGTGACCCTGCAAGTGCGCTCGCAAGGCTGTCTGGAATCGGTGCTGTGCTACCCGCCCAGCCTGCAAACGGTAGCGGTCAGCCTGCCAGCCGCGGCTGCTACGGCAAACGCAGCGCCGCTGGATGGATTGACTGAGCTGCTCGGTGGCGGCGCCCTCGCGCCGGCTTCCGGCGCGCCTGCCCTGCCAGCGGAACAGGCTTTCAGCGCTGAAGCGCTGGTGACCGATGCCAGTACCGTGCTTATGCGCTTCACGCCGCAGCCTGGTTACTACCTCTATCTGGACAAGTTCGAGTTTGTGGTGGTCGATGGCAGTGGCATTAGCGTGGCTTCTGCGGAGCTGCCGGAAGGGACGCTCAAGGATGATCCGGAATTTGGTGTGGTGCCGGTGCTGTTCGCACAGGCCGAGATTCCCGTGCGCCTGCGCCGCGCTCCCGGCCCGGCCACGTCCATTACGCTGGAAGCGCGTTTCCAGGGGTGCCGCGATGGTGATATCTGTTATCCGCCCCAGCAGGAGCGCTTTGAGCTTGAGTTGGCGGCCAGCGCGACCGGTGCTGCCATCCGCCCTACCGCGTCGTCGCCGGCTGTGCCGGTTTCCGAGCAGGGGCGCCTGGCGGCTTTGCTCATTGAAAACCCTGCTGGCGCTCTGCTGGCCTTCTTTATCGGCGGCATCCTGCTGGCCTTCACGCCCTGCGTGTTCCCCATGGTGCCGATTCTTTCAGGCATCATTGCCGGCGAAGGGGATCGCATCACCACCGCTCGGGCGCTGACCCTGTCGCTGGTCTACGTGCTGGCCATGGCTCTGACCTATACGGCGGCCGGCGTGCTTGCGGGCCTGTTCGGCCAGAACCTGCAGGCCATGTTCCAGAACCCCTGGATCATCAGTTTCTTTGTGTTGATTTTTGTACTGCTGGCCCTGTCCATGTTTGGTTTCTACGAACTGCAGCTACCCAGCCGCTGGCAGACCTCCTTGACCGAGCAGAGCAACCGCCAGCAGGGCGGTCGTCTGGGCGGCGTTGCGGTAATGGGTTTCCTGTCGGCCCTGATTGTCGGTCCCTGTGTGGCGCCACCGCTGGCGGCGGCGCTGATCGTCATCGGCGAGACGGGTAGCGCGGGGCTGGGTGGTGCGGCGCTGTTCGCCATGTCCCTGGGCATGGGCGTGCCCTTGATCCTGTTTGGGCTCTCGGCCGGTAAGTTCCTGCCCCGTGCGGGCCAGTGGATGAATGCGGTAAAGGCCGTGTTCGGGGTCGGGCTGTTGGGCCTCGGTATCTGGATGCTGGAGCGTATTGTCCCGGGCCCGGTCATTATGGTGCTGTGGGGGCTGCTGGCCATTAGCTGCGCGGTCTACCTCGGTGCGCTGGAGCGTATTGCTGAGGGTGCCAGTGGCTGGTCGCGCCTGTGGAAGGCGCTCGGTGTGTCCTTGCTGATCTTTGGCGGCATGCAGTTGGTTGGTGCGGCCTCCGGTGGCGATTACTGGCTGCGGCCGCTGGCCCACTTCGGTGGTGGCGGTCAGAGCGCGGGCGCTGCGAAGGCGTCCGTGGCTTTTGCGCGCATCAAATCCTTGGAGGATCTTGACGCGGCAGTGGCGCGGGGCCATGCGGCCGGTCAACCGGCCATGCTGGATTTCTATGCGGACTGGTGCGTTGAGTGCATTCGCATGGAGCGCAATACGTTCCCCACCGATCCGGTGCAGGCTGAATTGGCGCGCTTTACGCCCTTAAAGGCTGACGTGACGCAAAACGATGAGATCGATCAGGCGCGGATGGCGCGTTATCGCATCATCGGGCCGCCGGCCATTTTGATGTTCGACCGAGAGGGTAAGGAAAGGGAGGCCTACCGCCTGGTTGGCTACTTCGGGCCCGAGGCCTTCGCGGCCCATTTGCGCGCTGTGCGTGAGGCCTGGTAAGCCGTGTCGCGGGCCTGGTTGTATCTGCTGGTAGCGGGCCTCGCGCTGGGTGCCGGTGCGCTGGTCTCCAGCTGGCTGCAGCCAGACCCCAACACCACGGCTGCGGGCACTGGTCCGGCGGCGTTGCTGGGGCGTCCCGCGCCGCCCTTCACGCTCGGCGACACCGAGGGTCGGCGCGTGTCCCTGGACGAATTCTCCGGTCAGGTGCTGCTGATTAACTTCTGGGCCACCTGGTGCACACCCTGTCGCAAGGAGATGCCCATGCTGCAAGCCGTGCACGAGGAGTTTGAAAGCCAGGGCGTGAGCGTGCTCGGTGTTGCCGTGGACGACGTGCAGCGCGCGCGCGACTTTGCGGACCAGCTCGGTATTGCCTATACCATTCTGGTCGGTGCCGGTGATGTGATGGCCATGGGGGTGGCCTATGGCAACGAGGCGGGCCTGCTGCCCTACTCGGTGTTGATCGATCGCCAGGGTATGGTGCGCTGGACCTATCTGGGCGAGCTCAAAGAGGGTGAGTTGCGACGCCAGTTGCAGGCGCTGCTATAGCGCAAGCGGGGGCGTGCTTTAACGTTTTGGTAACGATCCTGCTGCTATCGTCTTCAATACGGTGGCGAATTGTTGATATTGAAGTTTGTCTGGTGCAGACTGCGCCCCTTCGTCACCGATCAACAGACCTATGACGCATGTGCTGGTAATCAACGGCCCCAACCTGAACCTGCTCGGCGAGCGGGAGCCAGGGCAGTACGGCCAGCAGAGCCTGCCAGAGATCGAACAGGATCTGGCTGAGCTGGCTGCGGCCTGCGGCCTGACGCTTAACAGCCTGCAGAGCAACTCGGAAGGCGAACTGGTCGATGCGGTTCAGCAGGCCGGTCGTGATGGGGTCGACTACATCATCCTCAATCCGGCCGCCTACACGCACAGCAGTATTGCGCTGCGGGATGCCTTGCTGGCCGTAAAGATTCCTTTTATTGAAGTACATCTGTCGGCCGTGTCCGCACGGGAACCGTTCCGGCAGGTGACGTATTTTGCCGATATTGCCGAGGGCGTGATCAGCGGATTTCGCGGCGAGGGCTATTTGCTGGCCCTGCAGGCAATCATCAACCGGCTTGAACCCTGAGCGGAGTGACTGGGCATGGACATTCGCAAAATTAAAAAACTGATCGAGCTGCTGGAAGAATCCAGCCTCTCGGAAATCGAGATCGTAGAAGGCGAGGAATCGCTGCGCATCACCCGCCAGCTGGGCGCGCCCGCAGTGGTTGCTGCACCGGCCGCTGTGGCCGCTCCCGTGGCGGCTCCGGCAGCAGTGGCACCCGCGCCAGCGGCTCCCGTTGCAGACGCCGCACCGGCGGCGGAAGCCGAGGTGCCCGAGGGCCAGATTGTGCGTGCGCCCATGGTCGGTACCTTCTATTCCGCTTCCAGCCCCGAGGCCGAAGCCTTTGTTTCCCTGGGTCAGGCCGTGGCTGTTGGTGACACGTTGTGCATCATCGAAGCCATGAAGATGTTCAACCAGATTGAATCGGACTTTTCGGGCACGGTGGTCGCCGTGTTGGCTGAAAACGGCCAACCGGTGGAGTTTGACCAGCCGCTGTTCGTGGTTCGCTGAGCGGTCTGGCCATGGCCATTATGGACAAAATCGTTATCGCCAATCGCGGCGAGATCGCCCTGCGCATCCATCGTGCCTGCCAGGCCCTGGGGATTAAGACGGTTGCCGTGCATTCCACCGTGGACCGTAACCTCAAGCATGTGGCGCTGGCTGACGAGTCCGTGTGTATCGGCCCGGCGCCGGCTGCGGAAAGCTATCTCAATGTGCCTGCCATCATCGCTGCCACCGAAGTCACGGATGCGGTTGCGGTCCATCCGGGCTACGGCTTTCTCGCTGAGAACGCCGACTTTGCTGAGCGCGTGGAAGAGAGTGGCTTTATTTTCATCGGACCAAAACCGGAGACCATTCGCCTCATGGGCGACAAGGTGTCGGCCATTGCCGCCATGAAAGAGGCGGGAGTGCCCTGCGTACCGGGTTCTGGTGGCCCGCTCGGTGATGAGCCGGAGCTTGTTGCGGCCGTCGCGCGGGACATTGGTTACCCTGTGATTATCAAGGCCGCTGCTGGCGGCGGTGGTCGTGGCATGCGTGTGGTTCATGCTGAGGAGGAGCTGGAGACGGCGTTGCAGTTGACGCGTCAGGAGGCCGCTGCGGCTTTCGGTGACGATACGGTCTACATGGAGAAGTACCTGCAGAATCCTCGGCATATTGAAATTCAGGTCATGGCTGACCAGCATGGCAACGCGATTCATCTCGGTGAGCGGGATTGCTCCACCCAGCGCCGGCATCAGAAGGTGATTGAAGAGGCGCCGGCACCGGGCATCACACCCGAACAGCGCGCGGAGATCGGCGCCGTCTGTGTGGAGGCCTGCAAGCGGATTGGCTATCGCGGGGCCGGCACCTTCGAGTTTCTCTATGACGACGGCCGCTTCTACTTCATCGAAATGAACACGCGCATCCAGGTGGAGCATCCGGTTACCGAGCGCATCACCGGCGTGGACCTCATTCGAGAGCAGATCCTGGTCGCAGCCGGCGAGCCTCTGAGCTATCGGCAGGAAGACATCCAGGTGCGCGGGCATGCGATAGAGTGTCGAATAAACGCTGAGGACCCGCACAATTTCATGCCCAGTCCCGGCACCATCGAGGGTTTTCATACGCCTGGCGGCCCCGGTATTCGTGTCGATTCCCATATCTATGACGGCTACCGCGTGCCACCCAATTATGATTCCATGATCGCCAAGGTGATCGCCCACGGGCATGATCGGGATATGGCCGTGGCGCGCATGCGCGTCGCTCTGGACGAAATGGTGCTCGGCGGCATCAAATCAAATATCCCGCTACATCAGTGGTTGCTGAAGGATGAAGGGTTTCTCGAGGGTGGGTTCAATATCCACTATCTGGAGAAGCGCCTGCAGGACGGCGCCGGCCCCGAGCGGTGAAGCCGCAGTATCTTGAGGTCAGTGTCCGGGTGGAGCGCGTCCACGCGGAACTGGCCGAATCCCTTTTGCTGGGCCAGGGCGCTTTGGCCGTGACCCTGACCGACCATGGTGACACACCCCTGTGGGAACCGCCGGTGGGCGAAACACCGCTGTGGGATGCGATTCGGGTGACCGGTCTTTTCCCCCTGGATGCAGACCGGGTGGCGCTGCGCCAGACCTTGATGTTGATGCCGCTGGTCGAGGTGCCCGAGCTTACCGAGCTTGAGGAACAGGTCTGGGAGCGAGCCTGGATGGACCGTTTCGCGCCCATGCGCTTTGGTGAGCAGCTGTGGATCGTGCCGACCGGCCACGAACCACCGGACCCGGACGCGACCCTGATCCGGCTGGATCCGGGTCTGGCTTTTGGGACTGGCACCCATGCCACCACGCACCTGTGCCTGGCCTGGCTCGACGGGCAGGATCTCAAGGGCCAAGAGGTGATCGATTTTGGCTGTGGTTCCGGCATTCTGGCCATCGCTGCGGCCCTGCAGGGCGCGCGCAGCGTGCTGGCCATTGACTACGATCCCCAGGCGGTCACCGCTACGCGCACCAACGCCGAGCGCAATGAACTCAGTGATCGCATTGAAGCCCGCGCCGGCGACACGCCAGCTGGTCTGAGCGCGGATCTCGTCATTGCCAATATCCTGGCCCCCATACTCACACGTCTGGCGCCGCAGCTGGTGGCATCCTTGCGCCCTGCTGCACGGCTGATCATGACTGGTGTGCTGCAGGAGCAGGCCGCCGATCTCATTGACGCCTTCGCGGCCGAAGGTCTGGTCGTTCACATCGCTGCGCAGCGCAAGGGCTGGGTGTTGCTGGAAGGGCGGCGGGTGTGATGGAGCGGCTGCTATGGCTGCCGGCCTGGTGCTTGCGCCAGCTGCGCGATCTGTTGATTTATTTTTTGCTGCCGCTGCTGTGTTTCTTGCTGCCCGTGCGCTGGGCCGAACGGCTGCAGTTCCACCTGGCTGGAAGCAATCTGTTTTTTCGTGGTCTGACTCGTGCCGCCTGGGCCAATGCCCTTGAATTCGGTGTGCAAATGTCAGAGGCGGACTGGAAACGTCAGTATCGGCTCATGCATCTGCTGGATGCAGTGGACCTCTGGCATGGTCTGTTCAGCAGTGACCGGCGCATTCGTGAGCGGCTGGTGTCGGTGCACGGCGATTGGCCAGAGCCGACACAAGGTGCGGTTTTTCTGGGTACGCATCTGGGCGTAGGAACGCTGCTGATGCGCGTGCTCGCCGCGGCCGGATTTGCACCCCGGCTGATTTATCGGGGCGAGCTGGACCGCGGTCATCTCGGGCCCACGCCGGTGCTGTACTCCTACATGAAGCTGCGGCTCTACTACATGGTTCGGGTCTGTAAGGGCCAGGCAATTCGCGTCGGCGGGGCGGGGCTCAAGCTGCGGGATTCCATGAACCAGGCCCATGTGGGCGTGATCATGGTCGCTGACTCGCCGTTGGGCGCCGAGGTCCCGGACCGCTTGCCGGTGCTGGGCAAGCTTCTGCCTGTGCCGCGCCGGGGGCTGGATATGCTGGCGCAGGCGCAGGCGACCTTTGTGCCCTACAACATGGTCTGGGATCAGGCGCGGCGCCGGCGGGTGCTGGAACTGCTGCCGGCGGGTCGCGAGTCGGATCCGGAACAGATGTTTGCGCGCTATGCTGAGCATGCCACGGACGCGCTGGCGCGTTACGGACCCCAGTGGCGTCTGTGGCAGGTTGCTCATCTGGTGCTGCTGGCACCGGATCCCGTGGCGGAGAAGAGCTGAGTATGGCCAAGCTGTATTTCTACTATTCGGCGATGAACGCCGGCAAGACCACGCTGCTACTCCAGTCGGCCTGGAACTATCGGGAGCGCGGCATGCGTCCCTTGCTCTTCAGTCCCACGCTGGATGATCGTTATGCGGTCGGCCGCATTACTTCGAGGATTGGCTTGCATGCGGACGCCCAGGCTTTTACTGCGGAGACCGATCTACTTCATGCGGTGCACAGCGAGCTGGAGCAGGATCCCGTGCACTGCGTGCTGGTGGATGAGTGCCAGTTCCTGAGCCGTGAGCAGGTCTATCAGCTCTCCGAAGTGGTGGATCAGCTCAATATTCCGGTGCTGTGTTTCGGCCTGCGTACGGACTTTCAGGGTGAGTTGTTTAGCGGCAGCAAGCACTTGCTGGCCTGGGCCGATGAGTTGCAGGAACTAAAAACCATCTGCCATACCGGACGCAAGGCCACCATGGTGGTACGCGTTGATGAACATGGTTATGCGCTGCGCGAAGGGTCGCAGGTGGAAATCGGTGGAAATGAGCGCTACGTGTCAGTCAGTCGCAAGGAATTCAAAGCGGTTTTCGCCGGGGGCAAGCGGGTCAAATTCATCGAGCCGCCCGAGGCGGAAGACCCGCCGGAGCCGGAGATACTGCTGTGATTCTGGTCTTTAGGGCGTGGGCCTGATGCGCTGGTTGCTGGGTATGCTGCTGATCTTGCTGTTGCTTTGGCGCTGGCTGCCGGAGCCAGCACCCAGGCCCGTTGAGGAGACCGTGATAGCACCTCAGCTGCAGGCGCTGGAGCGGGCCGAAGCGGTGGAGCGCCAACAGCGGGAAGCCGCTGCCCGCAGGCAGAAGCAGATCGAGCAGGAAACCGGCGGCTGATTCAGCGCTGGCAGCGCGGGCAGTAGAAGCTCGAGCGTTGTCCAATCACGCGCTGGCGCACCGGTTCTGAGCACTGCAGGCAAGGCTTTCCCGCGCGTCCATAGACCATCAGATCCAGCGCAAAATAGCCCGGGTTACCGTCGCTGTTCACGTAATCGCGTAGCGTGGTTCCGCCCTGGCGGATGGAGCGCCCGAGCACGTCCTGCACCGCCCTGGCCAGCCCTGCATAGCGCTGTGCGGAGATACGACCCGCCGGCCGGCCAGGATGAATGCCGGCCATAAACAAGGACTCCGAGGCATAGATATTGCCTACGCCCACGACGATTTTCCCGTCCATCAAGAAGTTCTTTACCGCCTGGCGCCGCCCCCGGGAGCGCGCGTAGAGCAGAGCGCCATTAAAGTCCGGACCGAGGGGCTCTGGTCCCAGCGTTGCCAGCAGCGGATGCGCGTTGACCGGCGCCGGCGCCCACAGCAGGCAGCCAAAGCGACGCGGATCGTTGTAGCGGATCATGGCGCCATCAGTCACCAGATCAAAGTGGTCGTGCGTGCGCGCTGGCTCGTCCTCAGTAACCACGCGTAGCGAGCCCGACATACCCAGATGAATCAGTAGCGCACCATCCGCATCGGTATGCAGCAGGATATATTTGGCCCGCCGTTCCAGTCCGACGATACGCGCTCCGGCCAGCTCATGAACCGTGGCGGGTATGGGCCAGCGCAAACGCCGCTCTCGTACGGTGATGGCCGTGAGTGATTGCTGGTCGAGAAAGGGTTGAATTCCACGCAGCGTGGTTTCAACCTCAGGCAATTCGGGCATGCCGCTTTCCTGTTTCAATAGGGCCACTACAATAGCGTTTGATCCAGTGGAATCCCATCATGAGTTCAGTTCCTGACAAGCGGCAAACGGCGCCCGTTCTGGTCGGCGTGGACACGGGCGGCACTTTTACCGATCTGGTTCTCTGGCGGGGCGACCGCTTACGTCACTGCAAGGTGCTGTCAACGCCACATGACCCTTCAGAGGCGATTGTGCAGGGCATGGAGCAGTTGGGCGTCAGGGGTCATGACCTGTTGATGGTGCACGGCACGACGGTGGCCACCAACGCGGTGCTGGAGGGCAAGGGCGCGCAGGTGGCCTATGTCACCAGTCGCGGTTTTGCCGATGTGCTGGCGCTAGGGCGACAGCAACGTAGTGAGGTCTATGCGCTTGAGCAGCCCGCTCGTCCGGCGCCGGTGGCGGCGCGGCACTGTCTTGAGATCAGCACGCGCGCGGCGCATGACGGCAGCTTGCTGGCGTGCGCCAGCGATGCGGAGCTCGCGCAGCTGGCAGCGAGTATCAGCGCTCTTGAGGTGGATGCGGTGGCGGTGAACCTGCTCTATGCCTGGCTCTGTCCCGAGGAGGAACAGCGATTGGCCCGCGTGCTACCGGAATCGCTGTTTGTCAGTCTGGCCAGTGAGGTGCTGCCAGAGATTCGTGAGTATGAGCGCGGTATCGCGACCTGGCTGAATGCATCGGTGGGTCCCGTGATGTCGCGCTACCTGCGGCGCTTGCAGGACGCGCTGCCGGAAGCTGCCATTTCCGTGCTGCGCAGCGCGGGCACAACCGTCGCTGCGGCGCAGGCAGCCAGGCATGGGGTTTCGCTGTTGCTGTCGGGGCCGGCTGGCGGCATCGCTGCCGCCCAGTTGCTGGCGGAGGTCACCGGCCGTGCGCGTATGCTGACACTGGATATGGGTGGCACTTCCACGGATGTGGCCCTGCTGAATGGTTCCATTCCGCTCACCCAGGATTCTCACATTGCCGGCTGGCCGCTGACCGTCAGCAGCGTAGACATCCATACCATTGGGGCCGGTGGCGGCTCCATAGCGCGTGTCGATGAGGGAGGCATGTTACTGGTCGGACCCGAGTCTGCGGGCGCTGACCCGGGGCCTGCCTGTTACGGACGTGGCGGTGAGGCGGTGACCGTGACGGATGCCAATCTGGTACTTGGCCGGCTGCCAGCCGACACGCTTCTGGGCGGCTACATGCCACTGGATCAGTCAGCGGCACTGGCGGCCATGACGCGCCTGGGTGAGCAATTAGGCATGAACGCGATGCAGGCGGCCGAGGGCGTCCTGCGGGTCGCCAATGAGCATATGGCACGCGCCCTGAGGGTTATGTCGGTGGAGCGTGGACACGATCCGCGCGCCTATGATCTGGTCTGCTTTGGGGGTGCCGGTGGTTTGCACGCCTGTGAGCTGGCCGAATTAATGGGTATGCAGCGCATCGTACTGCCGGCGCTGGCGGGTGTTCTCTCGGCCCACGGCATGCTCGCGTCGCAACCGGGTCGTGAGCGCGTGCGCGCGATACTGCGGACACTCCCAGAGCTTGATGACGGTCTGCTGGAACGCGAATTTCGCACTTTGGAGCAGGAGTCGCTGGGTGAACTGGGCGCGGAAGGTATCGAGCCCAAGCGGGTCACGCATCGACGTGCGTTAGAACTGCGCTACGTCGGCCAGAGTGCCACCCTGGTTTTGCCGGCTGAAGCGCTGGCGGGTATCGCAGAAGCTTTCCATCAGGCCCATGAGCAGGCTACCGGGCATCGGCTTGCGCGTGAGATAGAGCTGGTAAATCTGCGGGTGTCCTCGCGGTCGCCAGCGCCGCTGACCCGGCTGGAAAGACACCAGCCGGAAGCGGCGGGCGCGCCGCAGGAAGTCCATGTGCCGCAGTTGCGGGAGGCGGTGCCAGTGTTTTCACGTCAGGCGCTTGCGCCTGAGCAGAGCGTTCTGGGTCCGGCACTGGTCTTGGATAGTGCCGCCACCGTGTGGGTTGCCAGCGGCTGGCTAGCCACTGTGGATAGCTGGGGTAACCTGAGGCTCACGCCGGAAGCCGCTTGCGAGGACTCTTAAGACCACAAAAAAACCCGCTACGAGAGCGGGTTTTTTCGCAACAGAACGGCAAGCAAAGATTTACTTAATCTTGGCTTCCTTGTAGATCACATGCTTGCGCACGACGGGATCAAATTTCTTGATCTCCATCTTGCCAGGCATGGTCTTCTTGTTCTTGTCGGTGGTGTAGAAATGTCCCGTGTCCGCGCTGGACACTAGACGGATTTTTTCGCGGTTTGACTTGGCCATGAAAGGATCCTCGCGTCAGACTTTTTCGCCACGGGCGCGCAGATCGGTCAGAACGGCGTCGATGCCTTTCTTGTCGATAATGCGCAGGCCTTTCGTGGATACACGGAGTTTCACCCAACGGTTCTCGCTTTCCACCCAGAAACGGTGGGTGTGGAGGTTGGGCAGGAAGCGACGCTTGCTCTTGATGTTAGAGTGCGACACGTTGTTACCGGTCATCGGTTTTTTGCCGGTGACCTGACAAATTCTGGACATGGGTCTATTCCCGAGTGTTCTGGTGCAAAAAAGAGCCGCACTTTATACCCCAATCATGGCGCATGCGCAAGTTTTCGGCGCAAATTTGCCACCGATTTTGCCGCTTCACAGCAGACCCCGGCGGGCCATGGACACGGCGCGACCGTCGCCGATGATGAAGTGGTCCAGTAAACGGATGTCCAGCAGTGCAAGCGCCTTGCTGAGCCGACTGCTAATAGCCCGATCTGCGGTGCTTGGGTCGGTGGTGCCTGACGGATGATTGTGAGCCACGATGACTGCGGCTGCGCCCAGCAGCAGAGCTCGTTCGGCCACCACCCGCGGGTACACGCTCGTCCCGCTAAGGGAACCCTTGAAGAGCTCCTCGCAGGCCAGCACCCGATGCTGTACGTCGAGGAACAGGCAGCTGAAGATCTCACGTCGGCGATGGGCCATGGATGTGCGCAGGTAGCGTTCCGCCTGCTCCGGGCGGGTTAGCGGTCGACCGCGGATGAGACGGCACTCGAGCTGGAGCTGCACCAGGGTTCTGGCGCTATCGATAATGTTCGCGCTATCGCGGTCCCAGCCGGGCAGCTGGCACAGTTGCGTGGCGGACATGCGCGCGAGGCCGCTCAGATTGCCACAAGCACGCAGCGCTTGGTCAGCGGCGCGATGGGCCTGGCGCAGGCCCAGGCTGGGTGCCAGCAATTCCGTCAGCAGCTTGACGTCCCGGGCGCGGGTGCGGCAGCTTATTGCTTTGAGCTTGGCCATAGCGCCAAGTGTGCCGACAGGCCCTGGTTCTGCCATCTGGCCGTGCGCTCGCTGTCGCGTAAGAATTTTCTGGCGAGTGCTGCATCGCGGGCCTTGGTATAGTAGCGATCGCGGCAGCTCGCCGACGAACACATACAACAGTCAATCTCGCTGTGTTACCGGGAATTGGGAGGGGTTTGATGGGGCGTTCTAACGACAGGCCAACCGTGCAGATGCGGATCCTGGATGCGCGACTCGGTAACGAGTTTCCGCTGCCGGACTATGCCACCTCAGGTTCTGCGGGTATGGATCTGCGCGCCATGCTGGAGCAGGATCTGCACCTTGCGCCCGGCGCCACGGAGTTGATCCCCACCGGTTTTGCTATGCATCTGTCTGATCCGGGTCTCGCCGCCATGATCCTGCCGCGCTCGGGTATGGGTCACAAGCACGGCATTGTGCTGGGTAATCTGGTGGGGCTGATTGACAGCGACTATCAGGGCCAGCTCTACGTGTCGTGTTGGAACCGGTCTTCCGAGCCTTTTGTGATCGAGACTGGCGCGCGGCTGGCACAGCTGGTGATTGTGCCGGTGCTGCAGGCGGACTGGGAGCTGGTCTCTGACTTCGAGGCAACCGACCGCGGTGCGGGCGGTTTCGGACATACCGGCAGGAGCTGAGCAATGGCGAAGAAAACACTCGGCGAAAGCGTCCACGGAAGACTGCCTTCCAACACGGTACTGGCGGCCCCCTGGCCGTATCTGCTGGCCGGTATTCTCATTCTGGCCATCGCAGCCTGGGCGCGCGTTGGGGTCAACGCTGATGTTCGCGAACGTGAAGCGGCCCTGGATCAGGGGCGCGAGGTGGTGCGGGAGCTTGCCCGGCCTGCCGCTGAAATTCACGAGATGCTGCGTTCGGAAGGCGTTCAGGAACGTGCCGAAGCCCTGAGTAATCGCGAAATCCTGTCTTCGGAACTGCTGCGTGAAATGCGCCGCTTGATCCCTGAGGTCACCGATGTGCACGTCTACGGCAATGAGGTGTTCATGACCGACCTCAACGCCATGGGCAGCAGTGGTTTCGTCATGCTCGATATGATGGCCACTGCTCTGGATGACCAGATTTCGCCGGTGCAGTTAATCCAGGATCAGGGTCTGAGTTATTTGGCTGCGGCGGCCACCATTGGTCGAGCCGTGCAAGGCAAGGGCTTCGTGCTGGTGTACCTGGATCCCAGCTTTCTGCTGAATCGGTTCAATGTGGCTACGCCGGCCGCCGGTTATCTCGGTCTGGAGCACGCAACCGGAGCCAATGCGCCGGTGCGCCTGAAGGAGATTGGGCGCATGCCGGCGGGCTATGAGCTTGAGCGAGTACCGGTAACGGGTTCCCTGCTGCGGGTGGTGGTGCCACAGAATCGCGCCGATCGCGTGCTTGGCGGCGTGCAGCAGAACGTTCTGCTGCTGGTCGGCGTTCTGCTCTTGCTGGTCGCTCTTGTGCGCTTTGCGCAATTGCGCCGCAGCGCCGCGGCGGCATCGAAAGCTGAGCCGAACTTACGAGAGTTTGAAGCGACCCGCTCGGGTGATCAGCTGCCCCCGACTTTGGCGGGCGGTCGCACCTTGCAGATGGAGCAGCGCCTGGCCGGTAAGAGCCCCGACGAAGAACCCATGTCCAAGCGGGCCAAGTCCCGTGTGCGTCGGGCGCGTCCGACCATCCCCACAACCCCGCCACGGCCCGAGCAGGATCCGCCGCTGGTAGGTCCCGGTGAGCGCCGTTTGACATTGCCGAATCTTGATGTGGAAAGCAGCGACCCGGATACGGGTTCGCGCGCTACGGAAGTACCAGCCAGCGCGCTGGGTGATGCGGTAGCGGAACCCGGTTCGGTGTTGCCTAACGATGATGCGCCCGCCGTTCCGCGTATTTCCCAGCCGGCTACCCTTGATCTTGGCCCGACGCCCCCGAGTGCGGCCACGGATCCAGGCACTGATGCGCCCATCAACCAACCAAGCGGTACGCAGACCGCAACGGCAAAGGAACCCGGTGTGCAAGAACAAAAGGTGCTGCTGAGCAGCGAAATTTTCCGCGCCTACGATATCCGCGGTGTGGTCGGCGAGACGCTGGATCGGGAGGTGGCCCGGCAGATCGGCCTGGCCGTTGGCAGCCTCGCGCTGGACAGTCTCGCAACGCCGGTAGTGGTGGGTCGCGACGGGCGCCACTCGGGCCCGGATCTGGTGGCTGGCCTGGTGGAGGGCATCGCTGCCGCCGGCTGTGATGTGATCGACATCGGGGCCGTGCCCACGGGCGCGCTCTATTACTCGGCCTATGAACTGGGTCAGGGCTCCGGGGTCATGGTCACCGGCAGCCACAACCCGCCGGAGTATAACGGCCTGAAAATCATGATCGGGGGCCGCACGCTGGCTGGCGATAACATTTATGGACTCTACGAACGCATCCGTTCCGGCAATCTACGCAACGGCGCAGGGAACGTGAGCCAGCGGGAAATGTTGACTGCCTACCAGGCGCGAATTGCCGGTGATGTGAAACTGGCGCGGCCGCTGCGCATTGTGGCCGATGCAGGGAATGGCATCGGCGGTAGCTGCATGGGAGACATCCTGCGTGCGGTGGGCGCTGAGGTGATCACGCTCTATGAAGAAGTCGATGGCGATTTCCCGAATCACCATCCGGATCCGAGTGAGCCCAAGAACCTGACCGACCTGATTCATTCGGTCAAGCATACGGGTGCCGATCTGGGCGTGGCCTTTGATGGTGATGCAGATCGCCTGGGCGTGGTAACGCCGGATGGCGAGATTATTTTCTCTGATCGCCTCATGATGCTGTTTATCCGCGAGATTCTCAGCCGTCATCCCGGGCAAACCATCATCTACGATGTGAAATGTACCGGCCATCTACACGGGATCATTGAGGCCGCCGGCGGGGTGCCGGAGATGTATAAAACCGGCCACTCCCTGATCAAAAACCGTATGAAAGAAGTAGACGCGCCTTTTGCCGGCGAAATGTCAGGCCACTTTTTCTTCAAGGACCGCTGGTACGGCTTTGACTGCGGTATCTACTCCGCCTGCCGGCTTCTGGAGCTGCTTTCGCGCGAAGAAGGCAAGCCGGTGGACGTGCTAGCGGCGCTGCCCAACTCGGTGAGCACGCCGGAGCTTAAGGTGCACATGCGCGAGGGTGAGAATCACGACTTCATTGCCCAGTTCCAGAAAAGCGCCAGTTTCCCCGGCGCCCGCATCAATACCATCGACGGGGTACGGGCGGATTTCGCCGACAGCTGGGGTCTGGTGCGTGCGTCCAACACCACACCGATTCTGGTGCTGCGGTTCGATGCGGATAGCGAGGATGCGCTGCGCCGCGTCCAGGCCGCCTTCCGGGCGCAGTTGCTGGCGGTGCGCGATGATCTGGAGCTGCCTTTCTAGCCGGCTGCTTCCCGAAGTCATGCCCGTTCAGCTTCTATTCAGGGCGCTTGCGGCAGGCTAGCGCATGCTGGGCCAAATCGGCCTGCGATCGACACTGAGGGCATTTAAATGAGCATGAAAAGATTTCCCCGCTGCACTTTGCGCGTCCTGCTGGTGCTGACCATGGCGTTAGCTTTCTCGGTCGCTCAGGCGAACGACAGGGACGGTAAAGCGCGCATCATTACCCAGGTGGCGAAGCCGTCAGAGTGCCTGTCGCGGGTCGCGATCCAACAGATCGACGGCAAGGAAAAGTTCGTCTCGCCGCAGGCCTTTGAACTCAGCCCCGGCCGTCACAGCCTGTCCGGCTCGGTAGCGGTAGACACCACCTTTTGTAAGGTCGTGCGCGGTCGTCAGGACGTGCGCGTGGCGCCACTGGAAGCGGATTTCGAGGCCGGCAAGACCTACTGGATCGGCTATGACCACAGCTCCAAGAACCGTGAAGACTGGAAGCTGGTGATCTGGAAAGTCGAATAGAGACGGTGCGGGTGCTGCTAGTAGGCAAAGTCCTCAAACAGCGGCCGCAGATCACCCTTCCACTGCTCCTTGAACAGACGCAGTTTGCGGTCGGCGGGCGTCAGGCCACTGTCCGCTGAATCCTGTAGCGGCGCCAGAAAACCCGTTTCGTTGGCGCCGGAACCGTCGAGTCGGTTGCGGGCTTTTAGACCTTCGCGGGCAATCTCCAGCACTTCCTGTGCCAGGGACTGTACGCTGCGGCCGCGCACGCTGGCTCGCAGTCCCGACTTTGCCGCATCGCGCCGCAGTTGCTGGCGTTCCTCCATGGACCAGTCGGCGGCCAGGTCCCAGGCCGCATCCAGTGAGGGGCCGTGGTAGAGCAGCCCGGCCCATAGCGCTGGCAAGGCGCACAGTCGTCGCCAGGGTCCGCCATCAGCGCCGCGCATTTCCAGGAAACGCTTCAGGCGCACTTCCGGGAATGCGGTGGTGAGGTGATCTTCCCAGTCTTTCAGGCGCGGCAGCTCGCCGGGCAGGGCTGGCAGTTTGCCGCGCAGAAAGTCGCGGAAGGATTGGCCCGAGGCATCCAGATACTGGCCATCGCGGTACACGAAATACATGGGCACATCGAGCATGTAGTCCACGTATTTCGCAAAGCCCATTTCACCGCTGAACACCCACGGCAACATGCCCGTCCGGTCCGGATCCGTGTCCTCCCAAACGTGTGAGCGGTAGCTGACAAAGCCGCTGTCCGCGCCCTCGTAAAAAGGTGAGTTGGCGAACAGGGCAGTGGCGATCGGCTGCAGCGCCAGCGAGGTGCGGAATTTCTTGACCATATCCTGCTCGGAGCCGAAGTCGAGATTGACCTGCACGGTACAGGTGCGGGTCATCATATCCAGGCCCATGCTGCCCACCTTGGGCATGTAGGACCGCATAATCCGATAGCGGTCTTTCGGCATCCAGTGAATGTCTTCCCGGCGCCACTTGGGCTGGAAGCCCATGCCGAGGAACGCCACGTCCAGCGGCTCCGCTACCGTCTTGACCTGTTGCAGATGGGTCGACACTTCACGACAGGTCATATGAATGTCTTCCAGCAACGCGCCGGAAAGCTCCAGCTGTCCGCCTGGTTCCAGCGTAATGGAAGCGCCCGTAGCGTCCAGCAACGCGATGACCTTGCCGTTCTCTTCCTGGGGCTGCCACCCGAACTGGTTGGCCAGGCCCGTGAGCACCGCTTCGATTCCCGCCGGACCCTCATAGGACAGGGGCCGCAGGTCGCTGCGGGTGAAGCCGAACTTTTCGTGCTCCGTGCCCAGACGCCACTGATCCGCGGGCTTGCAGCCCGATTCCAGGTATTCAATCAGTTCCTGCCGGCTGTTGACCACCGGGCTTTCTGCGTGTCCCGCCAAAGCGGTATCTCCTGCTCCCTCTCAATGGATTAGGATACACGCAAACACTCAGGAAACCTGTTCCCTTGTCCAAGTTTTTCCGCCATCGTCGCTGTTATGCACTTCAAATTCTGTTGCTGTGCCTGCTGGCGCCCGGGCCGGCTATGGCTGAACCGCTACGTCGCGGACTCGGGCCTGAGCCCGACTCGCTGGACATTCACCAGGCGCAGGGGCTGGCGGCCTTGCAGGTACTGCGCGATACGCATGAGGGCCTGCTGAGTCTGGACGCGGCGGGCGAGTTGATGCCGGGCGTAGCCGAGAGCTGGCGCCAGTCCGACGATGGTTTGCGGCTGGAATTTACGCTCCGTGAGGACGCGCAATGGTCCAATGGCGACCCGCTGACCGCTGATGATTTCATTCGCGGCTGGCAGCGTGCTCTGGCACCCGAGTCACAGGCCCGGACCGCATCCTTGCTGCTACCCGTTCGCGGTGCCCAGGCGGTGATTGAGGGACGTGCGGCCGCCGCTACGCTGGCGATTAGTGCGCCGGGGCCTCATCGGCTCAGCGTCGAGCTGGAGCGTCCGACGCCCTGGTTTCTGGAGCTGCTGACCCATCCGGTCACCTTCCCGCTGCATGCGCAGCTGGGCGCGAGTGTGCGCGAGCGACCCGTTAACGGTGCCTTCCTCCTGCAGGAGCATGTGCCGCGGGCCTATCTACGTTTGCAACGCAACCCGCGCTTTCACAGCGTTCATGAGGTGGCGCTGGAGCAGGTGGAGTATGTGCCGATTGAGGATCCGGGCACCGAGTTGTCCCAGTTTCGTGCCGGCGCCCTGCATATCACGGAAACGATTCCGCCGGGGCGACATGACTGGCTGGCGGAGAACTATGCGGACGCGCTGCGCGTGGCGCCTTACATGGGTAGCTTCTGGTTGGGTCTGAATCTCTCCCGGCCGCCGCTGGCTAATAAGCCCGGTCTGCGCCGGGCCCTGTCGCTGGCCATAGACCGCGAGGTTCTGACGCGCGTGGTCATGGGTGCCGGTGAGCAGCCTGCCTGGAGCCTGGTGCCGGATGGGCTGGCGGGTTACCAGACGCCGCAGGAGCCGGCGCGGCGCTGGTCTGATCAGCAACGGCTGCAGCGCGCCCGCACGCTTTACGAGCGCGCTGGTTACTCAGAGCAAAAACCCTTGCGTATCCAGCTGCGTTTCAACACCTCAGCGACCCATCGGCGCATGGCGGTGGCCGTAGCGGCCATGTGGAAGCAGGCTCTGGGTGTACGCACCGAATTGCTGCATGAGGAATGGAAGGTATTCGTGAACAACCGCGCTCAGGGTACGCTGACCCAGGTGTTTCGCGGCGGTTGGATTGCCGACTACGCCGATCCTGTGTCTTTTCTCGAGCTGTTTCGCAGCGATGATGCGTTAAATAGCAGCTTTTACCGCAACCAGGACTACGATCAGCTGCTGGAGGATGCTGCCACGGCAGCCGCCGGCCAGCGTCTGGCGCTGCTGCGCCAGGCCGAACAGTTGCTCCTGCGCGACACGCCCGTCATCCCGCTCTACACTTATGTATCCAGGCACCTGGTTGATCCCCGGGTGCGTGGTTTTATTAACAATCCGCGCGACGTACATCTGTCGCGGCATTTGACTCTGGGAGCGCCGTGAACCAGCGCCAATCAATGGCCGGCCAACTGCTTTGGCTGCTACCGCTACTGCTGCTGGCCTGCGGCGGTGGTGAGGACGGTGCGCCCCGGGACCGCTCGCTGAGCCGTCAGCCCGTGGCGCTGGTACTCGACGCCGATGGGCGGCCGGATCCTTCCGTGCTGGCGGCCGAACAGGTGCTGCATCGTGGCAATGGCAGTGAACCGCAAACGCTGGACCCCCATCTGGCGGAAGATGTGCCTTCGGCAAATATTCTGCGCGACCTCTTCGAAGGTCTGACCAGCGAAGCGCCCGATGGGCGGATTGTGCCCGGCGTGGCCGAGCGCTGGAATATCAGCCGTGACGGCCTGACCTACACGTTCTACCTGCGTCGGGACGCCCGCTGGTCCAATGGTGATCCGCTGCTGGCGGAGGATTTTGTCTGGTCGCTGCGGCGCAGTGCGGACCCGGCCACGGCCTCGACGCTTTCCAATATTCTGCTACCGATCGCGCAGGCGGATGCCGTGCTGGCTGGCACCGAACCGCCGGAGGCGCTGGGCGTGAGCGCGCTGGATGAGCGCATCCTGCAGATTCGTCTGGCTGCCCCCACGCCCTACCTGTTGTCGCTGCTGGCCCACTCTTCTACCTATCCCGTGCACCGGGCCAGCGTTGAGCGTTTCGGAGATAAGTATCCCCGGCCGGGCAATCTGGTTTCAAACGGGGCCTTTGTGCTGGCGGACTGGGTTGTGCGCTCCAAGGTGACCCTGCAGCGTAATCGTGAGTACTGGAACGATCAGGCAACGCTGCTGGAGCAGGTGATTTACTACCCGTTTGAGGATCAGTCTACGGCCCTCAAGCAGTTTCGTGCCGGGCGCTTGCAGTGGACCCACGAGGTCCCCAACAACCAGTTTCAATGGCTGCGTGAGCACTACGCAAAGGAGCTGGTGATCAGCCCCTGGATGGGTTCTTACTTCCTCGGCTTTAACTTGCTGCGGGAACCGTTCATTGCCAGTCCGCAGCTGCGCGAAGCTCTGGTGCTGGCCGTTGATCGCACGCTGCTCACGGAGAAAGTGACCCAGTTTGGCGAGCAACCTTCCTTTACGCTGGTGCCGCCCGGTATTGGCGAGTACGTCTCACCCCTGCCGGAGTATGCTTCCTGGACACAGGAGGAGCGCAATGTTGCGGCGCAAGCACTGTACGCGGCCGCGGGCTATTCGGAAGCTGATCCCCTGCGCATTGAAATCCGCTACAACACCAGCGAAAACCATAAGAAGATTGCGCTGGCTGTCGCCTCCATGTGGAAGCAGGTGCTGGGCGTAGAAACCACGCTGATTAACGAGGAATGGAAGGTTTTTCTGCAGAACCGCCAGCAGAAGGTGCTGACGCAGGTGTTTCGGGCCAACTGGATCGGTGATTACAACGACCCGTTCAGTTTTCTGGAGATGTTCCGCACCGGTCATGGTCAGAATGACTATGGTTACAGCAACAGTCTGTATGATTCCTTGCTCGGACAGATTGCGGCTGAGCGCATTCCCGCACGACGGCGGCGACTCATGCAGGAAGCGGAGCGGGTGCTGCTGGAGGAGGTGCCGATTATTCCCATCTACACCTATGTGACCAAGCGCCTGGTGGACCCGCATCTGCGCGGCTGGGAAAGCAACGTGATGGACCACCACTACAGCAAAAATATGTATCTGTTGCGGTCCCAGTCAGTGACGGACGCGCAGCTCTGATGCGCCAGCAAAGCCTGCTCAGACATGCCGGCCAGCGTCTGCTCGGAGTGCTGCCCACGCTCTTGCTGTTGATTACCGTGGTGTTTTTTCTGATGCGCATTGCGCCCGGTGGGCCCTTTGACAGCGAAAAGGCACTGCCGCCGGACATTCAGGCCAATCTGGAGGCCAAATACCACCTTGATGAGCCGTTGCTACAGCAGTATTTCCGCTATCTGGGACAGATTCTGGTGCTCGATTTTGGCCCGTCGTTCCAGTACAAGGACTGGACCGTCAATGAATTGATCGCGCAGGGCTTTCCCGTGTCCCTGACCATCGGTGGTTTTGCCATGCTGCTGGGGTTTCTGGTGGGGGTTACCGTGGGCGTGCTGTCCGCGCTGCGCCAGAATACGGCGGCTGACTACGCCACCATGGGTTTTGCCATGCTGGGCGTTTCCATCCCCAACTTTGTGGTGGCACCGGTGCTGATTCTCCTGTTTGCCGTTTATGCGGGCTGGCTGCCGGCAGGCGGCTGGGACGGTGGTTGGCGCTCCGCCGTACTGCCTGTGATAACGCTGGCGTTACCGGTGATTGCCTATATCGCCAGACTGATGCGCGGCAGCATGATCGAGATGCTCCACAGCAACTTCATTCGTACCGCTCGGGCCAAGGGCTTGCCTGAATGGCACGTGATCCTGCGCCATGCGCTGAAGCCGGCGCTGCTGCCGGTCATTTCCTACATGGGACCTGCCACGGCCGCCCTGATCACCGGCTCCGTCGTGATCGAGCGTATCTTTGCGATTCCTGGTCTCGGCAGCTATTTCGTACAGGGGGCCCTGAATCGTGACTACACGCTGGTAATGGGTGTGGTGATTTTTTATGGTTTTCTGATCATCATGTTGAACTTCATCGTTGACATGCTGTACTCAATTTTGAACCCGAAGATTCGCTATGAAGAGCGCTGAGCCGGCTGCCCTTGACGCCTTTGAAGCCGCGCTGACGCTCGGTGATGTGAAGGGCCGCTCGCCCTGGGAAGATGCCTGGCACCGGCTACTGAAGAACCGCGCTGCTGTGATCAGCGCGCTGTTGATGGGCATGATGATCTTGGTGGTGATTTTCGGGCCCATGCTCAGCCCCTGGGATCTGGATTACACGGACTGGGACCATACAAATTCGCCGCCCAGTCTGGCCAACGGCCACTGGTTTGGAACCGATGCGGTAGGGCGGGATATTCTCGTGCGCACGCTGCAGGGCGGACGCATTTCCCTGCTGGTTGGGGTGGTAGCCACGCTGGTGAGTCTGCTTATCGGTGTCACCTATGGGGCCATTGCCGGCTACTACGGCGGTGTGACGGACCGCATCATGATGCGCCTGGTCGACATCATCTACGCGCTACCATTCATGTTCTTTGTCATTCTGCTCATGGTGGTTTTTGGGCGCCACATTGTGTTGATTTTTGTCGCCATCGGGGCCGTAAACTGGCTCGACATGGCGCGCATTGTGCGCGGCCAGACGCTGGGCTTGAAGCGCATGGAATACGTGGAGGCAGCGCGTGCCTGCGGGGTGGAAAACCGGGACATCATTCGCCGTCATATCGTGCCCAATTTGCTCGGTGTGGTGATGGTTTATGTCACCCTGACCATCCCCCAGGTCATTCTGGTGGAGTCTTTTCTCAGTTTTCTCGGGCTTGGTGTACAGGAACCCATGAGTTCCTGGGGTGCGCTGGTGAATGATGGGGCACAAGATATGGAGTCGGCGCCCTGGACGCTGGTATTTCCGGCCGCCATGCTGACCATCACGCTCTACTGTTTCAACTATATCGGTGATGGTCTGCGCGACGCGCTGGATCCCAAGGACCGGCTCTGATGGCGCTGCTGGAGGTCCGCGATCTGCAGGTCAGTTTTGAGACGCCAGACGGAACGGTTGAGGCGGTGCGGGGTATCGACTTCAGCTTACAGCCGGGTGAAGGGCTGGCCATTGTGGGCGAATCGGGCTCGGGCAAGTCTCAGGCCATGTTGGCCATGCTCGGGCTGCTGGCAGAAAATGGTTCTGCCAGCGGTGTCGCCCGCTATCGGGGTCAGGATCTGATGGCCATGACGCCGCCGCAGCTGAATGCCCATCGTGGTAAAGACATTGCCATGATTTTTCAGGATCCCATGACCTCGCTGAATCCCTATCTCAGCATTGAACGGCAAATGGTGGAGGTGGTGCGCCATCACCAGGGGCTGGGGCGCCGCGAGGCACAGACCCACGCGGTGGAAATGCTGCGCGCGGTGCGTATTCCGGATCCGGAGCAGCGCATCAAACAGTACCCGCATGAATTCTCTGGCGGCATGCGGCAACGCATTCTCATCGCCATGGGTTTGCTTTGCGAGCCGGCCATCCTCATTGCCGACGAGCCCACCACGGCGCTGGATGTGACCGTGCAGGCACAGATCGCTGCGCTGGTGCGGGAGGTGGTGGCGCGCTCTGGCATGGCCTCCATCCTGATCACGCACGATCTCGGCGTGGTGGCCGGTGTCAGTGACAAGGTCATGGTCATGTATGCGGGCCAGGTGGTCGAGTACGGCACCACGGAGCAGATTTATCACCATCCCCAGCACCCTTACACGCGCGGCCTGATTGCCTCCGTGCCGCGCCTGGATCAGGTCGACGACCGGCAACTGCATGCCATTCCTGGCAATCCGCCGAACTTGCTCGATCTGCCGCAAGGTTGTTCATTCCGTGAGCGCTGTGGTGCCGCCTTTGAGGCCTGTGGCGCGGCGCCGGAGCTGGCGGCGGCAGGTCAGGGTCAGCAGGTTCGCTGTCATTTGGAGCGGGACGCATGAGCGCGAACATGAAACGACGGGTGGGGCCAGGCCAGGCAAAACCAGTGCTCAAGGTACAGGATCTCGCGGTGCACTATCAGCTAGAGCAGGGCGGCCTGCTGCGCAGCGAAACGGTACCGCTGCGGGCTGTGGATGGCATGAGCTTTGAGCTTTATCGCGGCGAGACGCTGGGCGTGGTGGGTGAATCGGGTTGCGGCAAATCGACACTGGCGCGCGCTTTGCTGGGCCTGGTGCGGCCGCGCCGGGGGCGCGTGCTGTGGCTGGGGCAGGACCTTACCCAGCTGGATGAGAAGGCGCTGCGTAAAAAGCGCAAGGAAATTCAGATCATTTTCCAGGACCCGCTGGCCTCACTGAATCCGCGCATGACCGTGGGAGACATTATCGCTGAGCCCCTGTGGACCTTTTATCCCAAGATTGCCCGGGTGCAGGTGGAGGAGCGGGTGCGTGGCATGATGAAAATGGTGGGGCTGCTGCCCAATCAGATCAACCGCTATCCCCACGAGTTCTCCGGCGGCCAGTGTCAGCGCATTGGCATTGCCCGCGCCCTGGTGCTGAACCCGCAGCTGATTATTTGCGATGAGCCGGTCAGTGCGCTGGATGTTTCCATTCAGGCCCAGATCATCAATCTGCTGCGCGACCTGCAGCGTAAGCTGCGCCTGTCGCTGCTGTTTATTGCGCATGATCTGGCCGTGGTACGCCACATCAGTGATCGGGTGATGGTCATGTACCTGGGCCGGGCCATGGAGGTGGCCAGCGCTGATGCGCTCTACCGGCGGCCCCTGCATCCCTACACCAGCGCCCTGGTCAAGGCCGTGCCCATTCCGGACCCGGCCCTGGCGCGACAGCCAGTTGATACGGGGCTGACCGGCGACATGCCCTCGCCGCTGAACCCACCGGCAGGCTGCGTGTTCCATACCCGCTGTCCCTATGCGGTCAAACGCTGTCAGCTTGAGGTACCACCCCTGCGACGACTGGAGCATGGTGACTGGGTGGCCTGTCATCGCGCGGAAGAACTTGACCTGACCATCGTCAAGCGCCCCTCATCCACCGTATAATGCCGGTCTGATTACGGAAGACCTCGCTCATGACCCGAATACTCAAGTCTCTAGTTTGCGGCCTGGCCGCCCTCGCGCTGTTGTCTGCCTGTGGCACCACCAAGGTGGTAGATACCTGGCAATCGGACACGGTGGCACCGGAACAGCCTGAAAAACTGGCCGTGCTCGTCATGTGGCCGGACCAGTTGGAACGGCTGGTGATGGAGCGGGATATCGTCAGCCAGCTGCGTAAGGAAGGTGCGAACGCGGTGGAAAGCGCAGAAATTCCCGGCATGCGTGGGCAGCTGACCCGCGAACGCGTGGAGGTGGCCATTCGCAATGCCAACGCCGATGGGCTGCTGGTGGTGTTTGTGATCGGTGGCGGCGGGGGTGCCAGCTACGAGCGCGCTGACTACTGGTTACAGAACATTGGTACCGGCGTTGGTGGCTGGTACAGCCCTTATTTTTATGACGTCTACACGGTACGGGAAGGTCCGGGCTGGGCCGAGCGCACCACGGAGCTGACCCTGGAGACGGTGTATGTGGATGTGCGTCGGGTGGAGCGTGTCTGGTCCATGGTCACGCAAAGCGAAGACATCGAGTATCAGGATCTCGCCGCCCGCCTGTCGGATCGCATCGTCAAGCAGATGAAGCGGTCCAAACAGTTCTGAGCCGGCTGCAAGATGACTAGCTCGCCGGCAGAGCGGGCCGAACTGGAGCGGGGTTTGGCGGCGCTGTCCCTGGAGGCCAGTCCAGCCCAGCTGGAGCAGTGGCTGCAGCACCTGATGCTGCTGCGGCGCTGGAGCAAGAGCTTCAATCTGGTTGCGCCCGGGGAGTTGGCTCAGCTGGTACCCCGGCATCTGCTCGACTCCCTGTCGATCGCACGCTTCCTGTCAGACGGCGCGCTGCTGGACGTGGGCAGCGGTGCAGGGTTTCCAGGCATTCCCCTGGCGGTTCTGCGCCCGGAGCTGCCCACGGTGATGGTGGACAGTGCGGGCAAGAAAGTCCGTTTTTTGCGCCAGGTGATACGCAGCGCGGACCTGCCTGCCGCCCGGGCCGAGCACGCGCGTATCGAGCGCTTCTCAGAAGCGATGGATTTCCGTACCATCACTTCGCGCGCATTCAGTTCGCTGGCTGATTTTGCCGCCTCCGTGCGTCATCTCGCAGGCCCGCAAACCCGCTTGCTGGCCATGAAGGGTCAGTTGCCGAAGGCGGAGCTTGAGGCGCTGCCGTCCTGGGTTGAGCTGGATGAGATTACCGCGCTCAGCGTGCCCGGACTGGAGGCCGAGCGCCATTTGGTCGAACTGCGCCTGCAGCCCGACCGGGATTAAATGAGAGGCTGGCCAAGCTGGACCAGCCCCGGGATAACGGGAAAGAAGAAACGTACCATGGCTCGCATTATCGCCGTCGCCAATCAGAAAGGCGGGGTGGGTAAAACCACCACCGCCGTGAACCTGGCTGCTGCCCTGGCAGACATGAACTACCGGGTGTTGCTGGTGGACCTGGATCCGCAGGGCAACGCCTCTACCGGCTGTGGCGTAGACCCCCGCGGCCTGAAGCAGACGGCTTTCGAAGTGCTGCTGGGTGATGCGGATCTGGCTGCGGCGACCGTTGCTCCGGAAGCGCTCAATTTTGACGTTCTGCCTTCCAACGGTGATCTCGGCGCGGCCGAGGTAGAGCTCATGGGGCAGGAGGGGCGTGAGTTTCGTCTGCGCCAGGCCCTGGAAGCGGTTGCCCCGCGCTACGGCTGGATCATTATTGACTGCCCGCCGTCCCTGAACATGCTGACGCTCAATGCGCTGGCCGCTGCCAACAGCGTATTGATTCCGATTCAGTGTGAATACTATGCGCTGGAGGGTCTGGCGGCGTTGCTGGAAACGGTGGAGCAGGTGCGGGCCAGCGTGAATCCGAAGCTGGAAATCGAAGGCCTGCTGCGCACCATGTACGACGGTCGTAATAACCTGTCGACGGCGGTATCCGGTCAGTTGCTGGAACATTTTGGTGATCGCGTGTACCGCACGCTGGTACCGCGCAACGTGCGTGTGGCGGAAGCGCCCAGTCACGGCCTGCCGGTGCTGCGTTATGATCCGGGTTCACGCGGCGCGCTGGCTTACCTCGGGTTGGCCGGAGAGGTGCTGCGACGGCGTCGCAAGCGCGAGGCTGGCTAGCTGCTCAGGAAAGGACCGGAACATGTCAGGCAAAAAGAATCCATTGGGGCGCAATCTGTCGTCCATGCTCAGCTCCTCCACGCTGCAAAAAGCCACGGAAGTGACCGAGGCGGCGGCGCTGCGCGATCTGCCGCTGGATCGTATTCGCCCCGGCGCCTACCAACCCCGCTCCGTGTTTGATCAGGAGCGCCTGGAGGAACTGGCCGAATCCATCCGTCAGCAGGGTGTGATCCAACCAGTGGTGGTGCGCGCTCTGGCCGACGGCGGCTTCGAGCTGATTGCCGGAGAGCGGCGCTGGCGTGCAGCCCAGATGGCGGAGGTGGATGCGATCCCCGCAGTGGTGCGGGAGGTCTCCGATGAGACCGCCATTGCCATGGCGCTGGTGGAGAACATTCAGCGCGAGGACCTGAATCCCCTGGAGGAAGCCACAGCGCTGCGGCGCCTGGTGGATGAATTCCAGCTGACACATCAGGAAGCGGCGGAAGCGGTTGGCCGCTCGCGCTCAGCGGTCAGCAATCTCATGCGTTTGCTGGAGCTGGCGGCGCCGGTGCGTGAGCTGATCGATCAGGGGCGACTGGAAATGGGTCATGCGCGGGCCCTGCTGGCGCTGCCGGAGCCGCAGCAAGCTGCGGCGGCCCGTGACATCATGCGTCGGCAACTGTCCGTGCGCGAAACAGAGGCGCTGGTCAAACGTCTGCTGCAGCCGGGCAAGCCGCGTTCGAAAGCCGTGGACCCGGATATCCTGCGTCTGCAGGACGAGTTGACGGAAAAGCTCTGTGCCAAGGTGCGCATTCAGCATCAGTCCGGCGGCAGGCACAAAGGCAAGGGCAAGCTGGTGATCAGCTATAACTCGGCCGATGAGCTGGAAGGCATCATCGGCCATCTGGCCAAACGCTAGCGATTAAGGCGCGCCGGTGGCGGCTCAGTTGGCTTTTTTGCCCTTCTTTCTATTGCCCCATAGAAAAATCAAATGGTAAAATAGGCGGTCTTTGTCGCTCGCGCAGCACGCTGCCGCGGTGAAAACGGCCCCGTCAGCGCCAGCCGGCGTTCGACCCCAGAGCCGTCAACATAAAGATGGGACATAAGCAGATGACCGTTCCGGCCGCGGTGAACAACCTCCGCATGACGCAACGGTGGCTGCGGGTGCAATCGCTGGTCGCGCTGTTGCTGGCGCTGACCGCTTACCCGCTGGCTGGTTCAGTGGCAGCCTATTCCGCCTTTTTCGGTGGTCTGGCCGCCTTTTTGCCGGCCCTGCTGTTTGCGCTGATTGTGGCGCGCCGCTTCGGCGCTGAGAGCAATCGCTTTTTGCGTGCGGCGGTCCTGGCAGAGGCGCTGAAATGGTTGTTGTGTGCGGTGATTTGCGTTGCCGTGTTCGTGGGCGTTAAGCCCCTGGCCGCCGGTTGGTTCTTTGCCGGCATGGGTCTGGTCATTATGGCCGGCTGGTTGGGGTTGATTTTCGCCAGTTAATACCCACCTTGGCGGTGGATCAGAAATTTCAAGGTAGTGGAACAGACTGATGGCAAGCGCTAACGAGCCCCTGACGACCACAGGCTACATTTCCCATCACCTCCAGAATCTCGTTTGTGGCTTCGGCGAGAACGGTTTGGAATGCGGTGGTGCAGAGATTGCCGAAAAGTATGGCTTCTGGGCATTCCATATGGACACGGTGATCTGGGCCCTGCTGCTCGGCTCCGTGTTTGGCTTTTTCTTCTGGCGCGTGGCCAAGGCCGCTAATTCCGGTGTCCCGACCCGCTTCCAGGCGCTGATCGAGATGATCGTTGAGTTCGTGGATGAATCCGTTCGGGATGGCTTCCACGGCACCAGCCGCCTGATCGCGCCCCTGGCCTTGACTCTGTTTGTGTGGATCTTCTTCATGAATTTCATGGATCTGATCCCCGTGGACTGGCTGCCGGAGCTTGCCGTGGCCTCGGGCATCAAGTACCAGAAAGTCGTGCCTACCACGGACGTCAACGCCACGCTCGGTATGTCTATCGGCGTGTTCGCCCTGATCATTATTTACAGCCTGCGCTTTAAAGGCGTGGGCGGGTTCCTGTCCGAGCTGGTCATGAACCCCCTGAATCCAAAGCAGCTGGGCATGCCGGTTATCTTCTGGCCCTTTGTGATGGCCTTTAACTTCCTGCTGGAAGTGGTGGCCCTGCTGGCTAAGCCCGTATCACTCGGTCTGCGCCTGTTCGGCAACCTCTATGCCGGTGAGTTGATCTTTATCCTCATCGCTATCGTATTCACGGCGGGTTCCGGCCTGTTCGCGGCGGGCCTGAGCAGTGTGTTCGGCGACGCCGTGCCCTGGTGGTTCTGGTTCTCGGGTCTGCTGGCGGTAGGCGCCGTGCTGCTCGCGAACTACCGCGGCAAACTGGCCATGAAGCCGACCCTGGTCATGCTGGCCGGGCTCATGCTCGCCATTGGCGGCGCCGCATTCCTGGGTGGGCAGCTCATGCACTTTGGCTGGGCCGCGTTCCACATCCTGGTGATTCTGCTGCAGGCCTTTATTTTCATGATGCTCTCCATCGTCTACCTGTCGATGGCCAGCGAGCATCACTAAACGATTTTTTTTAAGCAAAAAACTCTTAGACGGAGAGTAGAAAGATGGAAACAGTAATTGGTATGACCGCAATCGCCGTTGCCCTGCTGATCGGCTTGGGCGCGCTTGGCGTAGGTATCGGTGTAGGCATCCTCGGCGGTCGCCTGCTGGAAGGTTCCGCCCGTCAGCCGGAGCTTGCTCCCATGCTGCAGGGTAAATTCTTCCTGGCCATCGGCCTGCTGGATGCTGTCGCAATGATCGGTGTCGGTATCGCGTTGTTCTTCACCTTCGCGAACCCGTTCGTCGGCCAGCTGCAGGCGGCACTGGGCGGCTAATAGCTCCCTCGCGGGCCGGGTTGCTGCCCAGCAACGACCCGGCCCCGTTTTCCAGACAGACCGAGAGGTACCGGCATGAACATTAATGCCACCCTGTTTTTGCAAACGATCGCCATGATGATTTTCGTGTGGTTCTGCATGAAATTCATTTGGCCGCCGTTGCTCAAAGCCATGGATGAACGCCGCGAGAAGATCGCGGATGGACTGGCTGCATCCGACCGTGCTGAGAAAGCGCTGGCGGAAGCTGAAGGTCGCGCGGAAGAGGAAATCAAGGAAGCCCGTAACAAGGCTGGCGATATCCTCGATCAGGCGAATCAGCGTCGCAATCAGATTGTGGACGAAGCCAAGGACGAAGCTACTGCTGAACGGCAGCGGCAGGTGTCTGCGGCCGAGGCCGATATTTCCCAGGCAGCCAACCAGGCACGTGAGGAGCTGCGCGCTTCCGTAGCGACCCTGGCCGTGGCCGGCGCTTCCAAGATTCTTGAGAAAGAAATCGACGAAAACGCCCACCGCGAGCTGCTGGACAAACTGATCGCACAGATCTGAGCGCACCGCTATGAGCAGCCTGACAACCCTTGCCCGCCCCTACGCGAAAGCGGCCTTTGATCTGGCCAGCAGTGCTGATGCGCTGCCCAGCTGGGGTGATGCGCTGGCACTGGCTTCTGGTGTGGTGCAGAACGACGCGATCGCGGCCTGGCTGGAAAGCCCGGAACGCAACACGGAACAGGCCGTTGGTCTGGTGCGTGATGCGGCAGGCGGTGAGCTGGAAGCCGCTTTTGAACGCTTCCTCGCCGTCATGGCTGAGCACGATCGCCTGGCGCTGGTGCCGGAAGTGGCCGCGCTCTACGGCGACCTACGCGAAGCGGCGGAGAATCGCCTCAGCGTGCGGGTTGTGTCTGCCGTCGCCCTGGACGATGAGCAGACCAGCCGCATGAGCGATGCGCTGGCCAAGCGTTTCGAGCGCACCATTGAACTGCACAACGAGGTCGATGCCTCGGTGCTGGGCGGTGCGGTAATTTACGCGGGTGACGAAGTGATCGACGGCTCACTCCGCGGCCGGCTGGAAAAGCTTGAGAGCTCTCTGGTCTGACGAATTGACATGTAGTGAAACCCTCCGTCTCACGGTGAGACGGTTTTCACAGGAAAAAGACGATGCAAGCAACACTGAACCCCTCTGAAATCAGCGAGCTGATCAAAAAACGCGTTGACGAGCTGAACATTTCAGCTGAAACCCGCAACGAAGGCACGGTGGTTTCCGTGTCTGACGGTATTGCCCAGATTCACGGTCTGGAAGATGCCATGCAGGGCGAGATGATCGAGTTTCCGGGCAACACCTTCGGGCTGGCCCTTAACCTCGAGCGCGACGCGGTCGGCTGTGTAATTCTCGGCGACTACGAGCACATCACGGAAGGCGATACGGTCAAATGTACCGGTCGTATTCTCGAGGTGCCGCACGGTCGCGGTCTGCTGGGTCGTGTTGTTGACGCCCTGGGTAACCCGATTGACGGTCAGGGACCGGTCGACAACGATGGCTTCTCGCCGATCGAAAAGGTGGCGCCGGGCGTTATCTGGCGTAAGTCCGTTGACCAGCCGGTACAGACCGGTCTGAAATCCATCGACTCCATGGTGCCCATCGGTCGGGGCCAGCGCGAGCTGATCATTGGTGACCGTCAGATCGGTAAAACGGCGATTGCGGTTGATACCATCATCAACCAGGCCAAGTCCGGCATTAAATGCATCTACGTGGCGGTGGGTCAGAAGCAGTCCACCGTTGCCAACCTGGTGGCCAAGCTGGAAGAACATGGCGCCATGGAGCACACCATTGTGGTGAACGCTTCCGCCTCTGATTCGGCGGCCATGCAGTACATCGCGCCCTACGCGGGCTGCACCATGGGTGAGTACTTCCGCGATCGCGGTGAAGACGCGCTCATCATCTATGATGATTTGACCAAACAGGCCTGGGCTTACCGTCAGGTATCCCTGCTGCTGCGTCGTCCGCCGGGCCGTGAAGCCTATCCGGGTGACGTGTTCTACCTGCACTCCCGTCTGCTGGAGCGTGCCGCGCGCGTATCGGAAGAGTACGTGGAAGAATTCACCAAAGGCGAAGTCAAGGGCCAGACCGGCTCCCTGACGGCGCTGCCGGTGATTGAAACGCAGGCCGGTGACGTATCCGCTTTCGTACCGACCAACGTGATCTCCATTACCGATGGTCAGATCTTCTTCGATAACGACATGTTTAACGGTGGTATCCGCCCCGCGGTGCACGCCGGCCTGTCCGTATCGCGAGTCGGTGGTGCGGCGCAGACCAAAGTCATCAAGAAGCTCGGCGGTGGTATTCGTCTGGCCCTGGCCCAGTATCGCGAACTGGCGGCTTTCTCCCAGTTTGCGTCCGATCTGGATGACGCCACGCGCGCCCAGCTGGAACGCGGTCAGCGCGTGACCGAGCTGATGAAACAGCCCCAGTACAGCCCCATGTCCGTCGGTGAGATGGCCGTGTCCCTGTTCGCCGCTGATCGTGGCCACATGGATGACGTTGAGCTGGAAAAAATCGGTGCCTTCGAAAGCGCCCTGATTGACGCCATGCACAGCGGCCAGGCGGAACTGATGGCGACGCTGGATGGCGGCGACTGGAATGGCGATCTGGAAGCCAAGCTGGAAGCAGCCGTTTCCGAGTTCAAGGCCAGCGGTAGCTGGTAAGAGTAGCGTCGAGCGCGGAGGACAGCCATGGCAAGTGGCAAGGAAATTACCAGCCAGATCAAGAGTGTTGAGAACACCAAAAAGGTGACCTCGGCGCTGGAAATGGTCTCGGCCAGCAAGATCCGCAAATCGCAGGACCTGATGAACGCCACGCGGCCCTACGCGCGGATGATGCGACGCATCATCAGCCACCTGGGCAAGGCGAATCCGGAATACCGGCATCCCTTCACCGTCTCGCACGGTGAGCAGGTGAAGAAGGTTGGCTACATTGTGGTGTCCACGGACCGTGGTCTGTGTGGTGGCCTGAACACCAACCTGTTCAAGCAGGTGCTCAACCACATGGGTGAAACCCAGGCCAGAGGTGCCGAGGTGTCCCTGGTGACGCTGGGCAAGAAGGCTGCGGCCTACTTCAAAAGCATCAAGGTGGACATCGCGGCCAGCACCACGGACCTGGGTGAGAAACCGCAGATCGAAGATCTGATCGGATCCATCAAGATCGTGCTGGATGCCTATCGCGAGCAGGAAGTGGACGAGGTCTACCTGGCCTACAACGATTTCATCAACACCATGGCGCAGAAGCCAACGGTGGAACAGCTGCTGCCTTTGCCGGCAACGGAAGATGAAGGCGTGGCAGACGTATGGGATTACCTCTACGAGCCGGACGCGGAAACGCTGCTGGATACGGTGCTGGTGCGTTACATCGAGTCCCTGGTTTATCAGGCGGTGCTTGAGAACCTGGCCTCCGAGCATGCGGCACGCATGATCGCCATGAAGAACGCTACGGACAATGCCAGTGATCTGATTGATGACCTGCGACTGGCCTATAACAAGGCCCGCCAGGCCGCGATCACGCAGGAAATCTCCGAGATTGTAAGCGGCGCAGCGGCCGTCTGATACGAGTTTGAATTAAATCGCGGCAGTTTGCCGCAGTGTGAAACAGGAAAAAGCTATGAGTGCTGGATCAATTGTGCAGGTTATTGGCGCGGTCGTGGACGTCGAGTTCGCGCGCGACGCCATGCCGAAGGTCTACGACGCCCTGACGGTGGACAACACGGAAATTACGCTGGAAGTGCAGCAGCAGCTGGGCGACGGCGTGGTGCGTACCATCGCACTGGGTTCCACCGACGGTTTGAAGCGCGGTATCCCGGTCAGCAACACCGGCGCGGCCATCTCCGTGCCCGTGGGTGAAAAGACCCTCGGTCGCGTCATGGACGTGCTGGGTCGGCCGATTGACGAAGCAGGCCCGATCGGTGCTGAGAAAACCATGCCAATTCACCGCAAGCCGCCTTCCTATGAAGACCAGGCGGGTGGTAATGACATCCTGGAAACGGGCATTAAGGTGATCGACCTGATCATGCCGATCGCCAAGGGCGGCAAAGTCGGCCTCTTCGGCGGCGCCGGCGTGGGCAAGACCGTAACGCTCATGGAGCTGATCCGAAACATCGCTATCGAGCACTCGGGCTACTCCGTGTTCGCTGGCGTGGGCGAGCGTACCCGTGAGGGGAACGACTTCTACCACGAGATGAAGGAAGCGGACGTACTGTCCAAGGTGGCACTGGTTTACGGCCAGATGAACGAGCCGCCCGGTAACCGCCTGCGCGTGGCCCTGACCGGCCTGACCATGGCGGAAGAGTTCCGTGACGAAGGCCGTGATGTACTGATGTTCATCGACAACATCTATCGCTACACGCTGGCGGGAACGGAAGTATCCGCGCTGCTGGGTCGTATGCCCTCGGCGGTGGGCTATCAGCCCACGCTGGCTCTGGAAATGGGCCTGCTGCAAGAGCGCATCACCACCACCAAGACCGGCTCCATCACGTCCTTCCAGGCCGTTTACGTACCTGCGGATGACTTGACGGACCCGTCTCCGGCAACCACCTTTGCGCACCTTGACGCCACGCTGGTACTGTCCCGTAGCATTGCCGAGCAGGGTATCTACCCGGCTGTGGACCCGCTGGACTCCACCTCGCGTCTGCTGGATCCGAACCTGATCGGTGTCGAGCACTACGAAGTAGCGCGGGCGGTACAGGGTGTACTGCAGCGCTATAAAGAGCTGAAGGACATCATCGCGATTCTCGGCATGGACGAACTGTCTGAAGAGGACAAGGCCACCGTGGCCCGTGCCCGTAAGGTACAGCGCTTCCTGTCGCAGCCGTTCTTCGTGGCGGAGACCTTTACCGGTGCGCCGGGTAAATACGTGAGCCTGAAAGACACGATTCGTGCGTTCAAAGGCATCATCGACGGCGACTACGATCACCTCCCCGAGCAGGCCTTCTACATGGTTGGCGGCATCGAGGAAGCGGTGGAAAAAGCGCAGTCCATGGAAGAGAAAGCGGCCTGAGGTCGCTGATCGCGCGGGCACCGCAGGGTGCCCCGCAGCAAACGGTAAGCAGACATGAGCAAAACCATTCAGTGTGACATCGTCTCGGCGCAGAACGAGATCTGGTCCGGCGAGGCCATGCAGGTGTTCGCGACCGGTGTGTCCGGCGAGCTTGGCATTTACGCCCGCCACACACCGCTGATCACCCAGCTCAAGCCCGGCCCGGTGCGCGTGGTCGACAGCGCCGGCGAAGAGCAGTTCTTCTTCTGCGGTGGTGGCATCATCGAGGTGCAGCCGCATATTGTGACCGTGCTCGCTGATACGGCCATGCGCGGCGAAGACATCGACGCGGCGGCGGCTGAGAAAGCGCGCGAAGAGGCGGAACGGGAACTGGCCGATCGTACCGAGGCGATGGAAGTGGCCGAGGCCCAGGCCAAGCTGGCCAACGCCATGGCCCAACTACAGGCACTGGAACAGCTGCGCAAGAAACTGCAGCGTTAGGTCACAGCCGATCAGAACGTCATGCAACGCCGGCCTCAGGGCCGGCGTTTTTGTTAGTGCTGCAGGAGCACCGTGCGGTTGCCATTCACAAATAACCGGTGCTCCGCATGCCAGCGCACGGCGCGGTTCAGTACCGTGCTTTCGATGTCCTGACCCAGTCGCTCCAGTTCCTTGGCGGGCATGCTGTGGTCAACGCGGCCTACGTCCTGCTCGATAATGGGCCCCTCATCAAGATCCAGCGTGACGTAATGGGCCGTGGCGCCGATCAGTTTTACCCCGCGCTCAAAGGCCTGGTAGTAGGGACGTGCCCCCTTGAAGCCGGGTAAGAAGGAATGGTGGATATTGATGGCGCGCCCCTGCAGCAGCGCGCAGGCATGGGGCGTCAGAATCTGCATATAGCGTGCCAGTACCAGCAGTTCGGACTCCGTTTCTTCAAACAGGGCCAGAATTTTGGCTTCCTGCTCCGGCTTTTTGCCCGGCTCAATGGGAAAGTGATGGAAGGGCAGCTGGTGCCACTCGACCAGGGAGCGCTGGTCGTCATGATTGGACACCACGCCGGTAATCTCAATCGGCAGATGGCCACCGGCCCAGCGATGCAGCAGGGCATTCAGGCAATGGCTCTGACGGGAGCAGGCGATCAGCGTGCGGATCTTGCGGCTTTTGTCATGCACGGCGAAGCGCATGCCGAAACGACGTGCCACCTCGCTGCGGAATGCATCGCTGAGCTGCTGCGCGGCGTCTGCGCCCTCCGCGTCATCCTCAAAAGCCAGGCGCAGGAATGAAGTTTGCGCTTCCTCATCCACATAGTGGGACATTTCCGTAATCAGCGCGCCGCGCGTGGCCATAAAGCCAGTAGCGGCAGCTACCACGCCAACCGTATCAGTGCAGCTGGCGGTAAGAATATAGGCGGGTCGGGTCATCGGTAAGCACCTCTTTTAAAGGCAGAGAATAGCGCGCCCGGCCGGTATTGCAATGTGCCCCTACCCGCCCGCAGCGACTTCCCTGTATCGGTGATTGCTGCGAGAATAGCGGTGGAGTTAATCATCGCTGTTCAGGTTCGTCCCTATGTCTTACAAGTCTTTCCGCTATGCCGCACTCGCGGGTGCTTTTGTTGCCTTCCTCGCCGCACCGCTATGCAGTCGTGCTACTGAGGTGGTCATTAATACCGCCTACGGCCTGATTGAAGTTGACCTGACGGAAAACGCCACGCCACTGACGGTCGCCAACTTTATGGGCTATGTGCGCGATGGCGCCTATGACAAGAATCTGATTCACCGCAGTGTTCCTACCTTTATTTTTCAGAGTGGCAGCTATGTGGTGACCGGTGAGGAACAAATTGCCGACGTGGAGACCGGGCCGCCGGTTCGCAATGAGTTCGGTGCGTCCAACGTGCGTGGCACCATTGCCATGGCCAAGCTGGGTGGGGATCCAGACAGCGCCACCAGCGGCTGGTTTATCAACCTCGCGGATAACAGCACCAACCTGGATAACCAGAATGGCGGTTTCACGGTATTTGGTCGCGTACGCGAAGCGGACTACGATGTGCTGGATGCGATTGAGGCCGTGCAGACCTGGCGTTTTGCACCGCCTTTTTCCGAAATACCGCTGCGCAACTTCAACGGCGGTGGCCAACCCGTTACAGCGGATAATTTCCTGCTGGTTTCCATCTCTGAGCTGTCCGACTTTGACATCAACGCGGGTCTCAACGATGCCTGGTACAACCAGGCAACGGACGGTCAGGGCTTTTTTATCAACGTCTTCCCGGAAATCGGTCAGCTGTTTATCAGTTGGTTCACCTTCGAGGCCGGCGACGTGGATACGGGGCTGGTGCCGAACCTTGGCGCTGCCAGTCATCGCTGGTTCACCGCCAGCGGCCCCTTTGACGGCAATCGGGCGGAGCTGACCCTCTACACCACCCGCGGTGGCGTGTTTGACCGTGGCACCCCGAGCCCGGTGACCAGCGAAAGCGGTCGTATAGAACTGATTTTTGCCAACTGCAACCTCGCTGAGCTGTACTACGAGCTGCCGGAACAGAATCTGGCCGATAGCATTCGGCTAACCCGCGTGGCTAACGATAATATCGCCCTGTGTGAGGCCTTGGCTGAGGACTGAGCGTCTGTCCTGGCGTAGCCGGTTCACGTTCCAACGGCTATATTGAGCGCCATGAGCGAGCTGGAGAAAGCGGAGAAGCGCCTGGCCCAGGCCAGCGCAGCGGTGCAGAAAGCCTTGCGTGATGAGCAGCAGGCCGCTGCTGCGTCCCAGCCCGTCGCCGCGCCGGCCAAACCGCCGGGCTCCGCCCGTGGTGTCGAGACCATGTACCGGAATGTGTACCGGGTGCAGATGGATCTCACCAGCCTGGCCGATAACAAGGCCAATATGATGATCAGCATCAACGGCATTATCATTTCCATCATTCTCGCTGCCGTGGCACCCAAGCTGGACAGCAATCCCTGGCTCATGCTGCCGACCACCCTGCTATTACTTGGGACCATGGTCTCACTGGTGTTTTCCGTGCTGGCGGCCAGGCCCCGCGTCAGCCCCAAGCGTGCCACGCTGGATCAGCTGCAGCACAACCAGGACAGTCTGCTGTTTTTCGGACACTTTGCGGGCCTAACGGAAGACGAGTTTGTGCAGGGCATGAAAGAGCTCATGGGAGACCGCACGGCGCTCTACGAAGCCATGATGCGTGATATTTACGGCCTTGGCAGCGTGCTCGGAAAAAAATTCCGGCTGCTCAAGGCCGCCTATCTGGCTTTTATGGTGGCCCTGCTCACCGGTGTAGGCGCCTACCTGCTTGTGTTCGGCTGGTTGCTGCGCACCGCCCCCTGACCGGCCGCGGCCTACTGGGCGGCCAGATCAATCAGGAAGGCAAACTCCTCGGCGGTCTCCTGATACTGCTGATAGCGGCCGGAAGCGCCACCGTGGCCCGCGTCCATATTGGTACGGAAGATCAGCCGGTTGTTGTCCGTGCGCCGGTCGCGCAGGCGTGCCACCCACTTGGCGGGCTCGAAGTACTGCACCTGTGAATCGTGCAGGCCGGTGGTCACCATGAGGTTCGGATAATCTTGGGCGCTGACCTGATCATAGGGTGAGTAGGACAGCATGTAGTGGTAGGCCTCCGCTTCCTTGGGGTTGCCCCATTCGCTGAATTCACCGGTGGTGAGCGGGATGGATTCGTCCAGCATGGTGGTGACCACATCCACGAACGGCACGGCGGCGAGCACGCCCAGATAGCGTTCCGGGGCCATATTGATCACGCCGCCCATCAGCAGGCCGCCGGCACTGCCGCCCTGGGCGAAGGTGCGGCGTCGGTCAATCACGCCGTTGTCCTGCAGGCTGGCGGTCACGTCAATAAAGTCATAAAAACTGTTCTTCTTGTTCATGAGCCGGCCCTGCTCATACCACTGACGGCCCATTTCCTGCCCGCCGCGAATGTGGGCAATGACATAGACAAAGCCGCGGTCAAGCAGGCTGACGATGGAGTTGCGGAAATAGGGATCCGTGGAGCTGCCGTAGGAACCGTAGGCATAGACCAGCGCTGGCGCGCTGCCGTCCAGCGGCGTGTCCTTGTGCCAGGCCAGCGATACGGGCACGGAAACGCCGTCCCGGGCCGTGATCATACGGCGGCCGGTACGATAGTCGCTGCTGTCAAAATCGCCCAGCACCCGGTCGGCTTTCAGCAGGGTACTGAGCCCCGTCGCCAGGTCGATTTCCCAAATCTGTGAGGGTGTTACCAGGCTGGAAAAGCCGTAACGCAGCGTGTCCGTATCGGTACTGGGATTACTGGAAAGCCACATGATGTAGGCCGCTTCATCGCTGTCCAGATAACGATCTACGCTGCCGTCATGGGCCAGCACGCGCACCTTGCGCAGGCCGTCCTTGCGTTCGTTAAGTACCAGCCAGTTATCAAAGGCCAGCACTTGACGCACCATGGCATCGTCGCGGTTGGGAATCAGTTCCTGCCACTGCTCCTTGTGCGGGCCCTGCTCACGGGTCGCGCTCAGCACGCGGAAGTTTTCTGCCTGCCAGTTGCTGCGGATGTAGAAGCGTCCCGCGGCGTGATCGATGCTGTATTCATGGTCGGCCTCCCGCGGCAGAAAGGGCGTAAATTCGCCCAGCGGATTATCCGCTGCCAGCAGCTGCACCTCCGTGCTGTCCGTATTCGAGTGGCTGAGCATGAGATAGTCACCGGAGCGGCTGCGATACAGGCCGCTGTAGAAGGTGTTGTCCTGCTCCTCGTACACCATCACATCGGCGGACGGGTCCGTACCGCGCTCGTGCCGCATGACCCGGTAGGCCAGCAAGGTTTCCGGGTGCTTGTCCAGATAGAACAGGTAGCGTCCGTCAGCCGACCAGGCCAGTGAGGAGGAGGCGTTACTGATCACTTCCGGCAGGTATTCGCCGCTTTCCGTATCCAGGATGCGAATGTCATAAATACGACGACTGAGCGTGTCCTCGGCGATGGCCAGGTAACGGTGGTCATCGCTGGCTTCCAGATTGCCGAGGTTGTAATAGTCATGGGCGGCGGCCCGCTCATTGGCATCCAGGAGCACTTCCTCGGGCGCGTCCAGGGAACCTTTCTTGCGCGCATAGACCGCATACTCGCTGCCATCGGAATAGCGGCTGTAATACCAGTAGCCCCGCCAGAAATAGGGTACGGATGATTCGTCCGGATCAAGGCGCCCGGTCATTTCTTCGAACAGGGTTTCCTGCAGCCCTTGCGTGTGCGCCATTTCCTGCTCAAACCAGGCATTCTCCTGCTCCAGATAGGCGAGAACCTCCGGGTCCGTGCGCGTGTCATCGCGCAGCCAGTAGTACTCGTCCACGCGCGTATGATCGTGCAGGGTCATTTCAACCGGGCGTTTCGTGGCCATGGGTTCCTCCGGCGTGTGGCCATCCGTGGCGGCCATGGGGGCCTTGTCGCTAGCAGTGGGTGTGGCTGGCTGGCACGCGGTCAGCAGCAGGGCGGTCAGGGCAAACAGATAGCGCATGTGATGGTGGTTCCGATAACGTTCAGACAGCGCTCAAGTGTAGCGGATTCGTCTTGCGGTCTGCAGCCTGCTTCGCGCTGCGTAGAGCGCCCCGTGTATCGGGGCACTCCGGTCAGGAGCTGCGCAGATACCAGGCCAGGTCCACTTCGTTGATGCGGCCGTGATACTGCTCACATTCGTCCCAGCGGACGTCGCTGTAGAGCGTGCAGTAGTTCTTGCCCAGGTATTCGGGCAGCAACTTGCTGCCATCAAATAGCTCCAGCGCCTGCGGCCAGTAGAGCGGTAGCGTCACCGGCTGCCCCTCCATGAGCGTGGCTTCTTCAATCATTTCGCTGGGCTCAAGCGCCTGGGTCAGGCCGTGGTGCAGTCCCATAAGGATGCAGGCCATGACCAGGTAGGGGTTGGCATCGGCACCGGCCACCCGGTGCTCGATGCGCAGGTTCTTGGCGTTGCTGACCGGGATGCGCAGGGCCAGGTCCCGATGGTTATAGCCCCAGTTCACGCCCACGGGCGCGAAGTGGTCCGGGCGAATCCTTTTGTAGGAACTGCCGTTGGGTGCAAAGATGGCCATACATTCGGCCATGGTGGCCTGCAGGCCGCCGATGGCATGCCGCAGTTTGTCGCTCATGGGCGGGGTTTGATCCGAGTCCGGGTTGGCGAAAATATTGTTGCCTTGCTCGTCGTAAAGGCTGACATGAATATGCAGCCCATTGCCCGCGTGTTCTTCCCAGGGCTTGGCCATAAAGGTGGCTGCCATGCCCTGCTCATGGGCAACGCCTTTGATCAGGCGCTTGAGCAGCACCGCGTGGTCACAGGCGGTGATGACATCGTCCACGTGGTGCAGGTTGATTTCCAGCTGACCTTCGCTGAATTCCAGATGGGCCGTGGTGGCCGGCAGATTCTGCACTTCGCAGGCCTGACGGACGGCTTCAAAAAACGGATCCAGCTCCTGCATGTCTTCCGAGTTGGCGTACTGGATGCCATGTTGACGCATGGCGGTGCCACCAACGCGTCCCAGCCGGGCTTTCGGCCGGTCACCGTCGTGCTGTTCCAGCAGGTAGAACTCCAGTTCCGTGGCGGCCACAACTTTCAGCCCCATGTCGGTCAGAGGCTTGAGGGCTCGCGCCAGCACCACCCGGGGGTCGAAGGGCAGGGGCTGTCCGTCCAGTTCCTCCCAGGTAGAGAGCACCTGATGCGTTTCCGAGGCCAGCCAGGGGATGGGCGTCAAGGTGGCCGGCACGGCCTTCATGGCGCGATCCGGATCGCCGTTCAGGCGCCCCACCCGGGGCGTGATCGCCATATCGCCGAGACTGTTCATGAGGTGCATGGTGCCCGGGCCGGTCAGGCCCTTTTCGAAAAAGGTCGGCGCTTCATCCCGCGGGATACGTTTGACCCGAAACATGCCATTCATATCCGGCGTCAGGATTTCCAGCGCGGTCATGTCCGGGTGCTGGTCCAGATAGGCCTGGATGGAAAAAGATTCACTCATGGATTGTTCTCCTTATTGGCCATACCCTCGCACATAAGCGCATGAATGAGAACCGCGCCTATCCGATCGGAAGCGCGACATGGGGGCGAAAAACCAGCTTTGATGCCGGCCCTGACGCGTGGTCTGGGGGCTGGGAATGGGCCTAGTGTGAATCCCGTTGCCAGACCGTTTGGCCGGCGATCACCGTGGCGAAGGGTTGCTGATCCTGGTCAACTATGGCCAGGTCAGCGGCCAGGCCCGCTTTGATACAGCCGCGCATCCGATGCTGACCCAAAAAGCGCGCGGGTGTGCCGCTGGCCATGCAGGAGGCGTCCGCCAGGGAGCAGCCGGTGGCCCGTTGCATGGTGCGCAGGGCGCGCGCCATGTCCAGCGCCGCGCCGGCCAGTGTGCCCTGTGCATCGAGACAGGCCCCGTCCCGTACGTGAATGGTTTTGCCATGCAGCTCGAACTGGCTGGCATCGGTGCCCACGGGTGGCATGGCGTCGGTTACCAGCATCAGCCCCTGCGGACCTTTGCAGCGCAGCGCCACACGCAGGCTGGCGTCAGCCAGATGGTGATCGTCGGCAATGATGCCGGCGAAGGTGTGCGCGTGATCCAGGGCGGCACCGACCATGCCGGGCGCCCGCGAGGTCAGGGGTGACATGGCATTGAACAGATGGGTAAAGCCGCTGATGCCGGCATCAATCGCAGCGCTGACCGTATCGTAGTCGGCACCGCTGTGACCGGCGCTGACCAGAAAGCCGCGCGCCACCAGCCGCGCAATCTGCTGCGGCGTGGTGTGTTCCGGCGCAACGGTAATCAAGGTGGTGCCGTGGCGCAGCGGTGTCAGTGTTTCCACCAGCTCATCGGTCAGTTGCTGGAGCCGGTTGGCATCATGGATGCCGCGCCGGGCTTCGTCCAGAAAGGGGCCCTCGATATGGATGCCCAGCACGCCGGGGGTGCCGGCTGCCATGGCGGCATCGACCGCTTGTACGCCGGCGGCCACCACCTCCAGGTGATCGGTGATCAGGGTCGGCAGCAGGCCCGTGGTACCAAAGCGGGCATGGGCCTGCGCAATGGTCGCAACCGTTTCCGGCGTGGGTGCATCATTGAAGAGTACGCCGCCACCGCCGTTAACCTGCGTATCGATAAAGCCAGGCAGGATGATTTTGCCGCTAAGATCCCACCGCTCACCCGGGCTGGGCTCGCTGCGCGCCAACAGCTGCGCGATGCGGCCATCCTGGAGCAGCAGGTCCAGGTCATCACGCAGCCCTTCTGAGGTTACCGTGCGCGCATTGCAAAGCCGCAGCGGGGTGTGTTGAAGCGGAATGCTCATGGGCATGCGCCTTAGACGGTGGCTGTGACCTTGCGCAGGAACGGCGGGTTGTCCGGATCCTGACCCAGTTTCAGCGAGAGCTCGTTGGCAAGGCGGTAAAAGCTTTGGATGCGCAGCAGCGGTTCTACCAGCGGGTGCGCCTCCGGCGTCGGCAGATTGATCGCGTCCGCATGGTGGGCGCCAGCGCTCATAACGGTCAGGCCGCGCTCCAGCAGACTCTGCATCAGCGTTTCCACGCCCGGCAGGGTTGCGTCCTGCTGGGACAGCAATAATAAGGAGAAGCCATCCCTGGCAATAGTTACTGGGCCATGCAGTACTTCCGCCGACGAATAGGCTTCCGCGTGTAAGGCACAGACTTCCTTGAACTTGAGCGCTGCCTCCTGAGCAATGCCGAGGCCAATCCCGCGTCCCAGGGTGAACAGGGAGCGGGTACGCATGATGGGCTCCAGGGCCGGCGTCCAGTCGCATGCCCAGGCCTCCGCCAGCTTGCCCGGTGCCACGCTGAGCGCCGCGAGTAAGCCCCTGTCCTGACGCCAGGCGGCGGTCAGCTGCAATAGGGCAGACAGGGAGCCGATGAAGCTTTTCGTGGCGGCCACGCTGTTTTCCGGGCCGGCGCGCAAGGGCAGCACTTCGTCGGCCAGTTCAGCCAACGGGGAATCTTCCACGTTGACCAGGGCAATCACGGGTGCGCCACCGGCTTTGGCGGCTTGCGCCACGGCCAGCAGGTCGGGGCTGGCGCCGGACTGGGAAATCACCACGCAGGCGCAGGATTTGAAGTCCATGGGGGCGTCATAAATCGAGTTCACGGAAGGGGCCGCAGAGGCGGTAAACAGGCCTGTCTGCGTTTCCATCAGGTACTTGCCATAGGTGGCCGCGTGGTCAGAGCTGCCGCGTGCCACCGTGATCATAAAGCGGGGATCGTGTGCTCGTAGCAGCTGCCCGATGTGTTCTGCCGCAGCCGCATTATCATCCAGCTGCCGCTGCACCACCTCAGAGGCCTGCGCGGCTTCGGCAAACATCAGTGTGCTGTCAGCCTGTTTTTCGCCAGTGCTCATATCATTCCGCCAGGCTGAGCTCGGCAACAAAGTCGTAGGTATCCCCGCGATAGAAGGACTGTGAGAACTCGATGGCGGCGCCGGCTGCATTAAAGCCAACGCGTTCTACCAGCAGCCCCGCGTCACCGTCGCGCGCTCCCAGCAGTTCTGCCTGCTCCGCATTCAGCAGCAGCGCGCTCAGGCGTTGCAGTGCGCGTACCGGCCGATTGCCGGTTTTGTCCAGGGCCGCGTACAGCGAATGCTCTACCGCATCCACGCCAGGCAGGCAGCTGCCCAGCACGGTGGCATTTTCCAGCGACATGGGATGGCCGTTGGCCAGCCGCACGCGGCTGAAGCGCAGCACGTCCGTGCCGGGGCTGGCCCGCAGGGTCATGGCCTCCTCCGGCGACACGGTGCCGGCGGAGCGGGTCAGCCACACGCTGGTGGCTTTCTGTCCCCGGGCCTTCATCTCCTCGGAGAAGGAGTTCAGCTTGGCAAAGTTCTTTTCGACTTTCGCGCGCACAAAGGTACCCGAGCCCTGCTGCGTATCCAGAACTTCTTCGTTGACCAGCGCTTCGATGGCCTTGCGCACGGTGATGCGAGAGACGCCGAATAGGACGGCCAGCTCGCGCTCCGGCGGTAGCGCATCGTTGGGCTTCAGCGTGCGGTCGTTGATGGCATCACGCAAGCGACTCTGTACCTGCCGATACAGGGGCTGCTGCGATAGCGGGTCCAGCTTGCTGAAATGTTTGGCCGGCGATCCTGCGCCTGGCTCATTGGTTATATCACTCATACCAATACTATAACCAATATATGACCAATAAAGCGAGCCCTGATCACATATACATTTCCGCCGTTAGAAAAGGCCCATAAAAGCAGGGTTTTAGCCGCCCTCCGCGGCGTGACGAGGAAATTGGACTGGTAATTGGTCTTAATTGGTAATATAGTCGGCGTAATTGGTATTATCCAATCTTGGCCATCTGGCCTTAAAAAGAAACGAACGCACATGAGGTTTCGAACCATGAATTTGAAGCGAACCAGCGCACTCAGCACAGCCATCGCACTGGCGCTGTATGCCAATCCCCAGCCCCTGCTGGCCCAAAACACCACGGATCAGGACGACGCCGAAAGCACGGTGGAGGAAGTCGTTGTTGTCGGCATCCGTCGTTCCATCGTTGACTCAATTGACGCCAAACGTGAATCGGACCAGATCATTGATGTGATCTCCGCCGAAGACGTCGGTAAATTCCCGGACAAAAACGTGGCCGAGTCACTCTCGCGCGTCCCCGGTGTGGTCATTAACCGTGAGTTTGGTGAAGGTGAACGTGTCAGCATCCGCGGCACCGCGCCCAACCTGACCCGCACGCTGCTCAACGGCCACGCGCTGGCGACCGCTGACTGGTTCATTCTTGATCAGCTGAACTCTACCCGTAGCTTCAACTACCTCATGCTGCCCGCCGACATCATCGGCAAGGTCGAAGTCATCAAGAGCTCCCAGGCCAACATGGAAGAAGGCGGTATCGGTGGCACGGTCAACGTGATCACGCGCAACCCCTTCGATCTGGATGCCAACCGCCTGTACCTGTCCGGTGACATGTCCTACAACGACCTGTCTGACGAAACGGATCCGAACATCAGCGGTCTCTACAGCTGGAAAAACAGCGACGAGACCTTCGGCATTCTGGCGGCACTGGTTCGCCAGGAACGCACCATCCGCCGTGACGGCGTTGAGGTGCTGGGCTACCAGCCAGTGGAAGTGAATGGCGAAACGGCGCAGTTCCCGACCCTGATCGGTTCTGCCCTGTTCCAGCAGAAGCGTGTGCGCACCGGTGGTAACTTCGGTATCCAGTGGCGTCCCAGCGAGCGTCTGGAATTTAACCTCACGGGTCTTTACTCTGAGTTTGAAGGCGACAACAGCAACTACAACTTCCTGACCTGGGGCAACCGTGCGCTGGGTAACGGCGGTACGCTGACCGATGCCGTTGTGGTTGACGGCACCGTGGTCGCAGGTCGCGTGGCATCCCTCAATGACGGCACCGCTGATTTCGGTGCGGTTTATGACGCCATCATGCGTGATGCGACGGCCAGCACGGACAACATCGACCTGCTGACCGACTTCTTCATCAACGATGACTGGTCTGCCAAGCTGCGTCTGGGTACCACCAAGGCGGAAGGCAACACGGACAACCAGCCGTTCCTCGAGTTCGGCGCGCCGGCGGCTTACCGCTTCGATCTGCGCGGTTCCGCACCGTCCGTCGATTTCGAAAACATTGACCCGAACAACCCGTCTGACATGCGCTTCATCTTCAGCTCTCTGCACGAGATCCTGAACGATGATAAAGAAACCTACGGCTACCTGGACTTCACCAAGTCCTTCGACGACGGTTTCCTGTCTTCCATCGAGTTTGGTGTCAAAGGCACGCGCCACGAGCGTAGCCTGATCTTCAACGCCACCACCTACGGCGGTTTCCACGTGCCGATCAACAGCACGCCGGCGGACTTCTTCGCCGCGGGCCTGACGCCGGGTGATTTCCTCGGCGGCATTGCGGCTCCGGGTACGCTGGACAGCTACTGGGTGATCGACGAAGCCCGTTCCCGTGAGTTCCTGTTCGCCAACCTGGCCAACACGGACCGCATTCCTTACCCGCAGCAGCAATTCTCTGTGGACGAGGACACGAACGGTGCCTACATCCAGGCCAACTTCGAATCCGGCCCCTGGCGCGGTAACTTCGGTCTGCGCTACGTGCAGACGGATCAGACCTCACGCGGTAACGTGACCAGCCCCACCGGTGCGGTTTCCAACCTGTTCGGCAGCTACGATCCGGTGGAAGTGAATCGTGACTACGACGACTTCCTGCCCAGCGTGAACGTGACCTATGAGTTCGATGAGAACCTGCAGGCCCGTTTCGCTGCTTCCAGCGTCATGACCCGTCCGGATTTCACGGACATCGTGCCGCGCGCGAGCCTGAACCCCGGATCATTGACCGGTGTGTCCGGCAACCCGGAACTGGACCCCTACCGGGCTGACCAGGCGGAATTTGCTCTGGAGTGGTATGCCGATAACCTGACCGCCATCTCTGCGGCCGTGTTCTACAAGGATATCGAGTCATTCATCACCGATGAGCCGACGCCTCAGGATCTGCAGCTGATTGCGGAATCTGCGCCCAACCTGTCCTGCTCCCAGGACGCAAGCGATCCGACGCTGTGGACCTGCCCGTTCATCATCAACCAGCGCACGAACGGTGGGGGCGGTCGCTCCTACGGCTTCGAAGTGGCCGGTGTGAAGAACTGGGACAACGGTTTCGGTATCCAGGGTAACTACACCTACGTTGATGCAGAAGCAGACAATGGCGACCCGATCCCGGGTGCATCTGAGCACCAGTACAACATCTCTGGTTTCTACGAGAATGATGTGATCAGTGCCCGTCTGGCGTACACCTATCGGTCTGAGTTCTTCATCACCTTCGACCGCAGCACCCAGCTGTTCCAGGACGGCCTCGAGTCTCTCGACGCTTCCTTCCAGTGGAACGTGAACGACAACTGGGCGCTGACGGCGGATGCGGTGAACCTGACGGACAGCACCATCGAGCAGTTCGCGGATTCCACCAACCAGCCGCGTGCCGTCTACAACAACGGCACCACCTACTGGCTGGGCTTCCGCTTCAACTACTGATCGAAGCGATTGGTTTTACGCCAACAGCAGTAAGCGACGGCCGCCCTCGGGCGGCCGTCATTCAATCAGGGCTAGGAAAGTGGGCGGCCAGTTGTTCCTGAAAACGAACATGGCGGCCTGCGGCGCGGGTATTGATCGCCGCGCCGACCTGATCGTAGCTTGGCGTGGCCACGTACTGGCCGTCGCTGGCACCGCTCAGGCAGGCCGGGTCGAAGGGCAGCTCAAGCGATGCAAGCAGGTCTCTAAGGCGTGGTTCCGGTGCCGCAACCAGATCCTCGTAGGCCAGTGACAAGGTAACCTGCTGCGGCGCCTGGTAGGCCGCCAGCAGCTCATCAACAGCTTCAAGATGGTGCACGATATCCTCAACCCGATAGGCGCAATGAAAGCCATGATTCAGCTTGTTGGCCAGCATGGAGACGGTAACGTCACGGCGGTCGCGTCCGAGCAGAATGATGGGGCTGTCGGGGAATACCAGCCGCACCAGCGGCAGATACACTTCGTTGAAGGGCATTTTGTCGGTGACAAAGCGCAGCCCCGGCGCGCTCTTTCCGAGTTCCGCCCGCAGCGCCAGATACTGATCCCGCAGCAAGCTCACCACATGGCGCTGATCCGCTGCGCGCAGGGCCCGCAGATTGTCCGGGAAGCTCCGCTCCGGCAGCAGTTTTTCCAGCAGCACCCGCCATTCGGCCACAAAGGGCAGCTCACCGCCGGCCATGATGTCCCCGTGCTGGGCCAGCAGGCGCTCCAGCAGCGTGGTGCCGGAGCGGGGTGCGCCCATAATAAACAGCGGCAGCGGTTCATCACTGCGGGTTGCCGCGCGCGGCAGGTCCGCCAGCTGCGCCGGTGCCAGAGCCCGCGCCAGATCGGAAAAATAGGCTTCCACGCCGGTGCGGTCGTAGCGCAGGCCACCGCCTTCGGCCGCCAGCTTGGCCTTGCCTGCCACCCAGTCATCCCAGGCGCCGGGCGCATCGCCCAGCCGATCCCGCAATTTGCCGCGCTCCAGCAGCCCGTCGCCGTTGAGGCTGGGGCGGCTGTCGAGCAGCGCCAGGGCCCGTTTGGCCTTGCCGGTGCGCGCCAGCAGGGTGGCGCGCAGCAGGTTGGTCGCGCCGGGCTGCAGCAGATCGGCGCGATCGAGCAAGCGCCGGGCTTCGGCAAATTCACCGGTGACCTCCGCGTGTTTGGCCGCATGACCCAAGGTTTGAATATCACGCGGCGCCTGCTTCATGGCCTCTGCGTAGCAGTCCGCAGCGGCTTCA
>JAOZKI010000057.1 GCA_029935455.1 Lysobacterales bacterium | reverse complement strand
ACCGCACGCATCGAGTGGGTGGCCCGCCTAGTGTTCGATGGTGATCCTTTAAGCACCGGCGAGCGCTTGGAAAGTGACCCGCTCATCACCGCGTCCGATTCGACCGATCCCGTTCGTCTGCAGCTGCGGACACGCTAGCCGACCCGCCGCATTCAGGATTTATCGACCTTACTGGGTGGGTAGTCCCCACGCTGGGCTGCGGCCAGCACACCGCGCAGAATGTTCATCTCATTCTGATCCGGGCGCGCGCGGTTGAACAGGCGCCGCAAACGCATCATCAGACGCTTGGGCTGTGAAGGATTCAAAAAGCGGATATCCAGCAAGGCCTGCTCCAAATGCGCATAGAAACGCTCCATCTCCTGTGCGTCCACCGGCGTCCAGTCCGTGGGCGGTACCTGGGTACCGGCACCACCGAGCGCGGCCATGCGAAATTCATAGGCCATAACCTGTACCGCCTGGGCCAGGTTCAGGGAACCAAACTCAGGGTTCGTTTCGATATGCACCAGGTAGTGGCACCGCTGCATCTCCTCATTGGTGAGGCCATAAGCCTCGCGCCCGAATAAAATGGCGACCTCCTGGCCAGCTGCCTCCTGGAGACAGGTGCGCGCAGCAGCGCGGACGTCCAGCTGTGGCATGGACAGGCTACGCAAGCGCGCGCTGGTACCCAGCACCAGACTGCACCCGGCCAGAGCACTGTCGAGATCCGCATGCACCTGCGCTGCATGGCACAGATCTGCAGCACCCGAAGCCAGCGCCGTTGCCTCCGCCGACGGCCAGGTTTTGGGACTGACCAGATGCAGCTGGCTGAGCCCCATCACCTTCATGGCCCGGGCCGCTGAACCGATGTTGCCCGGATGGGTGGTGTTGATCAGCACGATGCGAAATTTTGCCAGTACCTCTGCCGCCTCCGACGCGCTTCTGGTATCCTTTGCCGCCCTTGAATTCATAGGCTTACGTCCATGTCACACCCTGCCATTAATATCGCCACGGAAGCGGCCTATGCCGCGGGTGAAATGATGCGGCGCAGCCTGAAAAATCTGGACTCGGTTCCAGTGGCAAAAAAAGCCCGTCATGACTACGTTTGCGAGGTCGATCGGGCCTGCGAGGCCGCTATTGTAAAGGAAATCATGCGTTTCCATCCCGACCATGCCTTCCTCGGCGAGGAAGGTGGCATGCGCGGTGAAAGTGAAACCGTGTGGGTGATCGATCCGCTGGATGGCACCAGCAACTATCTGCATGGTATCCCGCATTTTGCCGTTTCCATTGCCCAGCAGGTTAACGGTCGCACTGAACACGGCGTGATCTACGACCCCATGCGCGATGAACTGTTTACCGCCAGTCGCGGCAAGGGGGCTTTCCTGAACAGCCAGCGCATTCGCGTGTCCCAGCGGAAAACGCTGGATGATGCGATTCTGGCCACCGCATTCCCGTTCCGGCAACGCCAGGATATGGCCAGCTACACCAAGATTTTCTCCAGTGTCTATCGCAAGGTGGAAGACATTCGGCGCGCCGGTTCGGCGGCGCTGGATCTGGCCTGGACCGCCGCAGGCCGGGTGGATGGCTACTTTGAGCTGGGCCTTAAGCCCTGGGATCTGGCGGCAGGTGCACTGCTGGTGCGCGAAGCCGGCGGCGTGGTCAGTGACTTCGCCGGTGAGGATGCCATTGAGGCCAGTGGCAGCGTCATCGCAGCGCCCTACAAGCTCACAACCCCTCTGCGTAAACTGATCACGCCACACTGGACCCAGGCGAGTTCCTGAGCTCCCGTCCCAACCAGCATCGGGGGGGCTATGAGTGAGTCGCGGCTCAATCCGGACCTTGACCTAGATGAGCTCCGTGGGGAGTTTCAACGGCGCGGCCGGGTGAAGGTATCCAACGTTCTGCGCGCTGATTTCGCGCACCGCATCGCTGATAGCCTGGCCGGTGAGATTCCCTGGCAACTGGCCTTCTACAATCCTTCAGCCAGCGGCAAAGCGGTGGTTGGCCGCTTGAGCCCCGCCGAGCAGGAGGCCATGGACGAAGCGCAGCGATCCGCTTTGCTGGCCCGCGTGCTGCATGAGGCCCAGAGCCAGTTTCAATACCTCTACGATGCCTACGATGTCTTGCATGCGCGCCGCGCCGGTCAGGATTTACAGCTCGGTGTGCAACGCTTCCTCGATTTTCTCGGCACCGATGAGCTGTGGGATTTCATGCATGCGGTCAGCGGCAGTCAGGCCTTTGACAAGGTCGATTGCCACGCCTGTCGTTACCGCCCCGGCCATTTCTTACGCGAGCATGGGGACCACAGCCCCTTCGAGCAGCGCCACATGGCCTATGTTTTCTATTTCACGCGCGACTGGCATGCCGATTTCGGCGGGGTGACCCACTTTATGGACGACCGGGGCGTGATCACAGACAGCTATGCGCCGGACTTCAATTCACTCACCCTGTTTCGCGTGCCGGTGGCGCACAACGTGTCCCAGGTGGCCAGCTTTGCGCCTGAAGCGCGCTATTCGATCACCGGGTGGTTTACCCGGTCACGCTGATCAAATCGCCGCCCGGTCCGGCATGCGCGTCTTTTCTTCTTCCGTTTCTGCATGCCACTGGAAGATATTCAGCTCGATAAAGACGAAGGCCACCAGCCACAGGAAAGCATCCCAAAAATCAATAAAGTCACCCTTCACACCCCAGTACACGGCGGCCGCAAACAAGGTCGCATACAGTCCTGCCTTGGCCCACTTGAGAGACCATAGCAGTCGTGGCCCCAGGCGACCCGCCAGTTGCAGCAGCACCTCTACTTCAAGCAGTGCCACCACCAGCAACCAGGCAAAGGCGTTAATAACGTCCACCAGCGCCAGTCTCGATGCTTCCAGCTGAGCCCATTCTGTGCCAATCAAATCGGTACCCACGACACGCACCAGCGGCTCGCCCTGCAGCGCCAGACAAACGCTGGCGTCAATGGGGAGGTATTCATCAAGATCGAAGATGTAGCTCATGTTCGTGCCGATCAGACTGCAGGGATCAGCCACGGCGAAGGGCACGACGGCGCTGATCTGCTGCCAGCCCGCCAGGTAGCCAAAGAAGGCCGAGACGATAAACAGATAGCACAACGTGCGCACCGACAGCAGCAGCCATTTCAGACCACCGCGCAACTTGTCGTCGGGAATGATCGCCGTTTCGAGCTCAAACAGCCAAAGCAGCACCAGCCAGGCCAGCGTATCGATGGTAGCCGAGTAGGCCTCGATAAAATTAGCGGCGTTCACACCCTCGGGAAACAGCGTGGGAATGGCGTTGTGGTCCTCCCAAAAGAAAAACCACAGATTGATCGTCAGTAACGTGAAAACCACGTACTTGAACAGCACATAAAGTCGGTCCGGCCGAAGCCAGGCAGTCAGCGTTGCGGGCATGGGCATTCTCTGGGGGTCGTCTAATCCAGTTCCAGCAGCAGACGCTGGTTCATATAGTTGATGCGCATACCAAGCGCCCGGGCAACCAGTTCATGGACCGCAGCCGCGATCCGTGAATCAGCGAGATCCTCGCTGCGCACCACCGCATTAGACAGAAAGAACAGCACTGCTTCTGAGTCTGCGACCACGGTAGCGGTCCGTTGCCCCGATGGCATGAACTGCGAGAGTTCGCCGATCAGTGAGCCGGGCCCAAATTTCTTAACACGCAGGCGCGCATGGTCCGGGCTCTCAATAAAGGCCGATAGAGCCCCGGATTCCAGAATGTAGAAACCGGTGTCCGCATCACCCTGCTGGAACAGAGTAGCGCCGGGCTGCAGCTCAACCCGCTCCAGCGCGTGCATCACCAGGGTGATACGCTCCTCGTTATCAAACAGCTCTTCCAACTGAGTGCGGATGTCTCTCTGGAAAGTCTCAGGCGCAAAGCGCGCCAGCACGTCCTCCTCCATGTGCTCCAGGGCGTAGTCAAGATTCTCAAAAAAGAGCGGACTGGAGTTCTCCAGACTCACGGCTTCGAGTGCCGACAGCTGCATCTGCATATCCATGGGTGCGTTGGCAAAGGCCAGCAGCACACCCCGGCGCTCACAGTGTTGCTTCAGATGCAAAAAACTGGTGCGCGCCGAGACATCCATACCGGTTACCCGTTTGAAATCCAGCAGCACATACAGCGGGTTACGCTCTGCTGCGGCCAGATCCGCCTGAATCTCCTGGTCAACCCCATCGGCGGTACCGAAGAAAAGAAAACCACGAAGCGTGTACACCAGGGCCGCATCACCATGCATGTCCAGCGATCGATTAACGGCGGGTGGGCGTTCAACGGAGCTGCGATAATCACGCAGGTTGTAACGTCCCCGTATCGAATTCACCATGCTGTAGCGGAGCACATAGTAAAGCGCCGCAATCAGCAGGCCGACGGCAAAGCCCGCCAGAAACCCCTCCATGATGACCATGCCCAGAATCATGAAAACAATCAGATAGTCTGCTGGCTGGAAACCACGCACGCGATCAAACAGCCACTCCAGCAACACGCGGTAGGCAAAGACAAAAATCACGGCACCCACCAGCACCTTGGGTATGTAGGCAACCAGCCAGCTTCCGCTCAGCGCCATCAACAGCACCGTCAGGGCCGCGAGTATGGGCGCCCAGCGACTTTGGGCACCGAAGGCCCGCAACTGCAAGGTGGTTGGCGCGTCACTGAAACCCGGTGGGCAAGCCAGCGAAGCGCATAGCAGGTTACCGAAGCCCTGGCGGCGCAGCTCCTGGGCCCTGTTCAGCTGCACCTGGGCTGGCGAATCGATGGCGCTGAGAGACATGGAAGCCGCCAGCAGCGCGAGGAATACCAGCGCCAGCACCGTGGGCACCGCCTGGAGCAGCACCGAACCATCGATGTCGGCGAAAGAAATCAAGGCCAGCGGGAACGTCCAGTCAGCACTGGCAGACGCTGCGGGAGAAAACAGCCAGCCGGCTGCAGCCAGCTCGGTTCGGTCCATACCCAGTGCCGCACTGAGCGCGTAGAAGCCGCCAAAGACCAGAATGATCACGGCCGGAAAGGCCCAGGGACGCTGCAAGCGGTTCAGAAACGTCACCATGAAAACGCCGCATCCTAGTGCTGCCAATAACTTGCCGCTTCCAGCGCCAGCCGCTAACAGGGCCGGCAACTGGGCGCTCACCGGATAACCGGCGGTGACAAAAAATGCCGCATTAACCAGCAGCCAGCCGACGCCTGCAAACAGCCCGCAAATCACCGGAAAGGGGAGCAAGCCCAGTATCTTGCCGAGGGGGATTGCGCCGGCCAGCAGCAGACCGATGGCCACCAACAGGGTACTCATCACGATCAGTGTCAGCAGCGTGGACAGGGAAACGGTCTCCGCCGCTGTGCCTGCGGCCAGCGGCAAAAAAAGCATGGCCAGAATCACCACACTCTGATCATCAATACTCGCCACGTGCACCGGTGAGGCGCTGGTCAGAGCCACCCACAGACCCAACAGGCCCCAGGCGGCAAGAATAAGCGTGACGCCCTGAGGCATGAAGTTGATAAAGGACCCGGCGAACAGAATGGCGGCAAACCCATAGGCCCAGAGCGCGCTGTCGAGTCCATCACAAACGCCGATCAGGACGTCCTTAAATGCCGGTCGGCTAAAATTTAGTGCCATGGTTCGCTGATCTCCAGGTGGCGCATCCCTGGCGCCTTGTGGCTAGCGTCCCCGCTGCTTATAGCTGCGACAGGCTTCGCCAAAAGCCTGAAACAGCGACAGGTAAAACGGGTTCTCCCTGACGCGCCACTCCGGATGCCATTGTACGCTGAGATTAAAACCGGGTGCGTCACGCACCACAAACGCTTCGATAAGACCATCATCAGCGCGCGCTTCCACCGCTAATCCGTCGCCCAGACGATCAACACCCTGCGCGTGCAGGGAGTTCACCGTGGCTGAATCTTCACCGCTCAGGCTCTGCAGCAAACCATCCTTGGTGAAGAACACCTCATGTGCCGGGCCGTACTGCACATCAATCGGGTCGTTCGGGTCTTCCTTGTGATTATGATAGCCCGACACCTCATGCACCTTCTGATGCAGCGTGCCACCGAAAGCGACATTCATCTCCTGAAATCCGCGGCAGATTGCCAATAGGGGCAGGCCGGCAGCCAGCGCCGCCGGTATCAGGGCCAGCGTGTTACGGTCTCGCTCGGGATCGTGCCAGGTACCCGTCTCACTGGGCGGGCCGTTGTAATGGTGCGGCTCCACATTGGAAGGGCTGCCAGTTAGCAGCAAGCCATCCAGCCGACCCAGCAGCTCCAACACCTCAAAATCCTCGCCCAAAGAAGGGAGCGCGACCGGGTAGGCTTCTGCCCCGTCCCAGACACCGCGCAGGTATTTCTCACCGACCATATGAAAGGGGTGGATGTCCACCATACGGCGGTCGGAGACCACGCCCACCAGAGGGCGCTCACTCACTGGCTTCATGAAGCACGCTCCCGATGCGGATTGGCGGCAAACAGACACAGAAATTCCGTGGCCAGCGTAGCACCAGCAAAGGCGGTGATATCTCCCACATCATAGGCTGGGGCAACTTCAACCACGTCGGCGCCGACGATATTGATGCCTTCAAGGCCACGCACGATCTCCAGCGCCTGATGTGAGCTCAGACCACCACAGACGGGTGTGCCGGTACCGGGCGCAAAACTCGGGTCCAGACAATCAATATCGAAGGTCAGATAGACCTTGTTGTCGCCCACCACCTCACGCACGCGTTGCGCGATAGCATCCGGACCATCCCGATGCACAGTCCGCGCATCAAAAATATTGAACCCCATGGGTTCATCGTTGGTGGTGCGCAGCCCAATCTGCGCCGAGCGGCTGTCATCAACATAACCCTTGTTCACCGCATGAAAAAACATGGTGCCGTGGTCTATACGTTCGCTATCGTCCGACCAGGTATCGGAATGCGCATCAAAGTGAATCAGCGACAGGGGACCATGGTGCTTGGCATAGGCTGCCAGCACTGGGTAGCTAATAAAATGATCGCCACCAAACACCAGACTGGCGGCACCCGCGCTCAGAATCTGATCGATATGGGCGGTAATCTCGGCCGGCACCCCGGCTGGATTGCCATAATCAAACATGCAGTCGCCGTAATCCACAATACTTAGCGCTTCCAGTGGATCAATGTCCCAGGGCCAGGGGCGGGACCAGTTCAGGCTGGCACTGGCCGTACGCAGGGCGCGCGGCCCAAACCGCGCGCCGGGCCGATTGCTGGTAGCCGTGTCCATGGGCACGCCGGTCACGGCCACATCAACGCCAGTCAGGTCGCGCGTGAAGCGTCGGCGCAAAAAGCTTTGGGCACCGGCGAAACTGGGCGCGTGGTCGACTTTGCCCCGTAGTCCCTCACCCGTAAATGCATTATCCCAGTCGCGATCTTGTCCCATGGCTGACTCCGCTGTGACTCGCCGTCATCTTCTCAAAGTCCATGCCGTTCGGAAAGATAAAAACTGCGCTACTATGCCTGCCATGAGAAGAAGTCATCATTTTGTCTGAGCTGGCCACCAATTCCATCGCCGACCGTTGGCGGCGCGTGGACAAGGGGCAGCTGCTGAAGTGGACCGTATACACGCTGCTAATGCTGAACTGGGTGTACTACGCCTGGGAAGAGTGGACCTTTGCCCAGCACACCCTGCGCCATGGCGCCAGCGTCATGGAATGGCTGGAAGCTTTTGCCACCACGCTGGATGAACTGGCGTGGTTTGGCCTGTTACTCATGTTTGAACTGGAAACCTACGTGCTCGAGGATGAAGCCTTCGAGCGCCGCTGGCTGATTTTTTCCCTGCATGGCCTGCGTCTGGTCTGCTACATCTTCCTGGCCCACACGGTGCTGGCCCGCTATACCTCCATGCAGGACGCCTGGCAGGCGCCACAGGTGACGGAAACCACCGAACTGTGCAGCCTGGTGGACCGCGACATTTCCTGGGGCAGCAACTACGACTACCACGACCTGACGCCGGAAAATTGCGCGCAGTTCACCCGCGACCAGCGCTTCTACATGATCGACCCGCAGGTCATCACGGACCAGGCGGGCTGGGAGATAGAAAAGAAACACACGCTGATCGAGTTGATCGATGCGCTCACCTGGCTGCTGGTGATCTGGGCGGTAGAACTGGCGGTGAGATTGCAGAACCGCAATATCACCGGCGGCATGCTGATGGTGGTCAGCCATACCGGCAAAGCGCTCTATGCGCTGCTATTTTTACACGCTGGCTGGTGGGTCTACACGGGTCATCCGGTCTGGGCCTGGGATCAACTGCTATGGATCTTTGGCTTCTGGGCGATCGAGCATAACCTGTCCGAATGGCGCGACGAACTCCGCGCAGACGATGGGGACCCGGCCAGCATGGAGGCCTAGGGCTCAGGCGCTGCGCAATTCCCTTACGGCTCGAGCGGCAATATCAATGGCCGCGTGGGTGTAGGCATCAGCCAGGCCATCGGCGTTGGCGATGGCGATGTTGCCAAAGCGCTGGCTGGCAATTTCATGGGGATACTGACCCGCCTCAAAATCCGGGTCCCACAGGTCCGTGTAGTAGTAGGAATAACCGTGTGGCCAACGGTTCACGGACACCGCCAGCACATCGTCCTTCACATCCAGGCCGTAGGGACCCCAAACCTGATCCAGCACCTGGCGCACCTCGCGTTCATAATCCGCGAGTTCATAGCCCAGCATCTGCTGTCGCGATGCGCGCAGGCGATCCTTCAAGGTCATAGCTCCCGCCGGCTCCTGAATGGTCCCCCAGAAAGTCAGGTTTACGGCTCCGGGCGTATCCCAGGCCCCATCGGCGTAGCCACCGGCCGTATTCCCCTGCCAGATCAGTACCCGCGAGTGCAGCCGCCCGGGGCAACGCAGCACACTGATACCCGCACGCTGGAGTGGCGCCTGATCCCGCAGCAAAACATTGGTTAGCAGCAGAGGACATTTGACCTGATAGCGTTGCGCCTCTTTTTGTGCCGCCGGCATTTCCGGACACAGGTGCGGGATGATTGTGTGGTAACAAGCCAGCACCGCATGCCGGGCCTGCACGGCCAACACCTTGCCATCCTTCCAGTAGTTTACCTGTACGCCATCGGTGACATTCTTTACCCGCACCGCAGTGGCGTTCAACCGGATACGAACCCGGTGCACGGAACGGTCGAGCTGAGCGTAATCGAAGTCGGCGACCGCCACATTTTGCGCATTGGTGCCGGGCGCAACGGCTGGAATTAACTGCTGCACCATAAGACGGGCGACGCTGGCATTGCCGTCCGGGAACATGACCATGGGATAGTCCCATTCCTCACTGTCCAGGCCCTGCCCCAGCAGATTCCAGCCGGGGAGACCAATATCCATGGCCTCATAAGCGGACATGTTGACTACGCTCCAACCTTCAACACCGTGCGAGAAATTGTTGAACACCGCCAGACATTCATCATCCAGACCGGCATGTTCACGCAGAAAATCGAAATAACTGACAGCACGCAAACGGGCTTCCGTTTGTTCCCAGTCCAACTCGGGCCAGACATTCGTCTCCAGGGTACAGAACCGCACCAGCCGTTCCCGAGCCGCGTCGCTCACTGGAATACGGCTTACCTGCTCCGGATTGTTGAGAAAATCACGGGCTGCGAGGCTGAAATCGCGCAGCAGGACCGGCTCACCAAAATGTTCAGCATCAAACCAGGTGCTGGGGCTGCCACGACCCTCTTCACCGTAGTAGAAACCGGTTTGCGCTTGCAGCTCATCAAAGTCTATGCCCAATCGGTCCATCATGGCCCGAGCCGTGGGCGAAAAGCTGTTGTATTCCAGATTGTGGACCCCGCCCAGTGCTAAGCGCATGGCGCCGCCCTGGTGGAACTCGTTGCGCTTGGCATGACCGCCAAAATCATCGTGATTCTCGAGGATGAGGATGCGCGTGTCTCGACCAAAAAGATCCTGGTAGTACAGCGCGGTCGCCAGACCGCTCAGCCCACCACCCACGACCACCAGGTCATAGTGCTCACCGGTCGGCTCCGCCGAGTCAAAGCTCAGCCCCTCACGCGCTATGGCATGAGCGGCATCGAAAGAGCCCGGATGCGAACCTCGCAGGCCAGTGCGCGTGGGCGGATAGTATCGACCCTGCACCGCCGGATCGCCCTGCCCCAGGGCCACGCCCGCGGGCAGGGTCAGTCCGAGAGAAACCAGCGATGTGCCCTGGATAAAATCCCGCCGGGAAATATCCCGGCTCATTCCAAGCTCACGATCGCTCTTGCTCATGATCAGGAAGCGCTCGCAACCCACGCAGCGGTCAGGTCCAGACAGCGCCAGGCCTTTTCAACCAGTTCGTCCACCTGCGCCCGGGTTATGACCAGGGGCGGTGCAATGATCATAGAATCGCCCACGGCGCGCATCACCAGCCCATTCTCAAAACAGAAATTACGGCAGTGTGACCCCACACCGAGATCCTTATGGAAGCGCTCAAGACTGTTCTTGTCTGCTACCAGCTCCAGGGCGCCCATCAGGCCGATGGTCCGCGCCTCACCTACCAGCGGGTGATCGCCAAGGCTGCCAATACGCTCGGCGAAGTACGGCGCGGTATCTTCGCGCACGCGGTCGATAATGCCCTCGCCTCCCAGTGCATCGAGATTGGCCAGTGCCACCGCACAGGCCGCGGGGTGGCCGGAGTAGGTGTAGCCATGGGCGAATTCACCCCCCTCGGAGCTGATCACCTCGCCGATGCGGCGACCCACGATGGAACCACCCAGGGGCAGGTAGCCAGAGGTTACGCCCTTGGCAAAGGTAATGAGGTCCGGTGCGATATCCAGGTGCTGCGAACCAAACCATTCCCCGAGACGACCGAAGCCGGTAATCACCTCATCGGCGATCAGCAGAATGTCGTACTGTTGGCAAATACGCTGGATTTCCCCCCAGTAGCTGGACGGCGGAATCACCACCCCACCCGCGCCCTGCACCGGCTCCCCGATGAAGGCCGCGACCTGGTCAGCGCCCAGTTCGAGTATTTTCTCTTCCAGCAGGCGTGCCTGGGCAATACCGAAGGCATCCGCATCCTGGCCCTGACCCAGACCGAAGTGATAGGGCTGCTCAATGTGATGCACAAAGTTCACCATGGGACCGAGCTGCTCATGCATCGCCCCCATGCCGCCTAGCGTAGCCGCGGCCACCGTGCTGCCGTGGTAGGCGTTCTTACGGCTGATGATGTGCTGCTTGTGCGGCTTGCCGACCAGATCCCAGTAGCGGCGGACCAGCTTGATGTTGGTGTCGTTGGCCTCGGACCCCGAGCCCGCAAAGAACACGCGCTCGAAACCCTCGGGCGCCAGCTCGGCGATCTTTTCTGCCAGCGCGATCGCCGGTGGATGTGCGGTCTGGAAGAAGCTGTTGTAGTAGGGCAGCTGTTGCAACTGCTGCGTGGCCGCATCTACCAGATCCTGGCGACCATAACCGGCATTGACGCACCACAGGCCAGCCATGCCATCGAGAATCTTGTTGCCGTCCACATCGTAGATGTAAACGCCATCGGCACGATCGATAATGCGCGCGCCCTGCTGTGTCAGGTCGCTGTGGTCAGTGAAGGGGTGCAGGTAGTGGCGGCTATCGCGGGCCTGCCACTCAGCAGCGCTATGGCCGGCAAAACGGTCGGGGCTGGCGCTCATGGGTATCTCCGGAATCAGGGTGGGAAAGCTGCCTAGCGTCCTACAACAACAGGTTCTTGTCTAGAGCGATGCGTTGTCCCGTCAAAAGAAGGTGCTCAGCAGGCACCGGCTGGCCTCAAGCATAGCTCTGAAGGGTACATTTGCCTCCGGCCCTACAAGGCAGGCAGCGCCCACCAGGTCTCGGCCAGTCACAGACTCAGGGCGATCTGACGGGCCGCTTGCGTTTGTGGCAAAGGCTTTCAATAATCACCTATGGCCGCTCCACACGATCGCATGCAAACCCGCCGCACTGAGCACCCATCGGGCGTGCTGACCCGGCACAGCAAGCGGCCATGAATCCACTGGATCTGAAGCCCCCCTACCTCCTGTTTCTGGGCGATGCAGCCAATGAACTGGATGCCAAGACCGCCCTCGGCCTCGCTTACTGGCGCCCGGAAGAGTGCGTTGGCCAGCTGCGCTATGCCAACTGTCGCGTGGACACGGGCCTGCCTGATATGGACATTGGTCAGGCACGCCGCGCCGGTGCACGCAGCCTTCTGATCGGGGTAGCGCCCACCGGCGGCGCTCTGGCCCCGGACTGGGAAATCACTCTGGCCCACGCACTGGACGCAGGCCTGGATGTGATCAGCGGCATGCACACGCCACTGGCCAGCCTGCCGCGACTTGCCAATGCTGCCTATCGCAGCGCCAGCCGCCTGATCGACATCCGCCGGCCACCGGAAAACCTGCCCATCGCCAGCGGCAAAAAGCGACGTGGCTTGCGCTTGCTGACCGTCGGCACGGACTGCTGTGTCGGCAAAAAATTTACTGCCCTGGCCTTACACCGGGCATTACGCCAGCGCGGCGTGCCGGCGGATTTTCGTGCCACCGGTCAGACCGGCATCATGATTGCTGGTGGCGGCATCCCCATGGACGCGGTGAAATCTGATTTTCTTGCTGGCGCTGCCGAGTGCCTGACACCGGATCAGGCCGATGACCATTGGGATATTGTGGAAGGCCAGGGCTCGCTGTTGCATCCGGCTTATGCGGCCGTGACCTTGGGCCTGCTGCACGGCACGCAGGCCGATGCGCTGGTGCTGTGCCATGCGGTGGGTCGCCGGCAAATTGATGAGTATCCGGACTACAGCATCCCGCCTTTGGAAGACTGTCTGGCGCAGTATCTGAGCGCGGCCAGACTCACCAATCCAGCGGCACGCTTTGTGGGCGTCAGCCTGAATACCGGCGACCGCCCTGCCAGCGCACGCGCGGCGCTGCTGCAGGATGTTACCGCCCGTACCGGCCTGCCCTGCGTGGATCCTCTGGCGCTGGGTGTGGAACCGCTGGCAGAGACGCTGGCCCACTGGCGTCACTGAATCATGCGTCGCAGGGTACGACTGGAAATCAGGACCTGGACGCTGCGTGAGCCCTTCATCACCGCGCAGGAACGCTGCGATGACATCACCGTACTGACGGTCACCCTTGAGCAAGGCGCCTATCGGGGCCAAGGCGAGGCTCTGGGCGTGGACTATCTGGGCGAGGATGCATGCAGCATGCAAGCGCAGGCTCAGGAACTCCAGCCGGCGCTGGAAGCCGGTATGGGGCGCACTGAACTGCAACAGAGACTGCCGCCCGGCGGGGCTCGCAATGCCATTGACTGCGCGCTTTGGGATCTGGCCTGTCAGCAGCAGGGCTGCCGAGCCTGGGACCTCGCTGGCGTGACCATTAAACCGGTGCATACGGCCTATACACTGGCGCTGGATTCGGCCGCGGCCATGGCGCGGCAGGCGGCAAGTCACGCTGACAAGCCGGTGCTTAAGCTGAAACTAGACCAGGAAGCGCCGGCAGCCAAACTGGTCGCGGTACGGGCGGCCCGGCCCGACGCGGAATTGCTGATCGACGCGAATGGTGGCTGGAATGCCGAGCTGCTTGAGAGCCTGGCACCGACCCTGCTCGAGCAGCGCATCAGTATGGTAGAACAGCCGCTGCCGCGTGGGCGCGACCAGGAGCTGGCGCAGCTTGACTGCCCGGTACCACTGGTTGCTGATGAATCCTGTCAACATCTGGGTGAACTGGAAGCAGCGCACGAGCGCTACGACATGATCAATATCAAGCTGGACAAAAGTGGCGGACTCACCGAAGCGCTGGCCATGCGCGCCTGGTGCCTCGAGCACGGCTGTGACTGGATGATAGGCAATATGCTGGGATCTTCCCGGGCCATGGCACCGGCTTTTTTGCTCACCGCGGGTGCTCGCTGGGTCGATCTGGATGGACCCTTGTGGCAGCGTCAGGACTGCGCCCATGCGATCCGTTTCCAGGGCAGCCTGATGCAGCCACCCGAAGCTGACCTGTGGGGGTGATGACAACAGGCAGCCAGCCGTGGCATCGTTGCGCTTTGCCAACCACCGGATGAATGCACCATGACCCAGCCACCACCGCTGCCCACGCTGATTGCCACCTCCGTCGTACGCGGCAGCGATCAGGGCGAAAGCCATGGCGGCATCTACCTGCTGGATCTGGCGGCCCAGGAAATCCGGCAAGTCGTTGACTGGAATACGGCCAATATCGACTGGCAGGGGCGCGGCTGGGATCGCGGACTACGCGGCATCGCCTTCTTCAAGGAAGAGGTCTACGTCGCTGCCAGCGATGAACTCTTCATCTATAACCGCGATTTCCAGCTCCAGCGTTCCTATCGCAATCCCTATCTCAAGCACTGTCATGAGATTCACGTCAGTCACAACCACCTGTTCCTCACCTCCACCGGACATGACAGCATTCTGGCCTTTGACCTTGAGCGCCAGGCCTTTTTCTGGGCCGTTTACCTAACACAGGGTGAAACAGGTCCGCAGGCCATTGCCTACAACCCGCTGGGTAATCGTGGCCCAGGGGGCAGTAAGGGTCCGGTCGCCACCAACCAGCTGCACCTGAACAATGTATTTGTCGACGACACCGGTCTGTACACCAGCGGGCTGCGCAGCGGGGCCATTTTGCGCGTAGGCAGTGACAATACCGCGCGGATCTGGGCCGAGTTGCCCGAGGGCACGCACAACGCCCGACCCTTTCGCGATGGCGCGCTGTATAACGACACGGCCTCGAACCTCGTGCGCTATGACCGTCGTGACGGTAGCGCCATGACTTTTGACGTCCCGCAATATGACGCAGATGAGCTGACCCATCTGGATCTGGGTGATGAGCGGGTAGCACGGCAGGGCTTCGGACGCGGCCTGTGCGTCATCGATGAGCGTTTCATCGCCGCCGGTTCCTCACCGTCGACCGTCTCCGTGCTCGACCTGACCAATGGCCAGCCGCTGCTACAGGTGAACTTCTCCCAGGACATCCGTAACGCTATCCATGGGCTGGAGGTCTGGCCTTACTAGCGCCGAGCCGCCTCAACTCAAACGGCTGCGTTCCAGCACGTAGCGCACCACACCGTACTCGCTACCGCGGCCAGCAGCTTGAAAGCCGTTGCGTTGCAAAACCCGAATGGAATTGGCCAGATGCGGCAGGGTTTCGGCGGTCACCTGGCTCACCTGCTGATGACTGAAGGCCCACTGCACGAGTCGCGCGACTGCTTCACTGGCATAGCCGCAGTTCTGAAAGGCGGGCAACACCGAATAGGCCAACTCCACGCTGCCGGCAGCGTCCGGTCGACCCTCAAAGCCGGCCACACCAATCAGTCCCTCATGAGCTTCGCGCCCCACCAGATACCAGACATGCCAGCCCATCTCAGCCCGGTCACGCAGCTGCAGGGCCATGGCCTCGAGCACCGGCCTGGAATGCAATGCGGGTGGCCAGTTCTCAGGCTGGGCAACACCCAGGCCCGCTGCCAGCGCTGCGGGACCGTCGAGATCGGCGCGGATTAATGCTTCCGTGGCCGCGGCCAGATAGAGGCGCGGCGATTCGATGCTGCTGGCCCGAGGCCGACTCATGCGTCATAACCCTGCATGAGTGCTTTCCAGCTGCTGGCAAAATCGGCGCCCTGCGGCGGCCAGAACTTGCGACAGGAGCGCTGCAGCCGATCAAGCTGAGCCGGACCGCTGACCGGTTGACCCGGTCGGTAGCTACAGCGGTCAAAATCAATCAACCAGACCTCGCCGGTGCGCTCATGGATCAGGATATTGCGCGCATTCAAGTCCGCATGGCGTACGCCGGCACGGTGAAATTCAGCCAGCGCACGGCCCAGATGAGACCAGTCAAAATCGCTCGCGCCACAGTGGGCCTCCAGCGGCTGTGCCGGCGCGATCCGCTCCGTAAGCAAGGCGGCCCGATAGAAAAGGCCGTGGCGATCGCAGAGCGCCGCCAGTGGTGTGGGCACCCGCAAGCCATCGGCGGTCATGCGCCGCAACAGTTCGAACTCCGCAAAGGGGCGACTGCGGGCCAGGCCCGTGTACCAATAGCGATCGCGGTTCCAGCGTGCCACCCAGCCACCGCGCAGGTAGCGCCGGAGCACGGCGGAGCCGGTGCCCATGCGCACAAAGCTGGCGGAGCCACGGCCGGGCGCACTGCCCTCCAGAGCCTGCTGATCGCGCCAATAGCCGGTCTCAAACAGCGCCGGCTGCGGCGCGGACAAGACGTCCGCATCGTATACAATGTGACTCGATGCAGCTTTGATGGTGACTGGCTTCATGGCGCCGCCTATTGTCCCTATGGACACTCCCCCCGACAAGATATGTGTGCTGCGCCTGTCCGCGCTCGGCGACGCCACGCATACGGTACCGGTGGTGCGCGCTTTGCGCAAAGCCTGGCCCGAGACTCAGCTCACCTGGATCATCGGCAAACTGGAACACCGGTTGCTGGCCGGCTTGCCCGACGTGGAGTTTATTGTCTATGACAAGCGCGGCGGGCGACCTGCGCGCCAGGCCCTGAAGGAGGCCTTGCGGGGGCGACGGTTTGACCTGCTGCTGCACATGCAGGTGGCCCTGCGCGCCAACCTGCTTTCCCGACTGATCAAAGCGCCCATTCGCCTCGGCTGGGACCGGGGGCGCTCCCGTGACGGGCACCGCTGGTTTAGCACCCATCAGGTGCGAGAAGTGCCTTTTCAGCATCAGGTGCAGGGTTTTCTGGAATTCCCACGGGCCCTGGGTCTGGACCCGGATCCACCGCAGTGGGATCTGCCTGTGGACTCTGCCGATCATGACTGGGCGCGTGCGAAGCTGCCCGGCGAAGGGTCATTTTTGATGATCAGCCCCTGTTCCAGTCACCGGCTGCGCAACTGGTCCGTACCCGGTTATGCGGCGGTGGCCGATCATGCGGTACGCCAGCACGGACTCCGGGTGGTTCTCATGGGCGGCCCCAGTGAACTGGAACGGGAGACCGCCTCCGCCATTCAGCAAGCCATGCAGCAACCGGCGCTGAATCTGGTGGGCCAGGATACGCTGACCCAGTCCCTGGCCCTGCTACAACGCGCCAGCGTATTAATCACGCCTGACTCGGGGCCGGCCCACATGGCCTCAGCACTGAACACACCGGTAATTGGTTTGCACGCCGCTACCTGGTCGCGCCGCTCCGGGCCCTATCATTCACTGGGCCTGTGCGTAGACCGCTATGCCGAGGCCGCCCGACGGTTTCGAGGCAAGGAACCGGAACAACTGCGCTGGGGTCATCGGATTGAAGAGCCCGGTGTCATGGATTTAATTAGCGTGGAGGCAGTGCAGGAGAAGCTGACGGCTGCCCTGGAGCGTCCCCGACCGCGCTAGCGGGCTCCGCAGCGAGCGCCGGCGCCCGCAATAATTGACCTTTCGTTCAATAATTTGCTAGAGTCCGAGCATGGCCGGACGTCCAAGACAATTCGATCGCGATGAGGTGCTGGGCAAGGCCCTGCGCCTGTTCTGGAAGCAGGGCTATGAGGCCACCGGCGTGGCGCAGATCACCACCACGCTGGGCATCGGGCGCCAGAGCCTTTACGGCACCTTTGGTGACAAGCGCGCGCTATTTATCGAGACGCTCAAGCGCTACGCCGATGCGGAACAACGGTGGCTGGAAAACACTCTGTTCGCGCCCGGTTCTCCACTGGAAAATTTGCATGCGGTGCTGGACCACTGGCAGGAACAGGCAGGGCGTGATCAGTACCGCGGCTG
>JAOZKI010000014.1:33140-43800 GCA_029935455.1 Lysobacterales bacterium | reverse complement strand
CGCATGCGGCGGTGCAGCAGGCCCTGCTGCGCTCCAGCCTGATCGATCTTAAGCGCGAGACCAACGCGGGCAAGGATCTGGGCCAGATCACGGTAGATGCGCCTGTCTACTTTGCCATGGACGACCTGTTTACGCGCATCAAAGAGGCGAACAAGCGCTCCAGTGATTTCGGCAAAACCAAATCCGCAACCTATGGCAAGTTTGACCAGCTGCTGGTTCGCATGGAAAGCCTGCTCAACGACAACCGTTACGACTTCCTGCTGCGTCCAGAGGTTCGTACTTCCACCGAGTCCCTCATCGGCCTGATGGAAGATTTTGTCGGTTTGGGCGCAGGGCACAAGGCCTCTGTCACCGTGCTGGATCTGAGCGCCGTGCCCATTGATGTGGCGCCTATGGTCACCGCGCAGATCGCACGCCTCGCGTTCGAGTTTAATTTCTGGAACCCGAAGTGCCGTGAGTTCCCTATTGCGCTCGTATGCGAGGAAGCGCACGAATACATCCCACGGGGTGACCATCCACGCTACAAGCAGGCGCGCCGCATGATGGAGCGCATTGCCAAGGTCGGCCGTAAGTATGGTGTCTGCCTGGTGGTGGTTTCGCAGCGCCCGCATGATGTGTCCGAGACGGTGCTGGCCCAGTGTGGTACCTATGTCTGTCTGCGCACCACCAACCCGAATGACCAGGAATACATCCGTGCCATGGTGCCGGACGCGGCTCAGGGCGTGTTGGCTGCGATGACTTCCCTGTCCCCGGGTGAGGTCATCGCCATGGGCGAGGGCGTGCCCGTGCCCGTGCGCTTGCAGATGAATCGACCCAATCCACCGCCAAACGCGGCCGACATCGACTTCGTGAAAAGCTGGCGCCATGGCGGAGCCGAAGTTGATGTGCAGCAGTTGGTGCGCCGCTGGCACAAGCAACTACGCTGAATTCTGTAAATCCTTGGGAGTTGCGCCAGTAGCTCCCTGCCGCCAACGCTGGCGCAAGCCTTGTATCAATTTATTCCTCTCCCCTGCACAGCTTTTCACTCGGCCCTCAAGAATCTTTGACACCTGTTTCACGATTGCTGGCGCACCGTTTAATGGCGCAAGCGACGTCCGAAAATGACCAGACGGACCTGCTTTCGCAGCAGAACTCCTGAGTGCGGTAGACCCCTACCCTCCTGCCGCACTCAAGACCCATTAGCCCCGGCCCCCATCCGGGGCTAATTTTTAAGCGGCCATGTGACGTTTTGCATCACTTTTTTCATCTGGTCTGTATAATTTTGGGAACGCTGTCATGCGAAAAACCGTCCCGATCATCGATGACCAGACGCCCGGTTTGTATCCGATTCGAACCGTATCCGAACTCACGGGTGTGAACGCGATCACGTTGCGATCCTGGGAGAACCGCTACGGCCTCATAGAGCCGGTTCGCAAGGCCAGTGGTCATCGCCTCTATACCCAGGAGCACATTGATCTGGTCAACCGCATTGTCAGCCTGCTGGATCGCAATATGCGCATCGGCCAGGTGAAAGCCTATCTGGAAAACGAAAGCGGCAATCGGGAATTGGCGGACACCGGCCCACGGGACCAGAGCGACGTGTGGCAGCGGCTGTTCAGCGGCATGCTGACGGCAGTGACGCGCTTTGATGAAGAGGGCCTTGAGGCGGTTTACAACGAAGCGCTGTCCAGCTATCCCATCAAGGACGTGACCCGTAATCTGATCTCGCCTCTGCTGGTGGAGTTGGGGCGCCGCTGGTCCATGGGCATCGGCACCGTTGCCGAGGAACACTTTTTTGGCTTTTATCTGCGCAACAAGCTGGGCGCCCGCTTTCACCACCGCAGTCGTAACCACCGCGGTCCGAAACTGCTAATGGCCTGCATGCCGGGCGAACGTCACGAAGTAGGCCTGCTGCTGTTGGCCCTGGCAGCCAACGAGTTGGGTTATCGCCTGGTGATTCTGGGCGCGGACATGCCCCTGGAGGAACTGGCCACTGCGGCGGAGAAGACGGACAGCCAGGCCATCGTGCTTTCCGGGCTGCTGGAACTGCCGACCAGCGTGCTGAAGCGCGAGTTGCCGGCCCTGGCGGCGGCATCAACGGTACCCGTCTTAATGGGTGGCAGGGCGTCTGTACGCGCGCTTGACGCGCTAAAGCGCATTGGAATCGAGCCGTTGGGGTCCGATGCCGACACGGGGCTTAAAAAACTACAAACGGTCGTGCCACTGACTTCCTGAAGGTCGACCAAAAAAATGGAGTGAAACATGGGACAGCGAGTAGAAACGGTGCAGAAAAAAGACAAAAGCAGCGGTGCCATCGGCTGGGCAGAAATGGGCCTGGTCCCGGACGCCGTCATCCGTGCGGGCATTCGGCGCCTGTCGCGGGAGCGCCTGGTCGACATTGAGGCCAATGATTGCGAGGCTGCTGCCCGACGCTTGAACGACTTTGTCGCACACATGCGTGCGTCAGAGATTGCGCCCGTGCCTGAGCTGGCGAATGAACAGCACTATGAGGTGCCGCCGGCCTTTTTCGGTGAGGTGCTGGGGGTGCATCGCAAATACAGCTCATGTTTTTGGGATGCCAGCACGAGCAGTCTGGATGAAGCCGAGGCCCTGTCGCTGAAGATCAGCTGTGAGCGGGCCGGTATTGAGGACGGCATGGACGTGCTGGATCTGGGGTGCGGCTGGGGCTCCCTGTCGCTCTGGATAGCCAGTAACTACCCCAAGGCATCGGTAACCTCCGTCTCTAATTCCGCACCCCAGCGTCGCTACATAGAAGCCCAGGCTGCATCGCGCGGGCTCACCAACATTCGCGTGATCACGGCGGACATGAACTCCTTTGACATTGAGCAGCGCTTTGACCGCGCCGTGTCCGTGGAAATGTTCGAACACATGCGCAATTACGAGATGCTATTTGGCAAAGTCGCCCGTTGGCTGAAGCCCGGCGGACGCTTTTTCATGCATATTTTCACTCACCGTAACAGCCCCTATGCCTTTATCGATCAAGGTCCTAGTGACTGGATGAGCCGCCATTTTTTCAGCGGTGGCATCATGCCGTCGACGGATCTTCCGTTACGTTTTCAACGCGACCTGGCCATACAACAGCAATGGCGCTGGGACGGTACTCACTATGAGAAAACAGCCAACGCCTGGCTGGTGAATATGGATGCGCGTGCTGAGGAGGTGCGCCAGGTGCTGGCCCCAGTCTATGGCGAGGCCAAGGTCCAACAGTGGATGCAGCGTTGGCGCATTTTCTTTATGGCTTGCGCCGAACTGTTTGGTCTTAACCAGGGTCAGGAGTGGTTTGTTAGCCACTACCTGTTCTCGCGTCAGGCGGACCGTGAATGATGTTTAAAACCACCATTAACTTCTTTGCTTTTCAGGCCGGCTGGCTGGGCTGCGTGCTCGGTGCCGCCAACGGTATGCCCTGGGTCGGGCCAGTGATTATCGCGATGGTGGCCGGGCTGCATCTGAATATCGTGCCCCAGCCCGGACGTGAGCTCATGACCTTGCTGGCGGCTTTGGCCATTGGCACCCTGGCCGACAGTCTACTCATGGCGACCGGTTGGGTCAGCTATCGCGAGGGTCTGTGGATTCCTGGTCTGGCGCCGGTGTGGCTGCTGGCCATGTGGGTCGGTTTTGCGACCACGCTTAATGGTTGTATGCGCTGGCTGCGTGAGCGCCCATGGCTAGCGGCCGCCTTCGGCTTCCTTGGCGGGCCTGCGGCTTACTATGCGGGTGCCCGGCTTGGGGCCATGAATTTTGAGAACCTGCCTGCGGGACTGTTAGCGTTGGCGCTCATTTGGGCACTGGTCATGCCGCTGCTCTATGCCCTAGCGCGACGTTTCGACGGCACGCTAACGGGTGGCAGCAATTCGCGTACCACCTGGGTGACCGGCTGAATGGTCTGGTCAAGTTACGCCCTGTTACTGCTGTTCACGCTCGGCGTTGGCATCGCTTTTTGGATCGTCAGTGTGTGGCGTCGGGATGTCAGCATCGTGGACACGCTTTGGTCCCTGATGTTCCTTGCCATCACGCTCGGCTATGCCTGGCTTGAAGGTGTGAGCGGCCCGCGTGGCTGGTTGCTGATCGGGTTGGTGTCTGTCTGGTCGCTGCGCCTGTCTTACTACATTACGGCCCGCAACCACGGCGAGCCGGAAGACCACCGTTACCAAAAGATCCGCGCCAATAATCAGCCGGGCTTTGTCTGGAAAAGCCTTTACATCGTATTCGCTTTTCAGGTGCTTATGGCGTGGCTGATTGCCATGCCGCTGGCAGTCGCCGTGTCCAGCGATACCGCTCTGGGCTGGCTGGATCTTGCCGGCGGTGCCCTGTGGGTGCTGGGTATGGTGTTTGAGGTGGGTGGCGACCGCCAGCTGGCGCGTTTCAAAAGTGACCCGTCTAATCGGGGCCAGGTGCTGGACACGGGTCTATGGCGCTATACACGCCATCCGAATTATTTTGGCGAGTGTGCTCTTTGGTGGGGCTATTACCTGATGGCTTGCGCTGCCGGCGGCTGGTGGACCCTCGCTTCACCGCTGCTTATGTCCTTCCTGTTGCTGCGCGTCTCTGGCGTGGCGCTGTTGGAACAAGACATCGGTGAGCGGCGCCCGGCCTATGCTGAATACATCCAACGCACGAACGCGTTTTTTCCCGGCCCGCCGCGGCGCGCGGCCGTCTCTGCTGCTGATGAGTAAGGAGCAACGACCATGGGTCGCACCAGAAAAAAATTACCTTGGCGCACGGCCGTCCTTGCGCTGTTGGCCACACTGTTTGCCGGTTGTGGCGGTATGAAACCCCTGGCCACGGTGCCCCACGTTGATCTGCAGCGTTTCATGGGCGACTGGTATGTGATCGCGGTGATTCCTACCTTCCTGGAGAAGGGTGCGCACAACGCCGTGGAGTCTTATGCGCTTGATGACGATGGCACCATCGCCACCACCTTCACTTATCGCGATGGGTCTTTCGACGGCGAACGAAAAGAGTACAGTCCGCGTGGTTTCGTGCTGAATACGGACACGAATGCAGAGTGGGGTATGCGTTTTATTTGGCCCATCAAGGCAGATTATCGTATTGTGTATCTGGACGAGGCGTATACAACGACCATCATTGGTCGCAACAAAAGAGACTACGTCTGGTTGATGGCACGGGCCCCCGATATGCCCGAAGCGCGCTACCGGGAGTTGGCGCAGCTAATCGGCGACATGGGGTATGACACATCCTTACTGGTAAAGGTGCCCCAGCGATGGTGAAAGCACTGCGCGCTGTGGCGAGCTGGTTCGACAGCTCTGCTGCTGATGTCTCCGTCCCCGTCGACGCTGCGGAAGCAGGTCGCGTCGATTGGCTTAGAACCTTGCCTTATCTGGGTATGCACCTTGCTTGTCTGGGTGTTCTCTGGGTTGGCTGGAGTCCCGTTGCGGTGGCCGTAGCGGTGGCGGCCTATGCGGTTCGTATGATCGCCATTACGGGCTTCTATCACCGCTATTTTTCTCATCGGAGTTTCCGCACCTCCCGGCCTATGCAATTCCTGTTCGGGGTTATAGGCGCTTCCAGTGTTCAACGCGGACCGATCTGGTGGGCAGCGCACCATCGCCACCACCATGTGGCCTCGGAGCAACCGGAAGATCCACACTCACCGGTCCAGCACGGCTTTTGGCACAGCCATACGGCCTGGTTTCTGACCAAGGAGCACTTCGGCACGGATCAGCGACGCGTACGTGATTTGTTGCGCTATCCGGAGCTGCGCTTTCTCGACCGCTTCGACATTGTCGTGCCGGTTCTGTTTGCCGTGGCGCTGTTCATGCTCGGCGGCTGGCTGGAGCGGGCCGCGCCAGAGCTGGGCACCAGCGCCGGTCAGATGCTGGTCTGGGGCTTCTTTATTTCTACCGTGGCGCTCTATCACGGGACGTTTACCATCAACTCGCTGGCTCACCGCTGGGGCAGTCGTCGCTACGCCACGCGTGATGACAGTCGTAACAACTTCTGGTTGGCGCTCATCACCTTTGGTGAGGGCTGGCATAACAACCACCATCACTACCCCGCCTCTGCCCGTCAGGGCTTCTTTTGGTGGGAAATTGATATGACCTACTACGTGCTGCGCATGCTGGCGGCGTTAGGCCTGGTCTGGGATCTGAAGCCGGTGCCGAAGGCGCGGCGTAATGCCCATCGGCGTGAGGCCAGCGCATGAAAATCGCCGTCGTTGGTTCAGGCATCGCGGGCAATATGGTGGCCTGGAAACTGTCCCGTGAGCATGAAGTGACGGTATTTGAGGCGGACAGTCGTCCGGGTGGTCATACCCATACGGTCGATGTAGAACTGGCCGGTGAGCGCTATGCGGTGGATACCGGTTTCATTGTTTTCAATGACTGGACCTATCCCAACTTCATTGCCATGCTCGACGAGCTCGATGTGCCCTGGCAAGACAGTGATATGAGCTTTAGCGTCAAGCACGAGCGCACCGGCCTGGAATACAACGGCACATCGCTCAATACGCTGTTCGCCCAGCGCAGCAATCTTTTCCGACCCAGTTTTCATCGCATGATCCGCGACATCTTACGTTTTCATAAGGAAGCACCCGCCTTGCTGGATGATGATGCGGCGGACCTTTCCTTGGCAGATTACTTCGCGCGTAACGATTACAGCCAGGAGTTTCAGGATCACTATATTCTGCCCATGGGCTCGGCCATCTGGTCCGCCAGCCAGTCACGGCTGCGCGAAATGCCTGCGCGCTTCTTTGTGCGCTTCTTCAAAAATCACGGCATGTTGTCGGTCAATGAGCGACCGGTATGGCGGGTCATCAAAGGCGGTTCACGAAGCTATCTGAATCGTCTCATGGAAGGCCATCGGGATCAGGTGCGGCTTAACGCGCCGGTGGAGGCCATACGGCGCTACGAGAATCAGGTTCGGGTCAAGGTTCGCGGTCAGGAGCCGGAGATGTTCGATCACGTCTTTCTTGCCTGTCACAGTGATCAGGCTCTGGCCATGCTTGAGGATCCATCGGCGGCGGAGCGTGAGGTGCTGGGCGCTATTCCCTACCAGCAGAATGAGGCGGTACTGCATACGGATGCATCGGTGTTGCCACGTCGACGTCTGGCCTGGGCGGCCTGGAATTATCACCTGCTGGAGCAGCCGCAGCGGCCCGCCGCCGTGACCTATAACATGAACATCCTGCAGTCTTTAGGTGCACCAGAAACGTTGTGTGTGACCCTGAATCACACGGCTGCCATTGATCCCGCGCGCATCATTGGCCGCTATGAATATGCGCACCCGGTGTTTACCCCCGCGGCGGTGGCCGCTCAGGCCCGTCAGCGTGAGATCAGTCAGGGGCGCAGAACCAGCTACTGCGGCGCCTACTGGCGCAACGGCTTTCATGAGGATGGGGTGGTCAGTGCGCTATCTGCTCTGAACTATTTCGCCGAAGACCGAAACTATGCACAGCGCGATCTACGTCGGGCAGGTTAGGCATCGGCGCATGCAGCCGGTGGGGCACGAGTTCCGCTACCGGCTGTTTATGATGATGCTGGATCTGGATGAACTCGATCAAGTGTTCGCCGGGCGCTGGTTCTGGTCAACCCGCCGCCGCGCGCTGGCTCGCTTTCGACGTGAAGACCACATGGGCCCGGAGGATCAGCCGCTGGCCGACTGCGTGCGCGAGCATGTACAGGCGGCCTGTGGTGAGCGCCCGGAAGGTCCCATTCGTCTACTGACGAACCTGCGCTACTTCGGCTACTGCTTTAATCCGGTGAGCTTCTATTACTGCTATGCACGGGACGGCGTCACGCTGGAGGCCATTGTGGCGGAGGTCAACAATACGCCCTGGGGTGAGCGCCACTGTTACGTGTTGCGCGATGAAGCGGGTGGGCAGGGCGGCTACCAGCGCTTCGCACCCGTTAAACAGATGCATGTCTCCCCCTTCATGCCCATGGATGTAGATTATGACTGGCGCTTTCGGGCACCAGATGAATCGCTCAATGTGCATATGGAATTGCACCGTGAGGGAAGCAAGTTGTTTGATGCCACCCTCAAGCTGGCGCGCCAGCCAATCAGCGGCGGAAGCCTGGCGCGAACACTGTTACGCCACCCGTTTATGACCGGCAAGGTGATCGCCGGAATTCACTGGCAGGCCCTGCGACTTTGGTTGAAGGGGACGCCGGTACACGATCACCCGGATAAAAACCCACTGCCTTTGGAGAACACCCCATGAAAGCCATAAGCCTGGCCTCGGAACAGCATCTGGAAACTACGGCCAAGCCTCGCGCGCTGGATCGGCTGGCCGAACGTTTGGTACGCAAGCAGCTGGAAGAGTTGCAGGAAGGCAGCCTCACCATCGTGGCCGGCGAGCAATCGGATCACTACGGGGAACGAGGCGGGACTCCCCGCGCCACGATCACCGTGCAGCACGCCGACTTTTGGTCTGATATTGCGTTTGGAGGCTCCATCGGTGCCGGCGAAGCGTATATGCAGGGCGCCTGGGAAGTAGACGATTTAACCGCTCTGGTGCGCCTGTTGGTTCGCAACCGTGAGGTTCTGGATGGCATGGAAGGGGGCGCGGCGTCCCTGACCCGGCCTTTGCAGAAGCTTTTTCACTGGGTCAACCGCAACTCGCGGGAGGGCGCCCGGCGCAATATCTCTGCCCACTATGATCTTGGTAACGACTTTTTCGCCCTGTGGCTCGATGAGACCATGATGTACTCCAGTGCCATCTTTGCTGACCCGTCCATGAGTCTGCATGAGGCGCAGCTGCACCGCTTGGATAAAATCTGTCAGCGCCTGGAGCTTCAAGCTGATGACCACCTGCTTGAGATTGGCACGGGCTGGGGTGGTCTGGCCATTCATGCGGCGCAGCATTTCGGTTGCCGGGTCACCACTACCACCATTTCCCAGCAGCAATTTGAGCTGGCCCAAAAGCGGGTACAGGCTGCGGGCCTGGAAGATCGGATTACCCTGCTGCGGGAAGACTATCGGGATCTATCCGGCCAGTATGACAAGCTGGTGTCCATCGAAATGATTGAGGCCATCGGCTGGAAGCAGTACGACACTTACTTCGCCAAGTGCAATGAGCTATTGAAGCCCGGCGGGCGTCTGCTGATCCAGGCGATTACCATCGCCGAGCCCCAGTACGAAGAGGCCAAGCGCTCCGTTGATTTCATCCAGCGCTACATTTTCCCCGGGGCTAATATTCCTTCCGTTAGTGCCATGACCCAGTCCATCGCGCGCACGCAGGACCTGATGACCACCGGCCTGCATGATTTCGGTCGGGACTATGCGCGGACGCTGCGCTACTGGCGCGAAAACTTCTTCGCCTGCCTGGAGCAGGTGAAAGCGCAGGGCTACAGCGATGCCTTCATTCGCATGTGGGAGTTTTACCTCTGTTATTGCGAAGGGGGCTTCGAGGAACGCGCCCTGTCTGACGTGCACCTGCTGGCAGAACGCCCCGCCTAAACGCTCATGTCCCTGCTGCGTGGCAAACCCAAGCCGAGCAAGGTCTGCGCGGTTTGCGGACGACCTTTTGAATGGCGCAAGAAATGGGCGGCCTGCTGGGAACAGGTGCGTTATTGCTCAGAGCGCTGCCGCCGCCAGCGTAGATCCGCCTCATGAAGGTGCCGGCCTGTGAGCGCTTGTGCCTGTTGCTGGGTGATCAGCTCAATGCGCAGCATGAATGGTTTGAGCGTGTGGAGCCCGGCACCCTGTTTGTGCTGGCGGAGTTGCCCCAGGAGGCCAGCTACGTGCGGCACCACGTGCAGAAAGTGGTGGCCTTCTTTGATGCCATGGCGGCTTTGGCGGCGAGCCTGCAAGCCAAGGGGCATCGGGTTTTACACCTGACGCTTGACGATACCGCCGAGTTTGCAGACCTGCCGGCACTGCTGGAACATCTCATCAGCGCCTCCGGTGCGGGGTCATTGGCCTACCAACGGCCGGATGAATACCGCCTGCTAGAGCAGATGCAGGGTTTTGCCGCGCGCGCCGCGGTGCCGGTGCGCTGTACCGGTACGCGCCATTTTCTGGTGCCCTTTGAAGCGCTCAAGGGCACCTTTCCAACCCATAAACAGCAGCGTATGGAACATTTCTACCGACGCATTCGCAAGCAGAGCGGTTGGCTGATGGACGCAGACGGCAAACCGGTGGGCGGCAAGTGGAATTATGATGTTGAGAATCGCAAAGCCATGCCGGCAGACGTGCAGCCGCCGGAGCCACTGCTGTTTGAGAATCCCGTGGGCGATATTCTGGAGCGTCTCGAACGGCACCAAATTCAAACCATAGGCCGCTTGTCGGGTGCCACGTCGCCCTGGCCCCGCGACCGTGCCCAGGCGCGAGAGTTGCTGGGTTTTTTTACGGATGAACTGCTGCCCCTGTTCGGCGCTTATCAGGATGCATTGACGGACCGGGGCTGGTCCCTGTTTCACTCCCGCCTGTCTTTTGCCCTGAACAGCAAAATGCTCGATCCCCGGGAGGTGGTGGAAGCGGTGCTGGCGGCTTGGTCGGCGGAGCCGAAGCGCTATCCGCTGGCCGCCGTGGAGGGTTTCGTCAGGCAGCTAATCGGCTGGCGTGAGTTCATGCGTGGCATCTACTGGACACGCATGCCCGAATACGCGCAAAGCAATGCGCTTCATGCCCGGCGGCCGCTACCGGAATTCTATTGGACGGGCAATACGCGCATGGCCTGCATGAAGCAGGCCATTGATCA
>JAOZKI010000014.1:0-33126 GCA_029935455.1 Lysobacterales bacterium | reverse complement strand
TCGCTGGACCATGCCTACGCCCATCACATCCAGCGGCTTATGGTCACCGGTAATTTTGCGCTGCTCGCTGGGGTGGATCCCGACGCGGTAGACGCCTGGTATCTGGGTATCTATATCGATGCCATTGAGTGGGTGGAGATGCCCAACACGCGGGGCATGAGCCAGTTCGCCGATGGTGGCGTTATTGCCAGCAAGCCCTATGTGTCCTCGGGCAATTACCTCAACAAGATGGGTGACCATTGTGCGGGCTGTTTCTATGACGTGAAGCAGCGAACCGGCCCCAAAGCGTGTCCTTTCAACCCTCTTTACTGGCACTTTATGGATCGTCACCGGGAGTTGCTCAGCCGCAACCCCCGTATCGGCATGATTTACCGCAGCTGGGATCGGCGCAGCGCCGCGGATCGTGAGGCGGTGCTGGCAAGTGCCGAGCAACTACTCGTCAACCTCAACGCCTTGTAAACGTCCGGCCAATTCCTTGGCCTAGCACGGATTGATCAGCATAAAAAAAGCCCGTCGATGACTCGGCGGGCTAATGACTACTCACATCCATCGGAGTGATGGGAGTGCGAAGTGCAGAGGGAGATATGAGTAGTCTATGGGAAGTCGGTGTCTATCCAATGTTTGGCTAACATGTAACTTATGTTATACATAACATAAACAAAAAGCAACACCCTAGTCCAAACTCAATCCCTCTACGGCCACCAGATGGGCCAGAGCTTCTTCCATACCAGCCCGAGCCTGCGCCGTAGCGCGGTGCAGATAGGCGTGCAGTTCAGCGTCTTCATCATTACGGTTTTCGCACTGGGCGCTGTAGAGCTCAAAGGCGGCCAGGGTCTGTACAACCTGTGCCATGTGATGCGGGCATTCGCAATCGACAGCGCTCTCAATGCGCGCCAGTTTCAGTAGCTGGGTCTCGGAGAAGCGCCGCGCGGGCGGTGCCGGCAGTTCGCGGGGCGTGTCGGGCGCTTCCGCTGGGGGCGGCTTGTAATGCTGCCCGGCGCGGAGGTCGACCGCTGCGGCCAGGATGGAGACCGCCAGGCCATCGGGGGCCAGGGGCAGGCGCAGCAAACGGAAGCCATTCTGAGCCAGCGTTTTCTCATCCTCCAAGCGCGCAAAGCGATAGGCCACCAGGGTCGCTTTGGGCTGTAGCGCTTCGCGCAAGCTGGCGAGCTGGTCAATAGAGCTCGGCCCGAGGTTGGTCAGTTCCACCACCAGTACGTCTGGTTGCAGCCCCCGCCCCTCGAGCATGAAGGCTTCCGCGTCGGTGCCGGAAAGACTTAACTCAACCGGGTTGGCAGGAACGATTTCTTCGCAGACCACCGCCGGAAGCAAGGTGCCCAGTGCCGCCACGGAAACCTTTCTCGGAAGGGGCTTCAAGGCGACCTGATCGGCTTCCTGTACCCGGGCGCGCAGTTCATCAAGCGACAGGCTGGCAATGGTGCTGATGGCAATGCCCCGTTCCGTCAGGGCTTTGAGTAGCCCGAGCTTCTCCGCGTCGGTCGTGCTGTAGACGCGCCGGCCATTGGCTGAGCGCTCGGCGACCACGGCCGCGTAGCGCTGTTCCCAGACCCTGATCAGTTGTGTGCTGAGCCCCGTTAGCCGTGCGACGGCGCCGATCGTGTAGGTGGATTCTTTCGCCGTGTCGTTCTCTGATTGTGCGGTCATACTTTGTCTTCCATAGATTTAGTTGCCCTACCAGGGCAGCGCGCTCCCGTTCCAATTCATAAAGCGCCCGGATTCCTCCGGTGTGCCCGCCAGCACCACCTGTAGGATGCGCCGTGCTGACTGATCTGGATGATAGAGCTTGTCTGCGCTCACGCCACTCTGAAAGGGGCGTGACAGATCCGTGTCCGTGGTGCCGGGATGAATGCTGGTGATGCACAGGGCCGGATGCGTACGTCGGCCTTCGATCGCCAACGTTCGCAACAGTTGGTTGAGTGCAGTCTTGGACGCGCGGTAGCCAAACCAGCCGCCCATGCGGTTGTCGCCTATGCTGCCCACCATGGCCGAGAGTGCGGCGAAATGGGCGGGTTCATGGCGGGGGATGTGGCTCATAACGGCCTGCGCCAGAAGTATCGGGCCGATGCTGTTGACCTCAAACAGGCGCGCGAGTCCCGCACGCCGCACTTGGCTGAGGGCCTTTTCCGGGCGCAGCTGAGTTTCGTGCAGAATGCCTGCGGCGTGAAGCGTCAGCCCCAGTTTGGCATCGGCTGTTCGCAGCGAGCTCTGCAGGGCGGCGAGGTCTTCGTCGCAGGTGAGCTCGCAGGCAAGTAGCTCAACGGGCAGCCTGGCGCTGGCTTGCAGGCGCTGCAAGTCCTCGGGTACCGATGTGCCGCGATAGGTCAGAAAAAGCCGTTCCGGTTGGTGCTCTGCCAGCAGCATCCGTGCCAGGGCCAGACCGAGACCGCGGCTGGCGCCGACCACCAGAGCATCACCCGCGGCGAAGCATAGCCCGTCGCTCATAAAGGGCATTCCCGTTCCGCGTTCCGTTGCTTGTTAAGCGCCAGCGCATCCAGGGCGCGTTGCCGGCCTGCCTTGTGATCAATCACGGGCTTCGGGTAATTTTTGCCCAGCACGACGCCAGCGCTTTGAAGCAATACGGGAGGCGCTTCCCACGGTGTATGCAGGTGCTTATCGGGTAGCCCCGCCAGCTCCGGGACCCAGCGTCGTACGTACTGTCCTTTGGCATCAAACTTTTGACCCTGGAGCATGGGGTTGAAGATCCGAAAGTAGGGCGCGGCGTCGGCACCGCAACCGGCTGACCATTGCCAGCCCATGGTGTTACTGGCCAGGTCCGCATCAACCAGCGTGTCCCAGAACCAGCGCGCACCGGCTTGCCAGGGTTGCAGCAGGTGCTTGACCAGCAGGGAGCCGACGATCATGCGTACGCGGTTGTGCATCCAGCCCGTTTGCCAGAGTTCGCGCATGCCGGCATCAACAATCGGATAACCGGTCTCACCGCGTTGCCAGGCACCCAGCAAAGCCGGATCTTCCTGCCACGGGAAGTGACGATAGGCTTCACCCAGCGACTGTTCCGGCGTGTGCGGAAAGTGCACCAGCAGGTGGTAGGCAAATTCGCGCCAGCCAATTTCCGAGAGAAATTTGAACGCGTCCTTGTTGCTGCCGAGACCGGCCGCATGGGCCGCAGCCCATACCTGCCGGGGGCTCAGCTGTCCGCTGGCCAGGTAAGGCGACAGACGGCTGGTTCCACGTTTGCCCGGCAGGTCACGGTCTGTGCCGTAGCGGTTCACCGGCCCGGTGAGAAACGCCTCCAGCGCCGCGCTGGCCCCGCTCAGGCTGGGGTCCCAGCGTGCTTCCAGGCCCTGATCCCAGGGCGTGTGCGGCTCCAGTTGAAACGATTCCAGCGCGTCGCTGGCAAGGCGCTGTTCCGGTGCGCGCCAGCCCGTTTCCGGAAGTTGCACCGGAGCGGCTACGGGCAGGCTTTGCAGGTGGCGCCAGAACGGCGTGAATACCCGAAAGGGCAAGCCCTGCTTGTTGGCCACCGTATGCGGCTCCCACATTAACGCCCCGTTAAAACTGCGGACGCTCAGGCCCTGGTCCCTTAACGCGGCTTTCAGCTCCCGGTCACGGCTGATGAGCGCCGGCTCGTAGCGCCGATTCCAGTACACCGTATCGGCGCCCGTTTCCGCAACCAGATCGGTCAGGGCTTTGCTGCTGGGGCCGTGGCGCAATATCAGCGGTAAGCCGCGTTCCGCAAGGGCCGCGCGCAGCGCATTCAGTGCATGATGCAGCCACCAGCGGGAGGCGCCGCCAGGCGCCCAGGGCTCCGCTTCTTCCGGGGCGTGGATATAAACGGGCACCACCGGCTGTTCGCGCTTCAGCGCGGCAGTCAGGGCTGGATTGTCATTCAGGCGGAGATCCTTGCGGAACCAGACCAAGGTGGGTGAGCTGGGCATCAGTTAAAGCATGTGAACGGCCTTTTGTGGATTGTATAGGATTTGTTTAGCTTTTTCAGGTTCACAGATTTTTTCCCCGGCACGCGTATGCTTCGTACATGAAATCAAAACAAACACACGGTTATTCCGCCCGCTGCCTGAGCTTCTCATTGCTTGCGGTGGCGCTGCTGAGTGCTTGCACGGTACGTGTCCCAGAGGGCGTAGAGACGGTGCAGGACTTCGAACTGGAACGCTATCTAGGAACCTGGTACGAGATCGGCCGCCTGGATCATCGCTTTGAGCGGGGTCTGAGTCGGGTCACGGCCAACTACGCGCTCAATGACGATGGTACGGTGCGCGTGACCAATCGGGGCTATCGTGACGCGGACGGTGAATGGGAGCAGGCCGAAGGTCGCGCGAAATTCGTCGGTGCACGTGATGTGGGCGAGCTCAAGGTGTCCTTTTTTGGGCCTTTCTACGGCAGCTATAACATCATGCACCTGGACCGCGGGGTGGAGCATTATCGCGTTTCGCTGGTCGCAGGCCCGAACAAAGGTAACCTCTGGCTGCTGGCGCGAACGCCGGTGCTGGACCAGGCCAGCAAAGATGAACTGGTGGCCATGGCCCGCGCGGCCGGCTTCCCGGTAGAGGAACTGATCTGGGTGTCGCAGGACAGCTAGGGTATCAATCAAAACGACGCGCGAGCCTCTGCGCTGGCGCCACAACAAGCAGAAGGAGAGTTTCATGAAGTTGGTAAAAATCATTGCGGCCGCACTGTTGGCCGGGGGTGCCGCTGGCCTGCAGGCAGATGATCACGCGGATACGGCCGCCAAAATCAAAGCAGCCATGGCGTCCGATATTCGCTCGGAGTCAGAGACCGAGCGTGACCGTAACCGTCGGCCTCTGGAAACACTGGAGTTTTTTGGTCTCCGGGATGACATGACGGTGGTGGAATTGCTGCCAGGTGGTGGCTGGTATACGAAGATTCTGGTGCCCGTGCTGGCAGAGAACGGCAGTTACCACGCCGCTATCGGTGCGGGTCGGGTGCAGGAAGCCATGAGCGATGTGGCCGGCTTCGAGGAGATGTCCGTGGTCGCTGAGGACGCGCGCATTTTCCGCGAAGAGGGTGAACGCCTGTACAGCATGGAGATGGACGGCCTCGGCGTGGATGACGTCGATATGGTGCTGACCTTCCGCAACTATCACAATTTCAGCGAAAGCGGTCGGCGAGCCATGAACGAAGCCGCCTATGCAGCGCTCAAGACGGGCGGTATCTACGGCGTGGTCGACCACACCATGCGTCATATGGAAAGCCCCAATGACGAAAACCGACGCCGTTTTGATCCCGTGCTCGCCATTAAGGAGATTCAGGAGGCAGGCTTCCGCCTGGTGGATTATTCGCGCCTTCACTACCGCGCCGACGATGAACTGGAATACGAAGTCGGACGTCGTTCCGTCAGCGGCAATACGGATCGCTTTACGCTCAAATTCGTTAAAGAGTGAGCCGTGTGGGCCCGATTGGGGCCCTATGAGATCGGAAGACGCCGCCCGCCTGTGAGTTTTATGGTGGCGATGACACTTCCATTGTTGGAAAAATTCTCTACACTGGACCGTTCCGCCGCAAAAAGTGCGGCGGGACTTCATACAGGAACTCAGTACTATGCAATGGCCGGGACAGCATCGGGGGCTCTACCAGCCGGAGAACGCAAAGGACAGTTGCGGCTTCGGGCTGATCGCGCACATCCGAGGCGAGCCCTCGCACCACCTGGTCACCACGGCCTGTACAGCGCTGGATCGCATGACCCATCGCGGCGCAGTGGCCGTCGACGGCAAGACCGGTGACGGCTGTGGCGTGCTTATGGCCATGCCGGAATCTTTTTTTCGCAGCGTCTGCGCCGAAAGCGGTATCTGGCTGGGCGAAAAATTCGCTGTGGGTATGGTTTTTCTGGGCCGTGATGAAGAAGTCGCGGCCGCTTCCCGAGCCCTTCTGGAACGGCACCTGGCCAAAGAAATGCTGGAAGTTTCCGGTTGGCGTGAAGTGCCGGTTGACGAGCGCGTGCTCGGACAGCTTGCCAGCGATTCCAAGCCGCGTATTGAGCAGGTTTTCGTCAATGCGCCGCCCGGCTGGTCAACGCATGATATCGAGCGGCGTCTGTTTGTGGCCCGGCGCATGGCGTCGGCCGAAAATGCGGCGCAGGCAACGCCGGATGCGGCCTTTCATGTCGCCACCCTGTCGAACCTGGTGACGGTTTACAAAGGGCTGGTCATGCCGGTCAACCTGCCGGAGTTTTTTCCGGATCTGAAAGACCCGCGCATGGCAAGCCACATTGCCGTGTTTCATCAGCGCTTTTCCACCAACACCTTGCCCAACTGGAAATACGCGCAGCCCTTCCGCTTCCTGGCCCATAACGGTGAAATCAACACCATTGCCGGCAACCGCAGCTGGTCCGAGGCACGTACGCCCAAATTCCAAACGCCCTTGCTGCCCGATTTGCAACGCATCCGCCCTCTGGTGAACCAGGAGGGCTCTGATTCCAGCTCGCTGGACAAGATGCTGGAGCTGTTTCTGGCCGGTGGCATGGACGTGTTTCGCGCCATGCGCATTCTGGTGCCACCCGCCTGGCAGGCCGAACCGGATATGTCGCCTGATCTGAAGGCGTTTTACAAGTTCAATTCCATGCACGTTGAGCCCTGGGATGGGCCAGCCGGAATTGTCATGACCGACGGTCGCATTGCGGCCTGCAACCTGGACCGCAACGGTTTGCGACCGGCTCGCTACGTGATCACCAGCGATGACCTGATCACGCTGGCCTCAGAAGTTGGCGTGTGGGATTACGCGGAAGCGGACGTGCGGGAGAAGGGGCGTGTTGGACCGGGCGAAATGTTCGCTGTGGATACGGAGACCGGCAAACTGTGGCGCTCCGGGGAAATTGATAACCAGCTGAAAGCCCGACGCCCCTATGCGGACTGGCTGGCTGAGAACATCATCCGCATCACCAATAATGACGAGCAGGAAGCGGCCGCTGCGGAGCAGTTTTTGCGTGAGGAACATGCGGACTTTCCGGTGTTCCAGAAGCTCTTCGGTGTTAGCAACGAAGAACGCGAACAGGTGATTCGCGTGATGGCTGAAGATCAGGTGGAGGCCACCGGCTCCATGGGCGATGACACACCGATTGCGGTCATGTCACGCCTGGCGCGCTCCCCTTATGACTACTTCCGTCAGCAGTTCGCGCAGGTGACCAACCCGGCTATCGATCCGCTGCGAGAAGCCTCAGCCATGAGCCTGGAAACCCTGTGTGGCCGCGAGCACAACATTTTTCAGGAGACCAACACGCATGCACACCGGGCCGTGCTGCCCTGGCCCGTGCTGAATATCGTCAAGTTCCGCAAGCTTATGGAACTGGATCAGCGCTATTACCGACACCAGCGCTTCAGCCTCAACTATGCGCGCAGCGACACGCTGGAACAGGCCTTGCAGCGACTCTGCGATGAGGTCTCCGCAGCGGTCGCTGACGGAGCGGTTTTCGTGGTGCTCTCCGACCGCGACATTGCGCCGGATCGGGTGCCGATCCATGCGGCGCTGGCTACCGGCGCCGTGCATCAGCGCCTGATTCGCGACGGTTTACGTTGTGACTGCAACATTTTCGTGGAAACCGGTACCGCCCGTGATTCCCATCAGTTCGCCGTGCTTTTCGGTGTGGGCGCCACCGCCGTCTATCCCTATCTCGCCTTCCAGATCATTAACGACCTGCATCAGCGCGGCGCGCTGCGTGGCGACCTGCTGCAGCATCGCAAGTTCTTCCGTCGCGGCGTGCGCAAGGGCCTGCTCAAGGTGCTCTCGAAGATGGGCATTTCCTGCATTGCCAGCTATCGCGGCGCGCAGCTCTTTGAAACGGTGGGGCTTGGTCAGGAAGTCACGGACCTGTGTTTCCCAGGGGCTGCTGGCCAGGTGGGCGGCGTGGGCTTTGCGGAATTGGATGCGGAGGCGCGTCAGGTGGCGGATGAGGCCTGGAACCAGGGCCGGCCCCTGAGTCAGGGCGGCCTGCTTAAATTCGCCCATGGCGGCGAGTTTCATGCCTACAACCCGGACGTGGTCACCACCTTGCAGACCGCCGTTCAGTCCGGGCTGAAAGCAGACTATGACCGCTTTGCCGATCGTGTGAACAAACGTTCGCCGGCCGCGCTGCGCGATTTGTTCCGCGTCGCCTCGGATCGGGCGCCGCTGCCGCTGGAGCAGGTGCAGCCGGTAGAAGAGATTTTCCCGCGCTTCGACTCGGCAGGCATGTCTATCGGTGCGCTGTCTCCGGAAGCGCATGAGGCCCTGGCGATCGCCATGAACCGCCTGGGCGGGGCCTCTAACTCCGGTGAGGGTGGTGAGGATCCAAAGCGTTTCGGTACGGAGAAGAACTCCCGCATCAAACAGGTTGCATCGGGCCGTTTCGGCGTTACCGCACACTATCTGGTGAATGCCGACACGTTGCAGATCAAGGTCGCTCAGGGTGCCAAGCCCGGTGAAGGTGGTCAGCTGCCCGGCCACAAGGTGACCGCGACCATTGCTGCGCTGCGTCATGCGGTGCCGGGTAGTACGCTGATTTCGCCGCCGCCGCACCACGACATCTACTCGATTGAAGATCTGGCGCAGCTTATTTTTGATCTGAAGCAGGTCAATCCAAACGCCACGATCTCCGTCAAGCTGGTGGCGGAACGCGGTGTGGGCACGATTGCCGCCGGTGTGGCCAAGGCCTATGCGGATTTCATTACCATTGCTGGCCACGATGGTGGTACCGGTGCCAGCCCGCTGACCTCGGTAAAACACGCGGGCTCACCTTGGGAAACCGGGCTGCCGGAAGCGCATCAGGCGCTGGTAGAAAACGGCTTGCGTGACCGCGTGCGCCTGCAGGTGGACGGTGGCCTCAAGACCGGCCTCGATGTAATTAAAGGCGCGATTCTGGGGGCCGATAGCTTCGGCTTCGGCACGGGTCCCATGGTGGCTCTGGGCTGTAAATATCTCCGTATCTGCCATCTGAACAACTGCGCCACCGGGGTGGCAACGCAGGACAAGGCGCTGCGCAAAGACCATTTCAATGGACTGCCGGAAATGGTGATGAATTACTTCCGCTTTGTAGCGGAGGAAACGCGCGAGCATCTGGCCGCGCTGGGTTTTGAACGGCTCGATCAGTTGGTAGGTCGCAGTGATCTGCTGGAGCGCATCGATGCGCTGACGGACAAGCAGGCCGCGGTGGATCTGCAGCGTATTGTGGACGCCGCCGCAGCGGCCGGTGCCCAGGGCGCTGGCTATGCCGGCCTGCGCAACGAGCCGCATGATAGAGGTGTTTTGAATGCGGCCGTGCTGGCACATTTTGAACCGGCGCTGGAGCGGGGCGAGGCCGCCAGCGGTCGCTTCGAGATTCGCAATTACGACCGTTCCGTTGGCGCTTCTCTGGCCGGCGCGATTGCCCAGCGTTACGGCCGTGACGGGTTCCCAGTTGCGGGTCTCAAGCTGCGCTTTATCGGCACGGCGGGACAGAGCTTTGGCGTCTGGAATGTGCATGGCGTGCATCTGAAGCTGACCGGCGATGCCAATGACTATGTGGGCAAGGGCATGGCGGGTGGCTCCATCGCGATTCAGCCCCATTCCGATTCGCCAATCGTCGCCAAACGCAGCGCCATTATTGGTAATACCTGCCTTTACGGCGCCACCGGCGGCGCGCTGTTCGCGGCTGGCCAGGCTGGTGAGCGCTTCGCCGTCCGCAATTCCGGCGCCACGGCGGTGGTTGAAGGGGTGGGCCATCATGGCTGCGAGTACATGACCAGCGGTCAGGTGCTGGTGCTGGGTCGAACCGGATCCAACTTTGCCGCCGGCATGACTGGCGGTGTGGCCTATGTGCTCGACCTGCAGGATCGCTTTGCGGGCCGGGTGAATCAGCAGTCGGTCACGGTAGAGAATCTTGATTGCAGTGCCGATAGTCAGGATCTGGCGGCGATTAAAGAGCTATTGGAGCGCCATGTGAGCCTCACCGGCAGTGTGTGGGGGCGTAAGCTGCTGGATGATTTTGAACACTTTATGTTCCAGTTCCGTGTGGTGCGCCCGAAAGCTGACCAGGAAGCCCGCAAGCAGGCGGGGACCCTGCCGTCCGTCCCTTTGAAGGTGGTGGGATGAGCACTAGCAAACAACAGAAAATCCCGCTACGGGTACGTAACCATTTCGAGTTTCTGGATCGGGCCCGTGGTGAACCGGAAAAGTTTCCGCTGGAAATTCGTCGTGGCAAATTCCAGGAAATTTATGAGCCCTTCGAGATTGTGGAAGGTCAGGCCCAGTCTGAACGCTGCATCTCCTGTGGCAATCCCTATTGCCAATGGAAATGCCCGGTCCACAACTACATTCCTGACTGGCTCAAGCTCGCTTCCGAAGGCCGGCTGATGGAGGCCGCCGAGCTGGCCCATCAAACCAATAGCCTGCCGGAAATCTGTGGTCGCATCTGCCCCCAGGATCGCCTCTGTGAAGGGGCCTGCACGCTGAACACGGGCTATGGTGCGGTCACCATTGGCGCCATGGAGCGACACATTGTGGACACGGCCTTTGCCGAGGGCTGGCGCCCGGATCTCTCCCATGTGCAGGACACGGGCAAGCGGGTCGCCATTGTTGGCGCGGGTCCGGCTGGCCTCGCCTGTGCGGACGTACTGGCCCGCAACGGTGTAACGCCGGTTGTTTACGACAAACATCCGGAGATTGGCGGTCTGCTGTCCTTTGGTATTCCGGAATTCAAGCTGGAGCACCGTATCATCAAGACCCGCCGGGAAATTCTCGAGGGTATGGGTGTGCGATTCGTGCTTGGTGCAGAGATTGGCCGGGATATTTCTTTCCAGGAGCTCGAAGCCCAGTATGACGCGGTATTTCTCGGCATGGGCACCTACACGGCGCTGCATGGAGATTTGGCCGGTCGGGATCTGCCGGGCGTGCACAAGGCGCTGGACTTTCTTATCGGCAATACGCGCGCCGTGCTGCGCATGGCGCCCGGCGAGTATCCCTTCCTGGATATGGCGGGCAAGCGGGTGGTGGTTCTGGGCGGTGGTGATACGGCCATGGACTGTGTGCGCACGTCCATTCGTCAGGGAGCTGCTGAGGTCAACTGCCTGTACCGTCGGGATCGGGACAATATGCCGGGCTCCCAGACCGAGGTAAATAACGCGGTGGAAGAGGGCGTGCAGTTTCATTACAACCAGCAGCCGCTGGAGCTGGTTGCCAGTGCTGACGGTGTCGCCGGCGTGCGTGTGGTACAGACGCGCCTGGGTCAGCCCGATGCAAGCGGTCGTCGCCGGCCGGAAGCCGTGCCCGGTAGCGAGCGGGTCTTCGAGGCCGATGCAGTTATCATTGCCTTTGGCTTTAAGCCCTCACCGGCGAGCTGGTTCGAACGCTGTGGCATCGAGGTCAATGACTGGGGGTTGATCAAAGCCAGTGAAGAAAGCCCTTATCCCTTCCAAACCAGTAACCCCCGGGTATTTGCCGCGGGTGATATGGTGCGCGGTGCCGATCTGGTGGTGACCGCCATTGCCGATGCGCGCAAGGCTGCCCAGGGGTTGGTGGATTTGCTGGCTGAGCATGAGAGCCGGCGCCAGGGAACTGCCTGAGACGCTCGCGGTCACAGCAAAAGAAGCGGCGCACCGTGTCGCATGGCCCGGAAGCAACGGGGGACAAGCATGAAGAATCTGATGGTCTGGGCTATCTTGCTCGGCGTCATGGTGGTCGGTATCGGCTATCACTACAGCGTGCGCCAGGACATGGCCCAAATCGAACAAGCCGAAGTGATCCCGTCGCCGAAACCGCCGCCGCCGGAACCCCGCTATCCCATTGAAGCCATCCCTGCGCCCGCGCCTGAGTCAGACGCCGAGCTCGCGGTCTCATCCGAGCAGCCCTTGCCGGAGCCGCCGGCTGCAAAACTGATCCTGCCAACTCTGGCGGACAGCGACGAGTTCGTCCGTTCTGCAGGCGTTTCCCTGATCGGTGAGCCAGCTCTGGATCAGTGGTTTGTCACCGATTATCTGGTCAGTCGTCTGGTGGCGACCGTGGATAGCCTGGATGGCCGTCGTGTGGCGCCCGCCATGCGGCCGATTGTGCCGATTGCGGGCCGCTTCCTGGTGCTTGGTCAGGCGCAGGATGCGGCGCTCAGCCCGGCAAACGCCGCGCGCTATGCGCCCTATGTAGAGCTGATCGAGGCGGTGGATATGGCCGATCTGATCCGCTATTACCGGGAATACTACCCACTCTTCCAGGAGGCCTATCTGGGCCTGGGTTACGAGGACGTGTACTTCAACGACCGCCTGGTGGCGATTCTTGATCACTTGCTGGTCACGCCCCTGCCGCAGGGCCCGGCGGCACTGCGCCAGAATGAAGCCGTCTATGAGTTTGTGGCGCCCGAACTGGAAGCCATGAGCGTCGGACAGAAGGCGCTCTATCGTCTGGGGCCGGATCAGGGCCAGCGTATGCGCGCGCGCCTGCAGGTGCTGCGTGATGGCGTGGCCACCGCCGCTGACAGCTAGTCCGAAACGGTCAGAAAGTCCGCCAATAGCGGATTGAAGCGTTCGAAAGACTCCACCATGGGTACGTGACCCGTATCCGGGATCAGGATCAATTCCGCCCGCGGCAATAGCTCTAGCAGCTGCTCGCTATGTGCCAGCGGTACCGTGCGGTCTTCCGTGCCCCAAAACAGTCGCACGGGAAAGCCCTGCCTTTGCAGCTGCTCGTAGGCGCCGAGCGTATCAAGGTCGGGCAGATGCTTTATGGTGGAAAGAATGGCGCGCCGGAAACCGCGATATTCCATCTGCTCCGCGAAGCGCTGTTGCCAATCGGGTACCCGCTGCGGGTCCGCGAAATCCTTGCTCTGCCCTGCCAGCAGCCCGGGCATAAAGCTAGTGGTGGCCAGAAAGTTACCCAGCAGCGGCCGGGTCAGCGGTCTGACCTGTTCCGCCGTCGGCACCACGGTTAATGGCGCTACCAGCGCCAGCCGCCGGACGCTGGAGGCATGCTCGTCGGCATACAGGGCTGCTATGGGCCCGCCCATAGACAGGCCCACCAGGTTAAAGGGCTGTGGCAGCTCAAGAGCGGTGACCAGTTCATGCAGTTGCTGCACAAACAGCGCGCCGTCATAGGCCACGTCCGGCCGATCGCTGTAGCCACGGCCGTAGAGATCGAAACGCAGCACGCGATAGCCGGCGTCGGTAAAGTAGCGGAAGGTGTTGTCCCAAATGTAGCCGGGTACGGAGAAGCCGTGGAGCAGCACCAGGGTCTCCCCATGGACAGGCCCGCCCAGCTCATAGTGCACCACACCCTGGGACAGGCGCAGATAGCTGCCACCGAGCAGGTCCCGCGCATCCTGATCCAAATCTTTGCGTTCCGGGTCCTGCAGCCACTGATAGCTGCCCAGCCCCACGATGACCAGACCCGCAAGCAGGGCAATGAAAAAAGCCAGTTTTTTCAAGGTGTGTCCTTCGGCCGTTCTGCCTTTGGCATGCTCTGGGCAATATAGCAAAGACCGACGTTAGGCTGCGGTCCTCGCCAGCAGCGTGCACGCGGCGTAAGCTTGCCGCATGACGGTAGCCCTGGAAGTCATTGATCAGCAATTGCTGGACGGTCGCTTTGGCGAGGCGGCCGCATTTGCCATGGGTCTGTTGCACGAGCAGGCGGTGGCCAGCGGCGCACAGCGCTTTTTGACGCTGCAGGGGGCGCATGTGGCCAGTGCCTATGACAACACGCCGGTCAATTTGGATTTCGCGCGTGAACTGGTCCGTCTGCAAGCGCGCGTGCGCGTGCCGACGACACTGACCAGCTGTGCTTTTGACACGCAGCGCCCCCTTGCTGATGCACCAGCGCGCCAGTGCGAGTTACTGCAGCTGCATCGGGCCATGGGTTGTCAGCCGGCGCTCACCTGTGCGCCTTATCTGGGCCACGCGGCACTTGAGCCTGAGGCGGTGCTGGCATGGTGTGAGTCCAGCGCCATTGTCTATGCCAACTCGGTGGCCGGTGCGCGTTGTCAGCGCTTTCCTGAATTTCTGGATCTTTGCGCGGCCCTCACCGGCCGGGTGCCGGAGCTGGGCCTGTTACGCGCCGATGCCCGGCATGCGCAGCTGCGGGTCGATGTCAGTGCCATCCCCCGAAACTGGTTTGAGGATCGGTGGGCTTTTGAGGCGCTTGGCCTGTGGCTGGGCCAGAAGTGTGGTCAGCGCATTCCTGCGCTGGAAGGTCTGCCGGCGTCCAGTAGCAGACGGGACCTGTGTGCGCTGGGTGCGGCCGCCGCCGCCAGCGGCGCGCTGGACATGTTTCACGCCGTCGGACTGACACCGGAGGCGCCAGACCCGGTCGCGGCCTACGGCGCACAGGAACCCCAGGCCAGCTGGACCCTGACGCCTGCGGCGCTGGAGGCGGCGGCGCGGGCACTGAACCGACACCGTGGCGCGGCGCTGACGGCGCTGTGCCTGGGTGCGCCGCATGGCTGGGCAGAAGATGCGAGACAGTTGCTGGCACAGCTCAAGGGGCGCTCTGTGGCGCCCGGGTTGCGGGTCTATTTCGCGACCAACCAGGCCGTGCTAGCGGAAATAAGCCGTGATGGCACGGCAGCACGACTGCGCGAGGCCGGCGTGCGGCTGGTTACGGGGCGCTGCACCTATTACGCACCGACCCTGCCCGGTTGTGATGGCCATGTGGCCACCACGTCGGCCAAGTGGGCCTGGTACGCGCGCCAGCAGCTGGACTGTGATATCAGCTTCCTGCGTCTGCCTGAGGCGGTGGAGGCCGCCTGTGTGGGCCGCTTGCCATGACGCGACCGGACGCAGAGCGACTGGTGCTTACGGCGCCGCTTAGCCTCTGGAGTGGCCTGGATCCGGAGACAGGCCGGATTCGCGATGCGCGGCATCCCCAATTTGGCGCCTGTATTGCTGGCCGAGAGCTGTACCTGCCCGGTACGACGGGCAGTACCAGCGGTCCTTCCGTGCTGGCCGATTGTCTGCGCCGTGGTTTCGGGCCGCGCCGCATCGTGCTGCCGCATCCAGACGCCTCCATCCTCGTAGCGACAGCGGTGGCAAAACGCCTCTACGGTGTGCACTGTCCGGTACAGATCGAAGCGCCGGGCGCGGCCTGAGACTGCTGCGGGTAGCCCCCATGTCCCCTAATGTCCTGGTCATGGGCTGAGCAACGGCGGGTCACAGCGGGGCTCCGGCGCTGAGTCTCTGCTGCCTGACAGGCGCGAAGGCTGGCCTCGAAAGGCCTGCTATGCTGATCCTCAAACTATCGAAATATCAAGCGGGGAAGGCTGATGAACAAGCAACTGGTGTGCAAGGCGATCTTATTTCTGGCCCTGGTCGCACTCGCACTGCCCCCGGTCAGTGCCAATGAAAAGCCAAACATCGTACTGGTGTTGATGGACAATTTCGGCTGGGGTGAAATCGGCGCCTACGGCGGCGGCATCATGCGTGGCGCGCCGACGCCCCATATTGATGGCATCGCCCATGAGGGCTTTAAGCTGACCAACTATAACGTGGAAGCGGAGTGTGTTCCCTCGCGGGCGTCCCTGATGACAGGTCGCTTTGGTATTCGCACTCGTCAGCGTGAAGAAGGCGAGCCGCGCGGCACCTGGTATGGCATCACGGCCTGGGAAGTCACCATGGCGGAGATGCTGTCCGACGCTGGCTACCGCACCGGTCTGTTTGGCAAGTGGCATCTGGGCGATACGGAGGGGCGCTTTCCTTCCAGTCAGGGCTTCGATGAATGGATTGGACTCCCGCGTTCCTCAGACCGGGCTTTCTGGCCCGACAGCAATAGCTACGACCCGGACGCGCACCCCGGCGCCGTGTTCACACACGTCATGAGTGCCAAGAAAGGTGAAGCACCCAAGGAGGTGGCGCTGTTTGATCGGGCGAAGCGCAAAACCATAGATCGCGAGATCACCAGTCAGGGCATGGACTTCATGCGGCGCCAACATGAGGCTGGTAAACCGTTTTTCGTGTTTTTGTCCTATACCCAGACCCATGAGCCGGTTGACCCGCATCCGGACTGGTATGGCAAAACTGGCCATGGAAGCTTTGCTGATGTGCTGGCTCAAACCGACAGCTATGTGGGTGAGCTGCTCGCTACCGTCGACCAGCTGGGTATCAAAGACAATACGATTTTCATTTTTACCTCTGACAACGGTCGTGAGGGTGTACCACGGTCTTTCGGCTTTACCGGCCCCTGGCGTGGCAGCATGTTTTCGCCCTGGGAGGGTTCGCTGCGGGTGCCGTTCCTGATTCGCTGGCCCAACAAGATACCGGCCGCTGCAAGCTCCAACCAGATCATGCATGCCGTTGACCTGATGCCGACGCTGGCGGCTTTTACCGGCGCCAAGGTCCCCGAGGACCGGATTATGGACGGTGCCGATCAGTCCAGTTTCCTGATGGGAAAAACGGCAAAATCTGCGCGGGAGGTGGTGCCCATCTACCTTGGTAACACCCTGTTTGGAGTGAAATGGCGGGACTGGAAGCTGCTGTTGAAGGACATGGATGAGAGCAGCTACGCGGTGCGGGATCTGGCTTATCCTAGTGTTTACAACCTGATTGTGGATCCCAAGGAAGAGGTGCCGGAGTTGAACTACCTCAACGACACCTGGGTCGATTTCCCCCTCTACGAGGCGCTGGAAGCGCATCAGGCATCGATTGCGGCAGACCCGGGCGCTCCGGGCCCTAGGCTGGCGCAGGGCGCACAGAGTTTAACCGGGACGTCCGCATGCTGGCGCCTAGCAAGCTGGCAGCTGACGCATTGAGAACCGGCGCTCCGGCCCCATTTTCTGCTCATGCCTCCGTCACTTGATCATGAAGGTCGGCCCAAGGCCGATTCGCTGGCGCCTCTTCGCACCCTAGGGCCGTTTATTCGGCCTTACCGTAAGCGCGTGGCCGCTGCCCTGGCCGCGCTGTTCATCGCTTCCGCGGCGTTATTGGCGGTGCCCATCGCCCTGCGTTTTCTGATTGATAATGGTTTTGCAGGTGGTGATCTGGCAACCGTTAACCGTTATTTTGGCTGGTTCTTCGCCGCCGCCATGGTGTTTGGTCTGTTTGCTGCCCTGCGTTTTTATCTGGTGACCTGGATCGGCGAGCGCGTGGTGGCAGATTTGCGTAACGCGGTCTTTGCCCGTGTGGTGCGCATGGATCCGACCTTTTTTGAGGTCACCAAAACCGGGGAAGTGCTGTCGCGTTTGACCACCGATACGACCCTGGTCCAGAGCATCTCTGGTGTGACGTTGTCCATCGCGCTACGGGCCATACTGAATCTGACCGGTGGTCTCATCCTGCTGCTGCTGACCAGCTTTCAGCTCACCAGTTATATCGTCCTGGGGATTCCAGTGGTGGTTTTACCCCTGGTGATGGTTGGTCGACGGATTCGTTCGCTGTCCAGAATTTCCCAGGACCGGGTCGCGGACACTAGTGGCATGGCCGGGGAGTCGCTGGAGGCCATTCAGACGGTGCAGGCATATACGCTGGAAGACAGCCAAACCCGGCGCTACGAGCATGCGGTGGAGGAGAGTTTCTTCGCTGCACTGCGTCGCATGCGCATGCGCGCCATCATGACCGCGTTGGGTTTCGCGCTGGTGTTCGCGGCCATCACCTTTATTCTATGGATGGGGTCGCGCGCTGTTGTTGCCGGTGACATGAGTGGCGGACAACTGGCTCAGTTTTTACTCTACTCGCTGATGGTTGGCGGCTCTGCCGCAGGGCTTAGCGAGGTGTGGGGAGATATACAGCGTGGGGCCGGGGCCATGGAGCGCTTGGCAGAACTGCTCCAGGCCCGCCCTGCCATCAAGTCGCCCGCCAATCCGGCCACCCTTGATACCCGTGCTGAAGGGCGGATCCACTTTGATCAGGTGAGCTTCAGCTATCCATCGCGACCGGGCGATCTGGCGGTGGCAGATCTCAACCTACGCATCCGTGCCGGTGAAACGGTTGCCATCGTGGGGCCTTCAGGCGCAGGGAAAAGCACCTGCTTGCAACTGCTGCTGCGCTTCTATGATCCTGCCAAGGGCAGTATCTCCATTGACGACCAGGCCCTTACCCACCTGGATCCCGTGGCCTTGCGTAGCCAACTGGCCCTGGTGCCCCAGGAAACCGTGTTATTTGGTGACAACGCACGCGAGAATATCCGTCTCGGTCGACCGGGTGCCAGTGATGCTGACGTTGAGGCGGCCGCCAAAGCGGCTGCGGCGCATGACTTCATCAGCGAATTACCAGATGGCTATGAAACCTTTCTGGGTGAACGAGGTATCCGCTTATCCGGCGGGCAACGGCAACGTATAGCTATCGCGCGTGCGATTCTGAAGGACCCCCCTGTGCTGCTGCTGGATGAGGCCACCAGTTCTCTGGATTCGGAAAGTGAACGACTGGTGCAGGCGGCGCTTGAGCGGTTGATGGAAAATCGCACAACACTGATCATTGCCCATCGTTTGTCTACCGTGAAGAAGGCCGATCGCATCCTGGTGATGGACCGTGGCCGTATCGTGGCCGAAGGGAGCCATGAAGAATTGGTCCAAAGCAACGCCCTGTATGCGCGGCTGGCGGCGCTGCAATTTGGCCATCGAGCGGCCTGAGCTGCCTGCGAATAAGTGAAAGCCCGGCCAGGAGAAGCCGGGCTTTCTATTAATCACGCGGGTGGCGACGTAATTCCATGGTGCTGGCAGCAAAGGTTTGCCAGCACTCCACGTGACTAAAACTCAACTGGCGGCTCGCCCATCTCAGCTTCCCTAAGTCTCGGAAAAGCTGCATATTTTTTCTGGCGATGCCGGCGTGGGGACGTCCGGGTTGTTTCACTGAATCGAAAATTTTCGTGAAAACCGCGCTAATGCGACACACTATACGTGCATTTATGGCTAAATGCGAGTCGCTTGCATTTGAAGGGGCCTGATATCAGGCCTTTGTCACGGCGGGCATACTGACAGCGCGTGAAAAAATCTCATCATTTCAGGGCGTCCAGGAAAAATGCCGGCCGCAACTGCGGCCGGCCATAACAACCTACCCTGAATTCAACCCGTCCTGATCCTTGCAGGGCCCTTGCGCCCGGGCTTAGCTGGCTGTGGGTGGTGTAGCCCATGCAGCACTTTCGGCTCGTTGGCTCCGAAATCTGACACCCCTTCAGGGTAGCGTCCCGTGCAGCAAACCAGAACAGCCAGCTGCGTCCTTGGACACTCATCCGGCTTTTCCAATGCGGTGTGGTCTGGCACCAGAAAAACCCAAATGAGGTATGATCGTACCTTATATGGGTGTTTATGGGCAAGGTAAGGATCTGTGGCGCGCACTGTTCACGCGCTCGCGCCGCCGTGTGTTATCTCTGTTCTATGGCTATCCCGAGCGCTCGTTCTATGCCAATGAGGTTGTGCGTCGGGTTGCTGTGGGTACGGGCGCTGTGCAGCGGGAGCTTGCCCGCCTTAGTGCCGTGGGCCTGCTGACGGTGGAGCGCAGAGGTAATCAGCGGCATTACCAGGCCAATCCGGCAAGTCCCTTCTATGCAGAGCTTCGCCGCATGGTGGTGAAAAGTTTTGGCAGCCATATGGTGTTTCGAGAGGCGCTGGATAGCCTGTCACCAGCCCCAGAGTTGGCCCTGCTTTTTGGGGCTGGCCTGGAACAGTCAAACAAACACCTGAAATTGCTGCTGGTTTGTGAGGGGGGTGGACGGGAACAACTGGAACCTGCCCTCAAACTGGCCGCCCGTCGGATCGGTCGTGAACTGGAGTTGCTGTTGCTGCGACCGCGGCATTTTCAGCATCTGCTGGCCCGTCGCGACGCGGACTTACTGGCGGCGCTGGCACCGCCGAATTTGTTGTTACAGGGCTATTTTCCCGACTTGTCGGCAGTGTCTGTCTAGGGCTTCGTGATTGCCATAGGATGCGCGCCAGGCGCAGCCACACGGGCAGCTTCCCCGCGGGAGGTCAGAACCGCCGGTCCGCTTCAGCTGCCGGGCACAAGTGCAGCCATGATCGCGGTCACGATTTCTTCCAAGGCAGGCGTCCAGCGCAGCACCAGTAGCAGATCATGCTCCGGGTCCATATAGATATAGTTGCCGCCGAAGCCCGCGGCCCAGAAAGCCGCTTCCGGAGCCGCCGGAATGCGCTCCCGATTCGTATTCAGCCACCAGAGATAACCATAATCGGAGCGCGCGGTGCTGGGCCTGAGGGCCCGTTCCAGCCAGCCGTCCGGGACCAGTTGCTGATCCTGCCAGCGGCCTTCGCGCAGCATTAACAAGCCAAACCGTGCATGGTCCAAGGTGTCGATAAACAGGCCTCCGCCGAAATGACCGCCGCCGGAGACGGACTGCATGCTCTGACCGTCCAGGGTGACCCAGGAATTGTCATAGCCATGCCAGCGCCAACTGGGCGAGGCGCCGATGGGATCCATCAGTTCCCGGCGCAGCACTACCGGCAGCGGTTCGCGCAGCACCTGTAGCAAACTATAGGCCAGCAGGTTGACGCGCACGTCGTTGTACTTGTAGAAACTGCCTGGCTCATGCCGTGCCCGCTGGGCCCACGCAGAGGGGTCATCGCCGACCGGCCGATCCGCCCAATCCCAGGTTTCCCAAAGCTCACCGGACCAGTCCGAGGTTTGGTTCAGCAGATGATGCCAGGTGATCTTGCGATTGTGCTCAGAGGCAAAGCTCCCGTCCTTGACCAGCTCAGCGACCGGCGCATTGAGATCCCTGATCAGGCCCTTGCCCCAGGCCAGGCCGGCCACGGTCGACAGGTAGCTTTTGACCACACTGAAGGTCATTTCCGGGCGACTGAGATCACCCCACTCGGCGACGATCTTGCCGCCCCGAATAATCAGCCCCGAGCCGCCCTCGCGGGTGCCCGTTGGTCCCAGGATGCGGAAATTCGGTTCTCGGCCAAAGGCTTCCTGGATGGAGATTCGGAGGTCCCGCGGTTCGAGCGCCACACGGGATTGAGCGAGGGCCACGGCGGTTTTAAGGGCTTCTGGTTTAAAGCCCGCCGCGGCGGGGCTGATGCGCTCCCAGTCACCGCGTGGCGGAAAATATTCGGCCGCGGATAGGGGGCCGATCAGGCTCAGGCTAAGCAGTAGGGCGCAAGTGAGTTGGCGTTTCATATATCGATTCAACATGCTGTCTGCACCATCTCGGCTTGCGCTTAGTTGGGGTTCAGTTCCCGACTGATGCCGACCCGCTCTGCGCGACTGGCCACGGGCACCTGGCACACATCCAGCACCGCGGGCGGGCTTTGGATAAAGAAGGCATCGCGACGTTCTCGTCGCTGTTCCAGGGTCTTGCGAAAGTATTCACTGTTGGTGTCGACCACGTAGTATTCCCGGCGCTCTTCCGCGCTGAGTTGATCAAACAGGCGCATGCGTCCAATGCGGCTGCGAGCGAGGTCGTTGGTGATCATGCCATTGTCCCCGGCGGCGCCACGCTGAATGCGCTGAGCCACCTCCATGCCATCGATCACGCGCGCAAAAATCGTTAGGTTGCGGTCCAGATAGCGTGGCGCCTGGCCCAGCACAATGTAGAAGTCGGTGCTGCCCGAGTCAGGCGCCGTATCGCGCGCCATGGCCACGGCGCCCGGGCAGTGGGCAAGCCAAATCTGCCCATCCGCACGTGCGGCGGGCACACCGTCTACAAAACCGGTTCGCGCAGCATATAGGTCATCCGTTTGAACCGGTGTCCAGTTCAGCGCGGCATCCCAGCTGCGCTCAAATTCCGGGGGCAATTGCTGGTCCGGTTTGGGCGGCAAGGCACTTTCTGTGCCTGCCTGCGCAACAAAGCCTTCGATGACGCGGTAGAAACTCAGGCCGCGGTAGAAATCCTCACGCACCAGATCGCGGAAACGGGCGCTGGTTACTGGCGCAAAGTCCGGGTTCAGTTCCAGGACGATTTCGCCCTCGCGCATGCCAATAAAGACCAGATTTTCTGGCGCTACCTTGCGCCAGATCTGACCCTCCTGAGCGGCCAGGTTGCTGCTCAGCAACAGCCCGGCCAACAGGCTCAGGAATCGGCAGAATTTCCCCCCTGGCCGACTCATGGTTAGGGCATCTGGATGCCGCCGCCGGGGCCGCCAGCCCCACCCATGCCACCCATGCCAGGATCCATGCCGCCTTTCGGTACCACAATTTGAGAGGCCGCCTGGCGCTGCATTTCCTTGAGCTCTTCCATGGTGCGTTCCACCGCTTCCTTGGCGGCATCACCGAAACCGGCAACGGCCGCAGCCAGTGATTCGTTGGGTAATTCAAATGTTAGCGGCAAGGCACCCGCTGGGGTCATGATTTGCGTGGAACCGATGTACTGAACCTCACGGTTGCTGTCTTCGCTGCCGTCTTCCGTGACGGGCGTGAGGCGCCGGATTGTGCCGATGCGGCTGTCCGTGAACACGTCTTCGCGCGCGAGATTTGCGCCATCCATCTGGATGTCCTGTTCCTGCATAGGGTCGCTCATAGAAAAGTATCCTGTTGTAAAAAGTTCAGCTCACTAAGCTTGGGGCAGGCACCCGGCAAGGCAATATGGCCGTTGATTGGTATGCGGTATCAGCGGTCGATCAATGCCAGGGGGCCTGGCCGGAGGAGACGTTTTGCTCCGGTCACAGCCTTCTCTCTCCTGCGTCGCGCTTCGGTTTTTAGCCGTTGCACGGCCTGTCAATGAACCCCAGCATATACCAAGGGCGTTAGCGGCCGTCAGGGTAATGGGGCCAGCGGCTCGCGAGCATGGCAAAAAGCACTTCGTCGGTCCATTCCTGATAGTGCTCATCCCAACAACACTGATGCTCCTGGCCCTCGTGTTCGAAGCCCAGGCGCTCAAACAGGCGCAGTGAAGGACCATTGCGAGGGTCGATTCGGGCCGTGACCCGATGCAGTCCGACTGTAAAAAGATGCGTTAGTAGCAGGCGGCAGGCGCGGGAGGCCAGTCCGCGTCCCTGCCAGGCTGGATCGAGCACGATGCCCAGCTCCATCTGGCGTCCCGGATCGAAAGCGCCGGTACCCATATCGCCCACCCGATGCTCCTGGCCCTGCGCGTCCTGCAGTGCGATGACGACCTGGAAGGGTTCTTCTTGCATGCCTGGCGCCCGGCCTTCCTGTTCTTGCGCCAGCGCCACAACCTCGGCGACGGTAGCCGGTCGCCAGGACTGAAAGCGGGCCACCTCCGGGTGTGTCCGGCACTGCTGTACAAAGCGGGCGTCTTCTGCGCGCATGCCGCGCAGGCTGAGCGTGCCGTCCTGGAGATAAAATGAATCCATGGCGCGATTGTAGCGATCGCTCCAAAGCTTGCCTATGGGTGCCAGTGTTGGCTCTACAGTTCCTGCTCAATGGGCAGCCAGCCGATCAGCGTTGCCAGGAAGCGTTTCCAGAGAGAGGCTTCCGGGTCGTGGCTCCAGCTTTGCGCCCCGTCCGGGAGGTCCAAGGTCCAGCGCACTTTGCCACGCTCATCCAGCGACAAGCGATAGGCCGTACCCGGCGCAAATTCGTCGTCCATTTCCGCCAGCACCCGTTCCGCAAATGCCTCGCTGTCCACCAGCAGGCCAATTTCGGAGTTCCAGATCCGCGAGCGCGGATCCATATTGAAGGATCCGATCATGCTGTAGCGCCGATCAATCACAAAGGCTTTCGTGTGCAGGCCCGCATGGGCATTGTCCGCGCGGTCATCCAGGGAATCGTAATAGGCCAGCAGAGCCGCATCAGCACGCAATTCGTAGAGTTCTACACCCGCCTCCAGGAGCGGCTTGCGATACTTCTTATAGTGCCCGTGTACGGACAGATGGTTATTAGACAGCAGGGAATTGGTCATGACCCGATAGCGAACGCCTCGATCTATATCGGCGGCGATGGCGTCAATGCCCTCCTGGGTTGGAATCAGGTAGGCGGTCTGCACCACCACTTCCTCGCGCATTTCTGGATGCAGGCGCTCTGCCAGTGTGACGAAGGCGGAGGTCTCACCGCCTTCAAAACGCTCCAGCGTGTCGACCACGATCTCGGCGGGCGCCCAAACCATCTGCTGCTCGAGCGCGCGCATTCTTTGCTCCAGCTCCGGCTGCGCCAGAGGCACGCGGTAGGGCATGGCGTCGAGAAAGTCACTTAGCCGGGCATCCAGTTCCGTGCGCATGCGGAGTAGCTGTGAGGGCGGCAAGCTGTGCTGGTAGATCACCTCGATTGGCACCGCGCGGCGAGAGTTCCAGTAATCATCAAAGGCCGCGCCGGCCTCACGGGCTGCAGGCCCCACCGTCAGCACATCAAGGTCACGAAAGTTGAGTTTGGGATCAATGCCGAAGTAGTCATCGCCAATATTGCGCCCGCCGAGTATGGCGACCGCGTTGTCCGCCAGAAAAATCTTGTTGTGCATGCGGTGATTGAGCTCACCCTTGCGACCGATAAAGTTCAGATTGCGCCCCAGCCCGCGGGCACCCACCGGGTTAAAAACGCGAACTTCGACCTGCGGATGGGTGTTGATGGCTGCGTATACCTGATCGCGGCCGCTATGGTAGATATCGTCGATTAGAATGCGCACCCGCACGCCACGGTCGGCCGCTTCCAGTACCTGATGTAGCAGGGCCTGGCCCGTGGTATCGCCTTTCCACAGGTAATATTGCAGGTCCAGTGTGTGTTCGGCCTGCGCCGCCAGTGCGAAGCGGGTAATGAATGCTTCGTCGCCGCGGGGAAGCAGGCGCACGCCGGAGCGCCCGGCGCCGGCGCCATCACTTTGCAGAAAGAAAGCACCCATGCGGGTGGTCTCAGGCGTGATCCAGGCGCTGCTTTCCGGTTGCTCAAACTGCTGTGGCACGGTGGTGCACCCAGCCAGAATGAGCAACAGCAGCAGGAGCAGGCTTGAACAGCGCATACGGTTTCCGGTTTTTGGCGTCACGCGCAGCCTAGCACAGCGTGTGCACGGGCTCGCTGCGCTATCATGCGCCATAGAGGGCAGGCGAGAGCAAATATGAGTACATCAAAAGGACGTGCGCTAGGTATTGGTGGAGTTTTCTTCCGATCTCAAGATCCGGTGCAGCTCGGTGACTGGTATCGAATGCACCTGGGGCTGGACATCGAGGCCTGGGGTGATACCAGGGGTACCAGCTTCGCGCCCCAGGGCATGCCCGAGAACGCTTTTACGGTTTGGAGCGCCTTTGCCCGGGACACGCAGTACTTTGGCCCGTCCGGGCAGAGTTTTATGATCAATCTGGTGGTCGATGATTTGGATGCGGCCCTGCTGCGCGTCAAACTCGCCGGCGCAGAGGTGCTGGAGGAGCGTGAGGAGGCCGATTTTGGCCGCTTTGGCTGGTTTGTGGATCCTGACGGCAACCGGGTTGAGCTGTGGGAGCCGCCGTCAGAGCTGCCGCCTGCCGAGGCAGGGGACCCGTCATGAGTAGCGAGCTTGCTGCGCTCAAAACACGGCTTGAGGAGCTGGAAACACAGGCGGCCTTTCAGGAAGAGCTTCAGCGCCGTCTCGACGATACGGTCGCGCGGCAGGACCGTGAACTGCTCGAGCTTAAGCGTCAGCTCAAAGCTCTGCTGATGCGTTTGGACGAAATGCGGGATGCGGGTGGCGGCAGCTTCTCCGCCGCCGATGAGGTGCCACCGCATTATTGAAATTCAGGCCCAGGGGAGTTCCAGCGCGGGTTCCTGCATGCGTGCCAGCTGTTCGCGTAGCCCAAGCACCAGTTCTTCCCAGTAACGGGGCTCTCCAAACCACGGGAAGGCACGGGGAAAAGCGGGGTCAGCCCAGCGTCGTGCCAGCCAGGCAGCGTGATAGAGCATGCGTAAGGTGCGTAGCGCCTCGATCAACTGCAGTTGCGCGATCGGGAAAGACGCAAACTCACGATAGCCATCCAGTAGATCCTTCATTTGCAGCGCCATTTCTTCGCGCTCGCCCGATAGAAACATCCACAGGTCCTGCACGGCCGGACCGGACTGGCAATCGTCAAGATCGACAAAGAACGGTCCGTCCCGCCACAGGATATTGCCCACATGACAGTCGCCATGCAGGCGAATGGGATTGATCGCCCCGGTGCGTTCCCAGGCGGCGCCCACATGTGTCATCAGGTCTTCGCCGAGGCTGGCAAAGGCCGTCTGGAGGTGAGCGGGTAGCCAGGGGCCTTCGGCAATGGTGGCCAGCGCTTCATCGCCAAAGCGCTGTGGTGTGAGCGCAGGCCGATGCTGGAAGCGTTGCGCCGCGCCGACCGCATGAATGCGGCCCATAAAACGTCCCAGCCAGAGGCGTGTCTCCCGCTGATCCAGTTCCGGTGCATGGCCGCCGCGGCGTTCAAACAGCGCGAAGCGAAAGCCTTCAAAGTGGTGCAGCGTCTGCTCTTGGTGCACCAGCGGCGGCACCAGGGGGATTTCCTGCGCGGCCAGTTCGCCAGCAAAGGCATGCTCCTCCAGAATCTGTGCATCGCTCCAGCGACCGGGCCGATAGAACTTCGCTATCACGGGCGCCGCCTCCTCCAGTCCAACCTGGTACACCCGGTTTTCATAGCTGTTCAGCGCCAGCAGGCGCCCGTCGCAAAACAGGCCGAGTGACTCCACGGCGCGTATCACCGTGTCTGGTCCCAGCTCGTAGTAGGGCGTATTGTCCGGCGCATCGATCATGGCGGGCATCTTAGCGGTTCAGGCATCTCGCTGCCGCGTTCTCACGCTTCAGGGTGTAGCATGGAGCTTTCTTTGGGAATTAGCTGCTCATGGGCAATGGCACCAAAAATCTGGCCCTTTACTGCGATTTTGAAAACATCGCGCTGGGTGTGCGCGACGCTCGCTATGCTCGCTTCGACATTCAGGAAGTACTTGAACGCCTGTTGGTGAAGGGCAACATCGTGGTGAAGAAAGCCTACTGCGACTGGGAGCGCTACAAAGACTTTAAGCGCGATATGCATGAGGCCAGCTTTGAGCTGATTGATATCCCGCATCGCCGCCAGTCCGGTAAAAATTCGGCGGACATTCGCATGGTGGTTGACGCGCTGGACCTTTGCTACACCAAGTCGCACGTTGATTGCTTTGTCATTATCTCCGGCGATTCGGATTTTTCACCGCTCGTTTCCAAGCTGCGTGAGAACAACAAGCTGGTGATTGGCGTGGGCGTCAAGGAGTCGACCTCGGACCTGCTAATTGCCAACTGTGATGAGTTCATTTACTACGAGGACATCGTGCGCAAGGCCAAGCGCCGCAAACCCAAATCGCGCGGCGCCGGGGCAGGGGAGGGCGGGGAGCCCGCAGCTGAGCAGCCCGCGGCTGCTACCAACGGCAATCATGCGCGCAAAGGTGAGGAGCGTCGCAAGAAAGCGCACGAGCTGGTGCTGTCCACGCTGGAAGATATCAGCAGTGAACGCGATGATCAGAGCAATATCTGGGGGTCCATGGTGAAGCAGGCCATCAAGCGTCGCAAACCCTCATTTTCGGAGAACTACCATGGCTTCCGGTCCTTTGGCAGCTTGCTGGAAGACATGGAGCAAAGCGAGTTGCTGGCTCTGGAGCATGACAGCAAGTCCGGTGGTTACCTTATTACGGATTTCCGCCGCGACTAGGCCTCAGGACTCACGCCAAGCTGGTCCAGCGTTTCCGCCGCATGGCGCGCATGCGGGATAACAATCGAGCCACCCACCATCAGGGCGACGGCCAGTGCCTCGTCCAGTTCTCGCTTGTCGCAGCCTTCTTCGACACAGCGTTGCAGGTGATAATCGATGCAGTCGTTGCAGCGCAGTACCGCCGAGGCCACCAGCCCCATAAGCTCCTTGGTCTTAACGGCCAGGGCACCGTCGCCATAAACCTGCTTGTCGAGGCTCATAAAGCGCTTGATGGCCATATTGTCGGTTGCCAGTAGTTTTTCGTTGCCACGCCTGCGGCGTTCGAGAAAAGCCTCGAAAGAAGTATCCATAATCGTTACCCATTGCTTGCGAAAGTCACAGCTTACCCAAGCATCCAGTGACTGAGTAGCGCCTGGTGGCGGCCCTCAAAGTTGCCAAGCACCGCCGCCTTCGGTAGCTTGGTGGGGTAAGTCCCAAAGTGCCCGGCCGCGTTCAGCCGGGCCGGAGAACACCATGAAAGTGATCACTACAGGCCTTTTCACAGCGCTGCTTTTGCTCTGCCCGCTGCAGGCAAGCGCTGATTCTGATTATCGCGCGACCTTTGTTTTCACCCATCTGGGAGAGGAGATTGCGCGCCAGCAGCTGGATCTGGTGGACGGTGAAGAAGCGGTTTATCAACAGCTTTCGCCTGAAGCGGTCAGCTACCGGCTCGCGGCCAGTGCCAAACCCGCCGGTAATGGCGATGTTTTTGTGCAGCTGCGCTTTAGCAGCGGGCGTCTGGACAGTCAGCCGCGACTGCTGGTAACGCCCGGTGAGTCCGTGGCCATGACCGATGGCGCGCTGGCCATAGAGCTGCAACTGGAGCCGCTAGCCCCAAGCGTTCCGGGCTAGCGTCAGAGCGGCTCCAACCAGCCGCGCGAATCTGCCGTGCGGCCGTCAAACAGGCCGAAAAAGGCCTGCTGAAGCTGCTCTGTTACCGGGCCGCGCCCGCCGTTGCCGATGACCATATGATCGACCTTGCGCACCGGCGTGATCTCCACAGCGGTGCCGGTCATGAAGATTTCTTCGGCGGCATAAAGCTGTTCACGAGAAATGGATTGTTCTTCCACCGTCATGCCCAGATCCCGGGCTAGCTTGATGGCCGTATCGCGCGTGATGCCGCTGAGAATGGAGGCGGCAACCGGCGGGGTCAGAATGCGCCCGTCGCTGACCACAAACACGTTCTCGCCACTGCCTTCACTGACCAGTCCGTCAGTTCCCATGGCAATGCCTTCGGTAAAGCCGCGCTCGCGGGCTTCGGAAACGATCAGGAAGGATGACAGGTAATTGCCGCCGGCCTTGGCCCCAGCCGGAATCGTATTGGGCGCCACGCGCTGCCAGGAGCTGACACAGACCTCGACGCCGCGATCGAGTACGCCTTCGCCCAGGTAGGTGCCCCAGTCCGCCACGATAACGGCTGTTTCAATCGCGCTCAGCTCGCCCGGCATGAGACCGAGGCCCACATCACCACGGAACGCCACCGGCCGCAGATAAGCGGACTCCAGTCCGTTCTCCTGCACCGTTTGCCGGCAGGCCGCGTGCAATTCATCAAAACTGTAGGGGATCGGCATGCGATACACCTCCGCCGACCAGAAAAAACGCTTCAGATGGTCGCTAAGGCGGAAAATCCGGGTGCCCTGGTGGGTGCGATAGGCACGAATGCCTTCAAACACCGAAGAGCCGTAGTGCAGCGCATGGGTGCGGATATTGACCGTGCACTCATTGAAGGGTCGAAGCTGGCCGTTGAACCAGGCCTTAAAATCATCACTCATGGCGGAGCTGTGCCTTTTGGGTCGGGCTAAAGAGTATCCGTCCGCCCATGCGCCGGTGCAAGTTTGGTGATAGGAAGGCTGGCAAGCGCCGCCCGCAACCGCTACCGTATGCGCTCGCGTTAAGACCGCTGGCGGACGTCAGAAGCCACAGCGCGGTTGAAAGCAACCTCATTTCGGAGTGTCAATGGACGATCAGGCCTACGATCCCGCTTTTGCCCAGGCCGTGCTAGCAGGCCTCGCGGCGACGCCCAAGCGACTGTCATCACAATATTTTTATGATGCCGCTGGCGACCGTCTATTCCAGCAAATTATGGCCAGTCCGGAGTATTATCTGACGGATTGCGAACGGGCCAACTTGCAGGAACACAGTGAGGCCCTCGCGGCGGCCATCAGTCCCGGCGGGCCCTTTGAGCTGCTGGAGTTGGGTGCGGGTGATGGCAGCAAGATCGGTTTTCTGCTCGATGCGCTGCATGCGCAAGATGCTGAGTTCATCTACCGGCCACTCGATATTTCGGCGCATGTGCTGCAACTGCTGGCTGAGCGGGTTCGCCCCGGTCGTCCCTGGCTGGATGTGCAGCCGCTGGCCGTCAACTATATGGATTGGCTGGCGCAGCCCCGACGCCCAGGCATCCGCCGTGTCTTTGCGTTCATGGGCTCGAATCTGGGTAATTTCAGTGAGGCGGATGCGATCGCCTTTCTCGCGGCCCTGCGTGCGGCCATGAAGGCGGGCGATTTTCTGCTGGTCGGCCTGGACCTGAAAAAGGATCCGGCCATCATTCGCGCGGCCTATAACGACAGCGCCGGGATTACGGCTGCTTTTAATCTCAACCTGCTGGAACGCATCAACCGGGAGCTGACGGGCGATTTTGACCTCACCTGCTTCAAGCATTGTCCCAGCTATGACCCAGAGTCGGGCGCTGCGCGGAGCTTTCTGGTCAGCCGCTGCGATCAGCAGGTTCACCTGGCGGCGCTAGACCGTCACTTTCATTTCGCGGCCGGTGAGCGTATGCAGATGGAAATCAGCCAAAAGTATGACGCGGCACTGATTGACCGCATCACGCAGGCGGCCGGCTTCGCGGTCGCTCATCGCTTCTATGATGCGCGGCGCTGGTTCACCAATCAGCTCTGGGTGCCCGCTGAGAGCTAGTCGCTAGCCTCACGCCACTGGGTCTGCAAGGGCTGGCGCCGGGGCGGATTAGCGGGTGCGCCGTAGTGGGTGGCGAGGTACGCCACCAGCGGCGCTTCCGCCGGCCCCAGATCCCATAGTTTGTGCTCCGCCTGCATCCAGCGAATCAGGCGCGTCCAGTGCTCCGCATCGCCGCGATTCTGCGTCACCAGGGCGAGGGAGTGGCAGGCGCTGCAATGAGCCTGTACCAGCGGTTTGCCCGGACCTTCAACCAGCGTTCCAGGCGCTAGATCCGTCTGGGCATCTGTCAGCACTGCATAGCATGCCAGTGCCAGCATGGCCCCAGAGCACCAGGTCCTCATGGTGGGCTTAAATCGCATAGACAGCCACTCGGTGGGTAGCATTATTCAGATAGCCCTTGGGATTCCAGCCCGGCAGAACCATGGGCTGGGCCCGCCCGGCGCTGTCCGTCGCCCGTGCCCAAAGCTCGTAGTAACCACGCTGGGGCAGCTGCAACTGCAGGGACCAGCGTTGCCAGGCCAGGCGGTTGGCAGGCGCTTCCAGAGCGGCCTGCAGCCAGCTCTGACCAAAGTCCATGGACAGCTCTACCTGCGCAACGCTGAGGTCGCCGCCCCAGGCATGACCACGCACCTCCAGTGGTTCCGCTTGCGGCTGGCGCAAGCCCGTTTGCGGTGCGGTAATCAGCGACTTCACGGGCATGGACTCAATAATGCACATGTCCTCAGCGGCCACCGGCGCCCCGGGCTCCACCGGTTCGCAGGGTACGCGGTAGGAGCTACCGCCCATTTTTGCGCCATCGTGGACCCGATCTCGAATCAGCAGGCCTTGCAGCCACTTGCCGGACACGGAGCCGGGCCAGCCACCGATCGCAAGCCTCAAGGGGTGACCGTGCAGCGGGTGCAGTGCTTCCCCGTTCATGCCGAAGGCAATCAGCGATTCCGGCTCCAGCGCTTTGGCCAGAGGTATGCCGCGTGAAATGGCTTGCTTGTCCGGGTCGCCTGACAGGTGGCGATCGGCGCCGGTGTAGGCAACGTAAACCGCATCCTCGGCAATGCCGCAGTCCTCCAGTACGTCAGCCAGCCTGACGCCGTCAAAGACGGGACAGGCAACAGCCCCCAGGGTCCATTGATTGCCGGCAGCGGGCGGCTGGAATTCGGCCCGGCCGTTACCGCCGCACTCGATGACCAACTGCTGGCTGACCACGGTGAAACGCCGCTTCAGCTCTTCAATGGAAAAGTGTTTCTGCTGGCGGGCCGATTCGCCACCCACGGTTAGGGTCCAGTTCGCCGGGTCCACCACCGCTGGCGGAATCCCGTTGTTACGCACAAACATGCGTGCGGCTGATGTGACCGGTTCATCCAGCAGGTGGGCGGGTGTCTCGGCGTTCACCGGACGGTCATTCAGTAAGGTCAGGCGTGGGTCTTTACCGGCCAGGGCGAAGGGCGCGCTGCTGTCGGCCAGGGCGGCGGGGATCAATCCGGCCGGCATGCTGGCGTGGAATACCAGGTCTGCCCCCAGCGCTGCGCTCATGGTACCGAGACCGCTCACAAAGCCACGGCGGGTGAGTGGGTGAGAGCGGCGGCCGAAGACGCGTTCGTCGGCGCCAATCGGATCCACTGCGTAGAGGGCATGTAGCCCTTTTTTCTGTCGTTTCATCTCAGGCTCTGACGCGTTAGCTAGCGCTTCTGTCTGACGCTTGTTCCCGGCTTCATTGACCTGCTAGGGTCTGCCGCAACAAGCGCCGCCGGTATTTAGTATGGCATGTATCGGTAAGCGCGCGAGGTCCGTGTCAGCCCGATTTAAGCGCTATCTGGAGCGGGTGCGATCCCCATGTAGCCATTATCTGCAGCGGTTGCAACGGTTCATGCGTGGCACCTGCCAAGTCGCAAGTGATACTCTTTGGCGCCAGAAGAGCCTGCGATCGACACTTTGGCCCGGGGGGCTAAGCGATTTGCAGCTGGTTTCATCCGCTAAATACACCCAGACAAACCGGGGGCAGTCACCTATGCAAGAGTTTATTTTTACTTTCGATTCCGCATTTGAGATGTGGACTTTCTGGATTGCAGTGATTGCACTGGCTGGCTTTCTCCTGGCCGGTCTTTTCATCATCACGCGTCCGGAACCGGAGGTGGTCGGTCATCCCAAGGGGCTCTTTGTTCTGTTCCTGGCGGAGATGTGGGAGCGGTTTTCCTACTACGGCATGCGGGCCCTGTTGATTTTCTACCTAGTCCAGCACTGGCTGTTCTCAGACAGCGAAGCGTCGATTATCTATGGTGCTTACACGGCTTTGGTTTACATCACGCCAGTGGTTGGGGGCTATCTGGCTGACCGCTATTTGGGCCAGCGCAAGGCGGTTCTGTTCGGCGCCATCCTGCTGACTTTTGGTCACTTCTTTATGGCCTTCGAGGGGGGTGGCGGTCAGTCCGACCCCATGATCAATGTTTTCTGGTTGGCCCTGGCGCTGATTATTGTTGGCTCGGGCTTTTTGAAAGCCAATATCTCGGTCATTGTCGGCCAACTTTATGCCCGCACCGATGTGCGGCGGGATCCGGCTTACACGATTTTCTACATGGGCATTAATGTGGGCGCCGCGACCGCGTCCATCATCTGCGGCTATCTCGGTCAAACCTATGGCTGGAAGTACGGCTTCGGTCTGGCCGGTCTGGGTATGCTGATCGGCCTGGTTTTCTTCATCCTTGGCAAGCCGCTACTGCTTGGCAAGGGTGAGCCGAAAGATCCGTCCAAGCTCAGCGGGGGACGGG
>JAOZKI010000056.1 GCA_029935455.1 Lysobacterales bacterium | reverse complement strand
GAAGGCGGTCGTACCGTTGGCGCGGGCGTGGTTGCCAAGATCTTCGAATAAAGCGAAAGCGCTCGGTGCGGGCCATGTGGCGCGCATCCAGCAACACAATGTGACTTGCTGCGGGCGTTAAAACGCCCTGGCAAGGAAAGACACAGGCTGGCGGGCCGCAGGGTTCGCCGGCTTTGTGGTCTGCACAGTATGGAATAGGCCAGTAGCTCAATTGGCAGAGCAGCGGTCTCCAAAACCGCAGGTTGGGGGTTCGAGTCCCTCCTGGCCTGCCAGTCCTGCGGGGCTGGCAATGAATACAGGAAAACGTTCGCACCATGAACAGTAAGGCTGAAATTAGCCGCTCGCCGGCCATCGACACCATGCTGCTGCTGATCTCTGTGATCATGCTGGTCGGCGGAATTGGTGCCTATTATTACTTCCAGGATCTGGCCAATACGCCGGTCCGGGTGGGCGGCCTGATTCTTTGGTCCGTGCTGGCCGCCTGGGTGGCTGGCCAGTCCCAGAAGGGCGCAACGTTTTTCCGCTTCCTGAAAGAGGCGGATATTGAACGCCGCAAGGTGATCTGGCCGACGCACCAGGAGACCTTGCAGACCTCGCTCATGGTGATCGTGGTCACGATCCTGATCTCGCTGTTTCTGGCAGCGGTTGACTGGTTGCTGGGCGCGTTGATCCGCAACCTGCTGGGAGGAGGCTGATCATGGCCAAACGCTGGTACGTGGTACATGCCTTCTCGGGCTACGAGAATACGGTGAAAAAGTCACTGGAAGACCGTATTGCCCGGGCAGGAATGGAAGAATACTTCGGTGAGGTACTGGTACCCACGGAAGAAGTCGTCGAGATGAAGGGCGGTCAAAAGCGTCGTTCTGATCGCAAATTCTTCCCCGGCTACGTGCTGGTGGAGATGGAAATGACGGACGAGAGCTGGCACTTGGTGAAAGATGTACCCAAGGTGCTGGGCTTCATCGGCGGTACCGCTGATCGTCCGGCCCCGATTACGGAGCGCGAAGCTGACGCGATTCTGAATCGGGTGCAGGAGGGTGCGGAAAAGCCGCGTCCCAAGGTGCTGTTCGAGCCGGGCGAGATGGTCCGGGTTATCGATGGTCCCTTCAACGACTTCAACGGCGTGGTCGAAGAGGTCAACTACGACAAGAGCCGCCTGCGGGTGGCGGTACTGATTTTCGGTCGTTCGACCCCGGTGGAACTGGAATTCCATCAGGTCGAGAAAAGCTGAGGAGTCGTTGCCGCGCTGCTTTCGCCGCCACGCGACGAAAAGCGCCCGAAAACGACCGCATGGATTTACCGGCCTGGCGCCTGTGTCGCCAACCGCCGGGAAGAGCGAAGGTTGTGATCAACCTTCGGAGTGAAGCGCCTGCGGGCGCCAATTTGACGGGGAGCCCGAGCCTGAATGGCCGGGCGCTTGCACCCGAGGAGTAAGACATGGCTAAGAAGATTCTGGCTTATATCAAGCTGCAGGTCCCGGCTGGTCAAGCGAACCCGAGCCCGCCCGTGGGTCCGGCGCTGGGTCAGCACGGTGTCAACATCATGGAATTCTGCAAGGCGTTCAACGCCAAGGTCGCGGACATTGAGCCGGGCCTGCCCATTCCCGTGGTGATCACCGTCTATGCGGACCGTTCATTCACCTTTATCACCAAGACACCGCCGGCCGCGGTACTGCTGCGTAAAGCCGCGGGCATTGCCAAGGGCAGTGGCGAGCCGAACACCAACAAGGTGGGTACGGTCACCCGTGCGCAGCTTGAGGAAATTGCCAAGGCCAAAGAACCGGACCTGACGGCAGCGGATATGGATGCGGCGGTACGGACCATTGCTGGTTCCGCACGCAGCATGGGCCTGGAAGTGGAGGGCGTTGAATCATGAGCAAGATGAGCAAGCGCATGCGCGCCATCACCGAGCAGGTGGACAAGGACAAGATCTACGCTGTGGATGAGGCGCTGGGTCTGCTGAAAGACCTGAGCAAGCTGAAATTCCGCGAATCCGTCGATGTGTCGGTACGCCTTGGCGTGGATCCGCGGAAATCGGATCAGAACGTACGTGGCGCAACCGTGTTGCCCAATGGCACTGGCAAAGACGTGCGCGTAGCCGTATTCACCCAGGGCGACAACGTCGAGAAGGCCAAGGCGGCCGGTGCCGACGTGGTCGGCATGGACGATCTGCATGATCAGATCAAAGGCGGTGACCTGGACTTTGGCGTGGTGATTGCGACGCCGGACGCCATGCGTGTGGTCGGCAAACTCGGCCAGGTGCTGGGTCCGCGTGGCCTCATGCCGAACCCGAAGGTTGGCACCGTGACCCCGGACGTGGCCACGGCGGTAAAGAATGCCAAGGCGGGTCAGGTGCGTTTTCGCACGGACAAGGCCGGCATCATCCACTCCACCATTGGCAAAGCCGATTTTGAAGTGGACGCATTGAAAGCCAACCTGTCAGCGCTGCTGGCGGATCTGGTGAAACTGAAGCCGGCTTCGTCCAAAGGCACGTATCTGAAGAAGGTGGCTCTGTCCACGACCATGGGTCCCGGTCTGACCGTGGATCACACGGATCTGGACTGAGTTAGCAAGAGTTTTTGAGGCGCTCGCCTGGCGGGCGCTTCAGGATCGGCGGGCTGCACCCGGGATCTCCTGCCCCGCGCAGGGGAGGTCGGGCCAAGGCCGTCAAAGACCGTAGGCGTCAACAACCGGAACGTCGGTTGGCGACTTAAGCGTGGAACGGGTAACCGTTTGCAGCCTGCGCAGATGGTGGAGCCCCCGCTACTCAAGCGCGTCAAGCGCGCGTTTGCGTAGCGGGGTAACCACTGAATGAGTACTGGAACGGACCGTAGGGTCCCTGGACTCCAGGAGGTAACCAATGGCGCTCAACTTTGAGCAAAAACAGGCGGTAGTGGCGGAAGTTGCCGATGTGGCAAACAAAGCCCTGTCTGCTGTTGCGGCGGAGTATCGCGGCCTGACCGTTGAACAGCTCACCGACCTGCGTGTGAAAGCACGTGAGGGTGGTGTGTATGTCAAGGTGGCCAAAAATACCCTGGTTCGCAGAGCTGTGGAAGGCACCGAGTTCGAATGCATGACGGAATCACTGACAGGACCGCTCCTGTTGGCATTCAGCATGGAAGATCCCGGTGCAGCGGCACGCCTGGTCAAGGACTACGCCAAAGAGCACGACCTGCTCGTGGCAAAGAACGTAGCAATCGGCGGTGAGCTGTACGACGCATCCGAACTGGATCGTCTGTCCAAGCTGCCTACCTACGATCAGGCCCTGGCCATGCTGATGGGTGTTATGAAAGCCCCGGTCGAGAAATTCGTTCGGACGCTGGCAGAACCCCACACCAAGATGGTGCGCACTTTCGCTGCTGTACGCGACGCAAAGCAGTCTGCTTAAGCATTTATTTATTTTTTTGGGCCCCGTGCCCCGTTAACTGAAATAGGAGAGACGACAATGGCCGTTTCTAAAGAAGATATCCTCGAAACAATTGCGAACATGAGCGTAATGGATGTGGTTGAGCTCATCGACGCTATGGAAGAGAAGTTTGGTGTTTCTGCAGCTGCCCCGGTGGCAGTAGCAGCGGCTCCGGGTGCTGCTGGCGGTGACGCCGGTGCAGCGGAAGAGAAGACCGAGTTCGACGTGGTTCTGACCTCTTTCGGCAGCAACAAAGTGCCCGTGATCAAGGCAGTTCGTGAAATCACCGGTCTGGGCCTGAAAGAAGCCAAAGAACTGGTTGAAGGCGCACCTGCTCCGGTCAAGGAAGGCGTTGAAAAGGCAGAAGCCGAAGACGTACAGAAGAAACTCGAAGAAGCTGGCGCTTCTGTCGAGGTCAAGTAAATCTCCGCCCTTTTACGGGGCAGAGTATGGAGCTGGCTGGGGGTTTCGGTCCCCGGCCTGTTCCTGTTTATAACGCCGCGCTTTCGGCGCGGCCTTATAAACCCACGATTGGTGCCAGCGCGAGGAGTGCTGAGCGTCAATCCCATGAGATTCATTGAGCCGGCCCATTGCGGGCACGGCACAGTTTAGGCGGTGCAGAACATGAGTTATTCCTTCACTGAACGTAAGCGCATTCGGAAAGATTTTGGCGATCAGCAATCGGTACTTGATGTGCCATTCCTGCTGCAGACCCAGATTCGCTCCTATGAGGAATTCCTGCAGGAAGACAAGGACCCGGAGGCGCGGCGCGATCGCGGCCTGCACGGTGCCCTGCAGTCCGTATTCCCCATTACTTCCTATTCCGGCAATGCGGCCCTTGAGTATGTCAGTTACGTGCTCGGCACACCGCCATTTGATGTGAAGGAATGCAAGCTGCGCGGCATGACCTATGCGGCACCGCTGCGCGTCAAGGTGCGCCTGGTGATCTTCGACAAGGAGAGTTCTGCCAAGCAGAAGCCGGTCAAGAGCGTGAAGGAGCAGGAAGTCTACATGGGCGACCTGCCCCTCATGACCGAAACGGGTACCTTCATCATTAATGGTACCGAGCGTGTGATCGTGTCCCAGCTGCACCGCTCTCCCGGCGTGTTCTTTGATCACGACAAGGGCAAGACCCATTCCAGCGGCAAGCTGCTGTTTTCGGCCCGTGTGATTCCCTACCGTGGGTCCTGGCTGGACTTCGAGTTTGATCCCAAAGACGGTATCTACACGCGTATCGATCGCCGCCGCAAGCTGCCGGTCACCATCCTGCTGCGCGCGCTGGGCATGAGCAACGAAGAAATTCTCGATACCTTCTTCGAAACCAGCAATATCGACCTGCTCAAGGGCGGTGCCAAGCTGGAAGTGGTGCCGGAGCGCCTGCGTGGCGAAACGGCCCTGTTCGATATCAAGGACAAGAAAGGTGAGGTGATCGTCGCCACGGGCAAGCGCATCACTGCGCGGCACGTGAAGCTGATCGATAAAGCCGGCCTGAAAGCCATGGAAGTGCCGGACGACTACCTGATCGGCAAGATCCTGGCCAAATCCATTGTCGACAAGGATTCCGGTGAAGTGCTGGCCGACGCCAACACGGAAATCACCGAAGAGGTGCTGGAAGCGCTGCGCGAAGCCAAGGTCAAGAAGTTCGAGATTCTGTACGTGAACGACCTGGATCAGGGTCCGTACATTTCCAGCACCCTGGCCATCGACACGACCACCACGGAGCTGGAAGCGCTGGTAGAAATCTACCGCATGATGCGTCCCGGCGAGCCGCCCACGAAGGAAGCGGCCCAGAACCTGTTCAAGAATCTGTTCTTTACGGAAGAGCGCTACGACCTGTCGTCGGTCGGTCGCATGAAATTCAATCGCCGCGTGGGCCGGGACCAGGTGGAAGGACCGGGCGTGCTGGATCGGGAAGATATCCTTGAGGTGCTCAAGGTGCTGATCGATATCCGCAACGGCAAAGGCGTGGTGGATGATATTGATCACCTGGGTAACCGCCGCGTGCGTTCCGTGGGTGAAATGGCTGAGAACGTGTTCCGCGTGGGTGTGGTGCGCGTAGAGCGCGCCGTGCGCGAACGCCTCAGCGTGGCGGAGAGCGAAGGCCTGACGCCACAGGAACTGATCAATGCCAAGCCGGTTGCTGCGGCCATCAAGGAATTTTTCGGTTCCAGCCAGCTGAGCCAGTTCATGGACCAGAACAACCCGCTGTCTGAAGTGACGCACAAACGCCGTGTGTCCGCTCTGGGCCCGGGTGGTCTGACCCGCGAGCGGGCCGGCTTTGAAGTGCGCGATGTGCATCCGACGCACTATGGCCGTGTGTGCCCCATTGAGACGCCGGAAGGCCCGAACATCGGTCTGATCAACTCGCTGGCCGTATATGCCCGGACCAACGACTATGGCTTCCTGGAAACGCCCTATCGCAAAGTGGAAAACGGCAAGGTGACGGATGAGGTGGAGTACCTCTCGGCCATCGTGGAAGGCGACTATGTGATCGCCCAGGCCAACGCCAACGTGGACAGCAAAGGGGTCTTCCAGGACAACTTCATCCCCTGCCGCCACCAGGGTGAGACCATGCTGCGCGAGCCGAAAGAGGTGAGCTACATGGACGTCTCGCCCAAGCAGATCGTTTCCGTGGCGGCCTCTCTGGTGCCGTTCCTGGAGCACGATGATGCCAACCGCGCACTCATGGGATCCAACATGCAGCGCCAGGCGGTGCCGACCCTGAAGGCTGACAAGCCGCTGGTGGGTACCGGTATGGAACGCGCCGTGGCCCAGGACTCCGGTGTGACGGCAGTGGCCCGTCGCGGCGGCGTGGTGGATCAGGTCGACGCGGGTCGTATCGTGGTCCGCGCCAATGAGGACGAAGTGCCAGCCGGTGACCCGGGTGTGGACATCTACAACCTGGTGAAGTACTCCCGTTCCAACCAGAACACCTGCATGAACCAGCGGCCGCTGGTGACCGTGGGTGACATCGTCAAGAAGGACGACGTGCTGGCCGATGGCCCGTCTACGGACCTCGGTGAACTGGCCCTTGGCCAGAACATGCTGGTCGCCTTCATGCCCTGGAACGGCTACAACTTTGAAGACTCGATCCTGATCTCCGAGCGCGTGGTGCAGGAAGATCGCTTCACCACCATCCATATTGAGGAACTGACCTGCGTGGCGCGGGATACGAAGCTGGGCTCGGAAGAGATTTCAGCGGACATCCCCAACGTGGGTGAGCACAACCTCAACAAGCTGGATGAGAGCGGCATCGTTTACATCGGCGCGGAGGTGAAAACCGGCGATATCCTGGTCGGCAAGGTGACGCCCAAAGGCGAAACGCAGCTGACGCCGGAAGAAAAGCTGCTGCGCGCCATCTTCGGGGAGAAAGCCTCGGACGTGAAAGATACCTCGCTGCGCGTGCCCTCGGGCATGGACGGTACGGTCATCGATGTGCAGGTCTTCACCCGTGATGGTGTGGAAAAAGACGAACGTGCCATTTCCATCGAGCAGGAACAGCTGCGTCAGGTGAAGAAAGACCTGGACGACCAGCTGGCCATCGTGGAAAGCGCCATCTATCAGCGTCTGCAGAACACGCTGGAAGGCAAGGTCGCCGAGAAGGGACCGGGTCTGAAGAAGGGCGCGAAAGTGACCGGCAGCTATCTGACGGAGCTGGACCGGGAAGACTGGTTCAAGCTGGTCATGAAAGATGACAAGGCCAACGACCTGCTGGAAGAGATGGCCGATCAGCTCAAAGCGCAGCGCAAAGTGTTCGACGAGCGCTTCGATGAGAAGAAAGGCAAGATCACCCAGGGCGATGACCTCGCGCCGGGCGTGCTCAAGATGGTCAAGGTTTATCTGGCCGTGAAACGTCGTATCCAGCCGGGTGACAAGATGGCGGGCCGTCACGGCAACAAGGGTGTGATCTCCATGATCGTACCGGCCGAAGACATGCCCTACATGGAAGATGGTACGCCGGTGGATATCTGTCTCAACCCGCTGGGCGTGCCGTCGCGCATGAACATCGGGCAGGTGCTGGAAACGCATCTGGGCTGGGCCGCGCGCGGCCTGGGTCTGCGCATCGGTGAGATGATGGATCGCAAGGCCAAGACCGACGAGATTCGCGATTACCTGAGCCAGATCTACAACAGCGACAAGGAGGGCCGCGTCAACATGAAGCAGTTCTCCGCTGCTGAGATCAAGACCATGGCGGAGAACCTGCGCGGTGGTGTGCCCATGGCAACGCCCGTGTTCGACGGCGCGCCAGAGCCGGAAATCAAACGTCTTCTGGAGCTGGCGGAACTGCCTGCCAGCGGTCAGACGACCCTGTTTGATGGTCGCACGGGCGATGCCTTTGATCGTCCGGTGACCGTTGGCTACATGTACATGCTCAAGCTCAACCACCTGGTGGATGACAAGATGCATGCGCGCTCTACCGGTCCTTACAGCCTCGTGACGCAGCAGCCGCTGGGTGGTAAAGCCCAGTTCGGTGGCCAGCGCTTCGGTGAGATGGAGGTGTGGGCACTGGAAGCTTACGGTGCCGCCTACACGCTGCAGGAAATGTTGACCGTGAAGTCCGACGACGTCGGTGGCCGTAACCAGATGTATAAAAACATCGTCGATGGGAACCATGAGATGGCGGCAGGCATGCCTGAGTCCTTCAACGTACTGGTGAAGGAAATCCGCTCCCTGGGTATCAACATCGAACTCGAAGAGTCCTGAGAGGAGAACAGCTGTGAAAGATCTGCTAAATCTCTATAACCGCCAGCGCCAGCCGCTGGATTTCGACGCCATCAGCATCGGCCTGGCGCCCCCGGACCTGATCCGTTCCTGGTCCTATGGTGAGGTCAAGAAGCCGGAAACGATCAACTATCGCACCTTTAAACCGGAGCGCGATGGTCTGTTCTGTGCCGCCATCTTTGGCCCGGTCAAGGATTACGAGTGCCTGTGCGGTAAGTACAAGCGCATGAAGCACCGCGGTGTTGTGTGTGAGAAATGCGGCACTGAAGTGACGCTGACCAAGGTGCGTCGTGAGCGCATGGCGCACATCGAACTGGCCAGCCCGGTCGCACACATCTGGTTCCTCAAGTCCCTGCCTTCGCGCATCGGCCTGATGCTGGATATGACGCTGCGTGATATCGAGCGCATTCTCTACTTCGAGTCCTATGTAGTGCTCGACGCGGGACTGACTGATCTGGAGCGCGGTCAGCTGCTGACCGACGAGCAGTATCTGGACGCGGTGGAAACCTATGGTGACGAATTCGACGCCAAGATGGGGGCCGAGGCCATCTACGACCTGCTCAAAACCATCGATCTGCAGGACGAACTGAACACCCTGCGGGAAGACATCGGTGCGACCCGTTCGGAAACCAAGCTCAAGCGCCTGTCCAAGCGCGTGAAGCTGGTGGAGGCCTTCTTGGATTCGGGCAACCGCCCCGAGTACATGATCATGAACGTACTGCCAGTGCTGCCGCCGGACCTGCGTCCGCTGGTGCCGCTGGATGGTGGCCGTTTTGCCACCTCCGATCTGAACGACCTGTACCGTCGCGTGATCAACCGCAACAACCGCCTCAAGCGGCTGCTGGAGCTGAACGCGCCGGACATCATTGTGCGCAACGAGAAGCGCATGCTGCAGGAATCGGTTGACGCGCTGCTGGACAACGGCCGTCGCGGCCGTGCCATCACCGGCACCAACCGCCGCCCGCTCAAGTCCCTGGCGGACATGATCAAGGGCAAGCAGGGTCGTTTCCGTCAGAACCTGCTCGGCAAACGGGTGGACTACTCCGGCCGTTCCGTAATCGTGGTCGGCCCGACCCTTATGCTGCACCAGTGTGGCCTGCCCAAGAAGATGGCGCTGGAACTGTTCAAGCCGTTCATTTTCAGCAAGCTGCAACGCCGCGGCATGGCAGCCACCATCAAGGCAGCCAAGAAGCTGGTGGAAGCCGAGAAAGCGGAAGTCTGGGATATTCTGTCGGAGGTGATTCGCGAGCATCCGGTGCTGCTTAACCGCGCGCCCACGCTGCACCGTCTGGGTATCCAGGCCTTTGAGCCGGTGCTGATCGAAGGCAAGGCGATCCAGCTGCATCCGCTGGTCTGTACCGCTTTCAACGCCGACTTTGACGGCGACCAGATGGCCGTGCACGTGCCCCTGTCCATTGAGGCACAGCTGGAAGCGCGCGCTCTCATGATGTCGTCCAACAACATCCTGTCGCCGGCCGATGGTGAACCCATCATCGTTCCGACCCAGGACGTGGTGCTGGGCCTCTACTACATGACCCGTGAACTGGCCGGGGCCAAAGGGGAGGGCATGTACTTCTCCGACACGGCCGAGGTGCACCGTGCCTACGCCAACAAGGCGGTGGAACTGCACGCGCGCATCAAGGTGCGTATCGACGAGGTCATCATCTCCGAGCTGGGTGAAGAGCGGCACGAGACCAATCTGGTGGAAACCACCGTGGGTCGCGCCCTGCTGGCGGAAATTCGGCCGGCTGGCATGCCCTTCCACATGATCAACCACACGCTTAAGAAGCGTGAGATTTCCGGTCTCATCAACAGCTGCTACCGTCGTCTGGGTCTGAAAAAGACCGTGGTCTTTGCGGACCGCCTGATGTACACGGGCTTCCAGTACGCCACCGACGCCGGTGTGTCCATCGGCATTGACGATCTTGTGATTCCGTCGTCCAAGGTTAACCGCCTGGACGAGGCAGAGAACGAGGTCGAGCAGATCCAGGGTCAGTACTCCTCCGGTCTGGTGACTGCGGGTGAGCGCTACAACAAAGTGGTGGACATCTGGTCGCGCACCAATGAACTGGTGGCCAAGGACATGATGCAGGCCATCGGTAAGGACGAGGTCAAGGTCGGCAAGAAGACCGTGGAACAGGATTCCATGAACTCCATCTTTATCATGGCCGACTCCGGCGCGCGTGGCTCTGCCGCGCAGATTCGCCAGCTGGCCGGCATGCGCGGCCTTATGGCCAAGCCCGATGGCTCCATTATTGAGACGCCGATTACCGCTAACTTCCGCGAAGGTCTGGACGTACTGCAGTACTTTATCTCCACGCACGGCGCGCGTAAGGGTCTGGCTGATACGGCGCTGAAAACCGCTAACTCCGGTTACCTGACCCGCCGTCTGGTGGATGTGGCGCAGGATCTGGTGGTTACCGAGCATGACTGTGGTACCAGCAACGGCGTCAGCATGCAGCCCATCGTTGAAGGGGGTGACGTGGTCGAGGCCCTGGGCGAACGGGTGCTCGGTCGTGTGGTGGCCGAAGACGTGCTCAAGCCGGGCTCAGACGAGGTGGTGGTGCCCCGCAACACCATGTTGGATGAGGCGCTGGTAGAGAAGCTGGAAGAAAACGGTGTCGACTACGTGATGGTGCGCTCCACCATTACCTGTGAAACGCGCTACGGCGTGTGCGCCATGTGCTACGGCCGTGATCTGGCCCGCGGTGATCTGGTGAACCAGGGTGAGGCGGTCGGCGTGATCGCTGCCCAGTCCATTGGCGAGCCGGGCACGCAGCTGACCATGCGTACCTTCCACATCGGTGGTGCCGCTTCCCGTGCGGCTGCCGTTGACCACATTCAGGTGAAATCGTCCGGTACGATCCGCCTGCACAACCTCAAGTCCGTGGAAAACGCTGACAAGAAACTGGTGGCCGTGTCCCGCTCCGGCGAGGTGTCGGTGATTGACGAGCACGGGCGTGAGCGTGAGCGTTACAAGATCCCTTACGGTGCCGTGGTGGCCAAGCGTGATGAAGCCAAGGTTGAGGCCGGCGACATCGTGGCCAACTGGGATCCGCACACGCATCCGATCGTTACCGAGGTGGCCGGTCAGGCGAAGTTCTCCGACTTCATTGACGGGGTCACGGTAGAAGAGAAGACCGATGACATCACCGGTCTGACCAGTCGTGAGGTGACCGATCCGAAGCAGCGCGGTAGCGCTGGCAAGGATCTGCGCCCCATGGTTGCGCTGCTGGATGGCAAGGGCAAGGAATTGACCCTGGCTGGCACGGACATTCCGGCTCAGTACATGCTGCCGCCGGGCTCCATCGTCAACATCGCTGACGGTCAGGAAGTGTCCGTGGGTGACGTTATCGCCCGTGTGCCGCAGGAATCGTCCAAGACCCGTGACATCACCGGTGGTCTGCCGCGAGTGGCGGATCTGTTCGAAGCACGTAAACCGAAGGAGCCGGCCATTCTCGCGGGCAAATCCGGCATCGTCAGCTTCGGTAAGGAAACCAAGGGCAAACAGCGCCTGGTGATCACGCCCACCGAGGAAGACGTCAAGAACGCGGAAAGCCGGCCTATTGACGGTCGCGTCGATGACGACAAGGCCTTCGAAGAGCTGATTCCCAAGTGGCGTCAGGTCATCGTGTTCGAAGGTGAGCACGTGGAGAAGGGCGAAACCGTGGTTGAAGGTGAGCCCAACCCGCATGACATTCTGGCCCTCATGGGTGTGGAAGCGCTGGCCGATTACCTGGTGAAAGAGATTCAGGACGTGTATCGCCTGCAGGGTGTTGGCATTAATGACAAGCACATCGAAGTCATTATTCGCCAGATGCTGCGCAAGGCCGAAGTGAAAGGTTCCGGGGATACGCGCCTGCTGCGTTCCGAGCAGCTGGATCTGGCCCGCGTGCTAGAAGAAAACGATCGCGTTGCCCGTGATGACGGTGCACCGGCGCAGTACCAGCGGGTACTGCTCGGTATCACCAAAGCCTCACTGGCCACCGAGTCGTTTATCTCCGCCGCTTCCTTCCAGGAAACCACGCGGGTACTGACCGAGGCAGCCGTGCGCGGCACCACGGACCACCTGCGCGGCCTGAAAGAAAACGTCATCGTGGGTCGTTTGATCCCGGCCGGTACCGGTATGGCCTACCACTCGTCCCGCAAGCGGGCCGTTGAGGAGGAGCCGGAAATCGATCTGGCCGCCCTGGCAGCCGCCGTCGCGGCAGAAATGCCGGACGAGGAAGAGGGCGCTGCGGAAGCCGCGGATTGATCCGACGCTGCTAACTGCGAAAGGCCCGCCACTGGCGGGCCTTTTTGCATCCGTCCCGCCAGCAGCGCTTCCGGTCGCGTGTTCCTGACCCAGTACGACAACGCTTACGGTCTCATATTTCGTGAAATCCTGGTCTACATCCCTGTGGCTCACAGCGCTGGGCGCCCTGCTGACCCTGGCCGCTTCCGGCGCCCATGCCCAGGCGCAGCAAGACGCAGCGGCGCAAGGACCCTTGCTGGAAGAGGTGCTGGTGACGGCCACCCGCCGCGAACTCAGTCTTGACCAGCTGGCCGCCGCCATCACGGTGGTGGATGAAGAGGCGATTGAGTCACTGGCACCACAGGTGTTCGCCGGCGCCCTGCGCGGTGAGCCCGGCGTGTTTTTCCAGCAGACCACGCCGGGGCAGGGCATTCCCATCGTGCGCGGACTGAAGGGCTCCCAGGTACTGCATCTGGTTGACGGCATACGCATCAACAACGCGTTCTTCCGCGATGCGCCCAATCAATATTTGGGTTTGGTGGATTCCTTTACCGTGGAACGTATCGAACTGATACGCGGTGCTGCCGGCAGCCTTTATGGCGCAGATGCCATGGGTGGCGTGGTGCAGCTGGTTACCAAGGAGGCACGTTTTGACGACCGCGAGCCACAGGCGCGGGGCCGCCTCTACGGCAGCTTTGACAGTGCCGATGATGGCTGGGTGGCTCGCGCCGAGGCCGCCTATGGTTCCACAACAGGTTCTTTAGCCGGTGGCATTAGCTGGCAAGATCGGGGGGACCGTCGTATCGGTGGGGGTGCCACGGTGGTGCCTACCGCTTTCGAAAGCCGCGCCGGCGACCTGCGCTTATTGTGGACGGCCAGCGACGCTTACGAGCTGATGTTCAGCGTGCAGTCGCTGGAGCAACCCTCGACACCGCGTATCGACGAGCTGGTGCCCGGTTTTGGGCAAACGGAGCCGTCTGCGGAACAGTACCGGTTCGAACCGAACCGGCGCGATCTGTTGCACGGTCGCTGGCGCTGGTTTGGTGCGGGCGGTTCCCTGCAGCAGCTAACAGTGCAGCTGGCCCGGCAACGCATCGTTGACGATCGCCTCACCCAGTCATTCGGTTCGCCGACGATCCGGACCGAGCAAAACGAAAGTGTCCTCGATGGTCTGACAGTGCAGGCCGATCATGTGTTTTCTGAAGCCCTGGCCTTGATCTGGGGCGCGGAAGTCTACCGCGACAAGGTGCGTAGTGCCCGCCAGATCCGGCTCACCGATGAAGACACGAGCCGCAGCGTGCGGGGACGTTTTCCCGATGGCTCGAGCCTCGATAGCGATAGCGCCTATGTGCAAATGGCCTGGACCGGTGCCCAGCGCCTGAGTGCAGATGCGGGCCTGCGCTACTCCCGCTTTCAGGTGCGCCTGCCGGAAACGCCGGATTCGCCCGCGGTTGATCTGCGGCCTGACGACTTTACCGGTGATCTGCGCCTGCGCTATGAGCTAAACGCCAAGGCAGCACTGCTGAGTAATATCGGCCGTGGTTTCCGGCCGCCCAACGTTTTTGATCTGGGGACGCTGGGTTCCCGGCCGGGTAACCGCTTTAATATCCCCAACCCGAACCTCGGTCCTGAGACGGTGTGGAGCTACGACCTGGGTCTGCGCTTAGGCGGCGATAGCTGGCAACTGGACACCTTTGTGTTTTTCCTCGACTACCGGGACAAAATCACCTCCGTGTTAACCGGCAATCAAACGGCAGATGGGCGCGATATTGTCAGGGCAGAGAACCGCAATCGGGTGCAGCTGTCGGGCCTGGAGCTGAATCTGGACGTGGAGCTGGATGCGCAGTCCCGCCTATTTGCCAGTCTGAATTACATCTACGGCGAGGAAGATGACGGTGCGGGCATGCAGGAGCCGGCCGACCGCGTGCCGCCGCTCAATGGGCGGCTGGGCTTTGAATGGACCTCACTGGCGGGTCTGAGCCTGCGTCCCTACCTGCTGTTCGCTGGTCCTCAGGACCGGCTCAGCGATCGCGATGAGCGTGATCCCCGCATTGACCCGACCGGTACCGATGGCTGGCTGACCGCCAATGTTCAGATGTCCTACGCTTTGCGACCGGAACTGACGCTTGGCCTGCGCCTGGAGAACCTGTTCGATAAGCGTTACCGCGAGCATGGCTCCGGCGTGGACGCGGCGGGTTTCAATGCGGGTCTGTGGCTTGACTACCGCTTCTGACACCGCCTTCTTGCAGGCTGGCGGCCCTGCCGCGGCGCAGATTGGGGCCCTGTTCCCTGCTGCCAATCCGTCGGCCGGGGCAGGCGTGTAAATTTCTTTGCCTATCGGGCTTGCCGCATGCGAAAACTCATGTCATAATCGCGCAGCTAACGTAATCGATCTTCCCAGAAAGGGAAGCCGAGCGGTAGGGGCACGCCCCAAAAGACCGTTTCGGAGAGCCGATGTCGCCGGCGCGTGGGCCGGACTCATAGGCGCTCAATCCTTGTTCATACGAACCGGGGTTGGGCGTTTGACATTGCAAGAGGGGCGGAAATTTCCGCCCTTTTGACAGTCTGGCCCAATAAGGCGGGCAGGCTGTCATTTTACTTTTTACAGGTAGAGAACATATGTCGACAGTCAATCAACTGGTTCGCAAGCCGCGCAAGCCGAAGCTCTACAAGAGCAACGTGCCGGCGTTGGAAGGTTGCCCGCAGAAACGCGGCGTGTGCACGCGTGTTTACACCACCACGCCGAAGAAGCCGAACTCGGCGCTTCGCAAGGTGGCTCGTGTACGCCTGACCAATGGCTTCGAAGTGACGTCATACATCGGTGGCGAGGGCCACAACCTGCAGGAGCACAGCGTGGTACTGATCCGCGGCGGACGTGTTAAAGACCTGCCGGGTGTGCGCTATCACACGGTGCGCGGCAGCCTCGATACGGCGGGCGTGTCTGATCGTCGCCAGGGCCGCTCCAAGTACGGCGCCAAGAAGCCCAAGAGCTAACGGAATCCAGAACGATGTCAAGAAAACATTCGAATTTCACGCGTGAAGTGCTGCCCGATCCCAAGTTCGGCAGCGAAGTGATCGCACGCTTCATCAATATGGTGATGCAGAGCGGCAAGAAATCCACCGCTGAGCGGATCGTCTACGGCGCCATGGACACCATGGAAGAGCGCAACAAGAGCGCGACGCCGGTAGAGCTGATCGAGCAGGCGCTGGAAAACGTCAGCCCCATGGTTGAGGTGAAGTCCCGTCGTGTTGGTGGTGCTACCTACCAGGTACCGGTAGAAGTGCGTCCCAAGCGCCGGCAGGCTCTGGCCATGCGCTGGATCATCGATGCGGCTCGTTCGCGCGGTGAGAAGAGCATGCCCCAGCGGCTGGCTGGCGAACTGCTGGAAGCGTGCGAGCAGCGCGGTTCCGCCGTGAAGAAACGCGAAGATACGCACCGCATGGCGGAAGCGAACAAGGCCTTCTCGCACTACCGCTGGTAAAGCGGAAGGCAGTACGTTCAGGTGGCTCGCACAACGCCCATCGACCGTTATCGCAACATCGGCATCATGGCGCACATTGATGCCGGTAAAACGACAACGACCGAGCGCATCCTTTTCTACACGGGTGTCTCGCACAAGATCGGCGAAGTGCATGATGGCAATGCCACCATGGACTGGATGGAACAGGAGCAGGAGCGGGGGATCACCATCACCTCGGCGGCAACGACCTGCTTCTGGAGAGGTATGCAGGGCCAGTACCCGGAGCACCGTATCAACATTATTGATACGCCCGGGCACGTGGACTTCACCATTGAGGTGGAGCGGTCCCTGCGGGTGCTGGATGGCGCCGTGGCCGTGTTCTGCGCGGTGGGCGGTGTGCAGCCCCAGTCGGAAACGGTGTGGCGACAGGCCAGCCGTTACCGGGTGCCGCGCATAGCGTTCGTGAACAAGATGGATCGAACCGGGGCCGATTTTGGCCGGGTGTTGGATCAGATCAGCGAGCGACTGGGTGCGCGGCCCGTGCCGGTACAGCTGCCCATCGGCGCCGAAGAGGCGTTCGAGGGGGTGGTAGACCTGGTGCGTATGCAGGCCATCTACTGGGATGCGGAAGACATGGGTGTGAGTTTTGAAGCCCGTGAGATTCCAGCGGAGCTGCTCGCGGAAGCGGAAGCCGCGCGCGAGACCCTGGTAGAGATGGCCGCAGAAGCCTCCGAGTCGCTGATGGAAGCGTATCTGGAGGACGGCGAGCTGGAAGAGGCGCAGATTCTGGAAGGTCTGCGCATCGGCACGCTGAACAACGACATCGTTCCCTGCCTGTGCGGAACGGCGTTCAAGAACAAAGGTGTGCAGGCGCTGCTGGATGCGGTCGTCGAACTGATGCCCTCACCGGTGGATGTTCCGGCCATCAGTGGTGAGCTGGACAACGGCGAGGAAGCCGAGCGCGCGAGCAGTGACGATGAACCGTTTGCAGCGCTGGCGTTCAAGATCGCCACGGATCCGTTTGTGGGGTCCCTGACTTTTTTCCGGGTGTATTCCGGTGTCCTGAACAACGGGGACACGATTTACAACCCGGTGAAAGGCAAGCGCGAGCGGGTAGGGCGTATCTTGCAGATGCACTCCAACCATCGCGAAGAGATTAAAGAAGTCCGGGCCGGCGATATTGCGGCGGCCGTGGGCATGAAAGATGTAACGACCGGCGACACGCTGTGTGATCTGAAGCAGGTCATCACGCTGGAGCGCATGGAGTTCCCGGAACCGGTGATCTCCGTGGCGGTGGAGCCGAGAACGAAAGCCGACCAAGAAAAAATGGGTGTGGCACTGGGCAAGCTGGCGCAAGAGGATCCGTCCTTCCGCGTGGCAACCGATGAGGAGTCCGGTCAGACCATTATCTCGGGCATGGGCGAGCTGCACCTGGATATCCTGGTGGATCGCATGAAGCGCGAGTTCAGTGTCGAGGCGAACGTGGGTCGGCCCCAGGTGGCCTACCGGGAAACGGTTCGCAAAGGCGTTGAGGCGGAAGGCAAGTTTATTCGCCAGTCCGGCGGGCGCGGCCAGTATGGCCACGTCAAGATTCGGCTGGAGCCGTTGCCCCAGGGCGAAGGCTATGAGTTTGAGAATGCCATTGTCGGTGGTGTGGTACCGAGGGAATACATCGGTTCCGTTGACAAGGGCATTCAGGAACAGATGAACAACGGTGTGGTCGCCGGTTATCCGGTGGTGGACTGCAAAGTCACCTTGTTCGACGGGTCTTATCACGATGTGGATTCATCGGAAATGGCCTTTAAAGTGGCGGGCTCCATGGCCTTCCGCAACGCGGCTATCACCGCTGACCCGGCCCTGCTGGAGCCGATGATGAAGGTTGAAGTGGTGACGCCGGAAGATTATATGGGCGACGTGATGGGAGACCTGAATCGCCGTCGCGGCATCGTGCAGGGCATGGAAGATACGCCCGCCGGCAAGATCGTAAATGCCCACGTGCCGCTGTCAGAAATGTTTGGTTATGCCACGGATCTGCGGTCCCAGACCCAGGGCCGGGCAACCTACACGATGGAGTTCGACCACTACGCCGAGGCCCCGGCCAGCGTAGCGGATAACGTAATTAAGAAAACCGCCTGACCGGCGGCAATTGAGTTGACATAGAGGAAAGCATCCATGTCCAAGGAAAAGTTCGAACGTAATAAGCCCCACGTGAACGTCGGTACGATCG
>JAOZKI010000013.1 GCA_029935455.1 Lysobacterales bacterium | reverse complement strand
CCTATGCCCCGCGTGGCATGCCTCAAACCCAGTTCTACGCCACGGAGCCGGGATTCTACGACGACTGGTTTATCCGTTTTTCCTATGATCCTGCGCTCGATGACCCGACCCAGATGGCAGCGCATCTGGACCGCTCGGCCGCCCCTGAGCTGATGTTTGGTAACGATGCGGATGATATGCGTGCACCGGGCCGCGGCCTGGACCCGCGCATCAATATCTATGACATGTCCAGCGACGCGGTGCGCTATGCCTCCATGCGCATGGGCCTGGTGCAGGATACGCTCAACGATATGGGCCCCCAGGCCATTGATGATGGCCTGTCTTATCAGGAACTCTATGACGGTATGGGCACCATGCTGTCGGAGTGGAGCCGCTCGGCAGCGGTCGTTTCCCGCTATATCGGTGGTGTCTATGTGGACCGCACCATGAAAGGCCAGACTGATGCTGGTGCGCCGTTCACGCCGGTACCGTTGGAGCGGCAGCAGCAGGCCATGGAGGTGCTGACAAGGCAGGTGTTTGCGCCAGACGTGTTTCGGGTCTCGCCCGAGCTGCTGCGCTACACGGCGCAACAGCGGCGTGGCTTTAGCGGGTCGCAGGACCCGCGCTTGCATGACGCTCTGCTTGATATGCACAAGCGGGTACTGGATCAGCTCATGCACCCGACCGTGTTGCGACGTATTACCGATACGGGTTTATACGGCAATGAATACGGTCTGGGGCAGGTGATGAATGACCTGACAGCTGCCATTTTTGAATCGGATCGGAAAGGTGATGTGAACGCCATGCGTCAGAACCTGCAGATGGAGTACGTACAGCGTCTGGCTAAATTGGCGCAAGGTAATCGTGACGCCAATGGTTATCACTCACCCGCCGTGTCCGCAGCCATTTATCAGCTTGGACAGATACAGCGTCTGATCAGCCGCGCGGGGCGCGCTGACCTGGACACGGTTGCCCATCGCCAGAATCTTGATCTGCTGATCCAGCGCGCTTTGGCCGTACCATCCTGAACACGGCGGAGATCGACGTGATCTGATTAGGTCGGCCTTTGCGTATATGAAGGGTGAGGGACCGAGAACTTAGCTATCGCAGAGGGGTTTTTGATAGCACAGGGAGAAAGCTCTCGAGACCGCGTATGGGGGATGGCCAATGGCTGTCCGCGGTCACGGAAACGCCGTCTTTTGACGGCGTTTTTGTTTTTTGGCTCGGGCCATGTTTATCGGCCTGGTGTGGTAGGTCCCAGCAGTGGATCAGGATCGACACCACGTGCCTCATGGTGGGCCGCATCGAGCACCGGTCCGGCAAACCACTGCTGCCAGCGCAATGCCAAGGTGGGGTTATTGCCGTGGAATTTAAGGTCCTGACCTTCCCAATCGAAATCTTCCTTGAATGCTTCCAGAGTCAGCCCGCTGGTTACGGCCTGCTCTGCTTTCTCTGCAACCATGGCAAGTGTGGCTTGCAACTGTTGGGAATAATCGGGGTTGGTCAGTACGTCACCATGCCCCGGCACCAGAAAGCGAATGGGCATCTGTTCCAGCTGCGCTAAGGTTGCCACCCAGGCGCGCGGGTAGCTGTCGCTGGCAAAGGGCGTAGGTGCTGCTACCAGGTCCCCCGTCGCGAGCACTCCCTCGGTGGGTAGCCAGACCACCGCGTCGCCGGCGGTCCGGCCGCGGCCAAGATACAGAATCTCGATGGAACGCCGCGCACTGGTAAGCGTCAGACGCTCGCTGAATACACGATCTGGCAGGGTGACCTTGCTGGCTTGCAGTTCAGACAGTATGAGCTGATCAAATTGCACCAGATCCTCAAAATCCGCACGTAAAAAGGCTGGCAGGGGCCGGCCATCCTGGCTAAAGCCCTCGGCTTCCAACTGCCGCAACTCTGCCAATTGGCCCGGTAGTTCAGCCTGGAGCTGGGGCAGGTAGCTCATGGGAGCGCCACCCATGGCCTCGCGGGTGTAGCCATGGCTGATGATCTCGAGCTGTGGCCAGTGTTCACGCAGGCGGTAAGCACCGAGGTGGTGATCGCCGTGCCAGTTGGTAATCACAAGGTAGCGAAGCGGCAGTGGTGTCAGGGCCTGAATTTCTGCGGCCGCCCGATCGGCCAGCAGCGGCGAGCCGCAGCCATCCACCAGTACCACGTGATCTTCATTAATCACAATCAGGCCATTGCTCATGACCGGTTGGCGTTCTGGCTGGGGTCGTTGCAGGAGCCAGACGTCTGCCAGCAGGGGCCGGCGTATTAGCGTAAAGGGATCGGCCCGGTTAATCGCCTGTTCAATGCCCATGGTGGCCTGTGCAGGGTCCAGGTCGGTTGTTGCCGGACTGCTGGTCGAATCGGCAGAATCCGCCGTCGGTGGCGTCCTAGCGAACGGCCACCAAGCGCAGCCACTGCAGAGCAGCGATAGGATAACAAGCCCGAGTAGCCGCCCTCGCCAGCCCGCCGTTGGGCCGCGTTGGTGAGCGGTGGCCGTGGTCGACCCACAGGGTCTCAAGGCCCGCGCGCAGCGCTGGGGGCCTGTTATGAGACCGGAGTGATGCAGGTCCGGTGCCGCTCAGGCGGCGCCGATTTTCGTCAACATGCGCCGGGTTTGCTCTGGGCTTTTGCGCAGGGAACAGGCCAGCTCTTCCGTCAGCAGATCGAGCGACTGGGCCAGATGGGCCTTGTCCTGAGCGCGTAGACCTTCCTGGGTCTCCAAGCGGCTGAGGCCCTTGTAAACTTTGGCATACTCGAACGGGTCACCGCGGTCGATGGCTGCCTGATGGGCGTTGGCGCGGGCCTTCCACTGCTTGCTCACGCGGCCGTTCCACTGCTTCATCTCATCCAGTAGTCGCTTGGCGTCTTTGTTGGAGATCAGTGCGCGAACGGTCTCACCCAGGTCTTTTTCAAGCACCGTGAGGGTCAGATTTTGGCGTTTAAAGAATAACTCGGCATAGGTCGCAGCGGCGCGGCCGCCATAGCTGCGCTCGCTGATGTCTTCGATTTTTCCAATGCCGTGTTGCGGGTGATGAATGGAGTCGCCTTTACGTATCTTAATGGGTCGTTCCTTTGAATTATTGCTTGAGAAAATACTGCGAGGAATCAGTAGTTTATATTTTTCGGCCCAAAAACGCAAGAAAACACAGGTGCCTGTGCATAAGTCCTTAAATTTCCTGATACGTTTTTCTCACGTTGCACGTTTGCCCCTATGAGCATCCAACGTGCTCCTTACTTTCTTCATCAGATGGCTGCCGGGGTAAGAAGTCCGCTATCTCGCCCGGGTAGCAATTTGAACGCCACCGTTATGGTGGCGTTTTTTTTGGCGTAAAAAAAACCCCGCCGGAGCGGGGTTTTTTCTGCATGGTCAGGCCTTTAGCCGGCAGACACCACGTTGGATGCTTGCGGGCCTTTCGGGCCGTCCTCCACGTCAAAGGTCACGTTTTGACCTTCCGCCAGGGTTTTGAAACCTGAGCCTTGGATAGCGGAGAAGTGTACAAACACGTCCTTGCCGCCGTCTGACGGTGAAATGAAGCCGAATCCTTTGGATTCGTTGAACCACTTAACGGTACCGGTTGCCATTGTAAAATTCCTCTAACTAATTGGCAGATAGATAACGATCAATCGCTTGCTCAAGATCATCTACGGGAGATACCGGGGTAATTCCGCTGGACTTCTGAGGACGTGCAACTAATCTTTTTCCCACCCCAAGTGTCACCGGCCAAATGCTTTCGCCGAGCCGGGACAGAGTGCGGAGGCTAAATTACTCCTCACGCCCAGTGAATACAAGCACTTTCGTTCGTTTTCAACAGGTGATGGTGGCGTCACCGCTGTGTTGTATCATGCTGGGACCTCTCCATTCGCTTATCAAACAGGGTTATCTCGGCATGCGTCAGCCTCTTGTATTTACCATCATTGCCAAAGACCGACCGGGTATCGTGCGGCGGATTGCCGACGTGTTACGTGAGCATTCCGGGCACTGGAATCACAGCAGCATGTCGCGCCTGTCAGGCCGCTTTGCCGGGATGCTACAGGCTGATGTTCCGGCGGCTCATTTGGAGGCCTGTACCGCCGCCATGGAGTCCCTGGCAGAGGAAGGACTGCATGTGGTCATCAGGCGTGGGGAGCCAGCGGCAGAGGTTGCATCCGGTCCTGAATACCGCCTGGAACTGGTAGGCAACGACCGTCCGGGCATAGTTTCCGACATTTCTACCGTGCTGGCAGCGCACAAGGTCAATGTGCACGGCCTGGAGACCCTGGTAGAAGGGGCTTCCATGGCCGGTGGCGAATTGTTTCGCGCCTGGGCTACGCTGCAGCTCCCGAACGGCATGGATGCACAGGAGCTGACGGCCCATCTGGAAGATTTGGCTAACGATCTCATGGTTGATATTGGCCTGGAGCCCTAGCGGTTCCGGTGCTCGCATACGTCAAGATGAGACGGGTCTTCGCCATCTGATGGGGCGTGCCAGCAAACCGCTTCGTCCACCGCGCCGGGGTCATGGCATCGCTGTCTGGCTCGGCGCGCTACTGGCGGTGCTGGCCGTCCTGTTCGTGAGCGCCTTGCTATGGCAGGACCTGACCGGCAAATCCCCCTGGCTCCGGGCTGCACCGGCGGACCGGGCCCTGGCAGAGCGCCCGGCGATGACCGCACAGCCGCGTGGCTCAGGTGCCCGAATCCTCAGCTGTGAGGCTGACGATGGCAGCCCTTTCTACACCAATGCCGCGAGCTGCGAGGCAGCTGATCTGAATCAGCGGGTCACGGTCGTCCCTGCCAGCGTGTCGTCAGACAGCAAGCCTGATGCATCGCGCTGTCTCGGCGCTCAGCCCGGTGGTGCCAGGGCACAGGGTTTCCTGGGCGCCTGCTTCGAGCCCTTTAATGCGGCACTGGAGCTGGAGCCGGCGCTGCTACAAAGCGCGGCCCCCGCCAGCACGGCCACTGCGCGGCGCTATTGTGACCTGATCACCAGCGGCGTGCAGGCGGGCTGTCTGGCCACCAGCGCGCAGTTCTGCTTTCTGCCTATGTGTCAGCAATTGCGTGAGTCGGGGCGCTGATGGCGAAGGTTTCGAAATCATCTGCAGCGGTCCCTGCCTCTGGCGTGCTGCGTCCCAATGCGGACCATGAGTATTTCTTTCAGGAAGGCTGCTTTATTCTGGAAATGCTCAACGATCCGGGGCTGGATGCGCAGCTGTCTGTGGCACGCGCTCGGGTTTCTGTAGGCGAAACCACGCGCTGGCATCGATTGCTGCATACCACGGAGCGCTACCTCTTGCTCAAAGGCCGCGGGCGCGTTTGGCTGGGTGCTGAAGAGCCGCAGGATGTGGGCCCCGGCGACGTGGTGCTGATTGCACCGGGCGTACATCAGCGTATCGCCAACACGGGGCAGGAAGAGCTGGTTTTTCTGGCCGTTTGTACCCCCCCTTTTCGTGAGGAGAACTATCGCGACGACGCGCCGGACTAGGCTGGCTGCTTGGGTCAAGCGCTTGTCCGTATTCGCAATGCTCACGGCAGGGCTCAGGCCTAGCATGAGGGTCATCCACAAGGAGGATCTCCCCATGCAGTATCAACAAGCGTTCGAAGATGCGATCGGTCATGTTCTGTCCCATTGCCAGCTGGATGACGAAGTACAGGCGCGCCTCTGGCCTGAAGCCATGACCCAGGAGGGTGTTGCCTACGGTCAGGCCGAGGGTCTGGAAGCCGATGGTGCGGCGACCTACTATCTGGCGGCGGCCGCCTTGCTGCGCATGTGTGATGGTGATCTCGGCGTGCCCCTGGCCACGCGTATTATCTATTCTGCTCGCCAGCGCGCGCGGGAGCAGCAGCTGGCGGAAGACCTGCAGGCTGCGCTGGAGCGCATCGATGCGGAGCGCCGCGAGTGGATTATGGCCAATCACGAACTGCAGGGGGCCGAGCTACGTCTGCTGCGTCCGGTTCCTGGTGAGCCAGCGCAGGACGACGCGTTCCCTGTTCCCCAGGGCTGGCCGGCACTTCTGGATCGGCTGCTTGATGGCGCAGCCACGGCCGAGGACTGAATGACCCGGACCCCGAGTTTGGCCAGGGTCCGCTTCACTGGGTAGTAACCGTCAGTGCGGGTAGAATCGCCCGCATGACCTCCACCGTAACCAAGCAGCGTGCAGATCAGGGCCCGCCACCAGCAGCTGGTGACGGGTTCTTTAGCGTATTCCGCTACAGCCGTCGCGCGCTGGCGCTGGTCTGGTCAACCAACCCCGCTTTGACCACCGCGCTGGCCGTGCTCACCCTGATCGCCGGTTTGTTGCCCGCGGCCATGGCCTGGGTGGGCGCCCTGATTATCGATGCGGTGGTGGCGGCGACGACGGCGGCTGCCAGTTCCGGCACGCCGGAGATGGCGGGAATTTTTAAGCTGGTCGCGCTGGAAGCTGCCATTGTGGCGGCTTTGGCCGGTGCTCAGCGCGGTTTATCCCTGTGCAAAGCGCTGCTGCGCGCCCAGTTGGGCCAGCGCGTCAACATGATGATTCTCGAAAAAGCGGTGCGACTGGAGCTGGCCCAGTTTGAAGATTCGGAGTTCTATGACAAGCTGACCCGGGCGCGGCGCGAGGCCTCATCGCGACCCCTGTCGCTGGTCAACCGCACCTTTGGTCTGGCCCAGAACCTGATTTCGCTGGTCAGCTATGGTGTATTGCTGGTGCAGTTCTCCTGGTGGGCTGTGTTGGTATTGTTGCTGGCCGGTTTGCCTGCCTTCGTGGCAGAAACACGTTTTTCCAACGATGCCTTTGCCCTGTTTCGCTGGCGCTCTCCCGATACGCGCATGCAGATCTACCTGGAAACGGTGCTGGCCCGGGAAGATAACGTCAAGGAGGTCAAGCTGTTCGGTCTCGGACGCTTGCTGCTGGGCCGCTACCGCGACATCTTCAAGCGCCTCTATACCCGCGATCGCGCCCTGGCTATCCGCCGCGATGGTTGGGGCTTTGTGCTGGGCCTGCTAGGCACAGCGGCGCTGTATGGTGCCTATGCCTGGGTGACCATCGCGGCGGTGGCGGCCCGTATTACCCTGGGCCAGATGACCATGTATGTGATGCTGTTTCGCCAGGGGCAGGCGGCGGTCACGGCCAGCCTCAGTGCCATCAGCGGCATGTATGAGGACAATCTGTATCTCTCCACCCTCTACGAGTACCTGGAAACACCGGACCCGGAACCGCTTGGCGCCCTGACGGCGGGGCCCCGGCCGCAGGACGGAATTCGTTTTGAAGCGGTCTGCTTTACCTATCCCGGCGCCCGGCGCCCAGCGCTCCAGCAGGTCAATCTGCACATCCGCCCGGGCCAATCGTTAGCCATCGTGGGTGAGAACGGCTCGGGTAAAACCACATTGATCAAGCTGCTGACGCGCCTCTATCGCCCCACGTCTGGTCGCATCCTGCTTGATGGACTGCCCTTGGATGAGTGGCAGGAGGCGGCACTGCGCCAACGCATTGGCGTTATCTTCCAGGACTTTTCGCGCTATCAATTCACCCTGGGAGAAAATATTGGTGTGGGCGATGTGGCCCATTTTGAAGATGAAGGGCGCTGGCGCGAAGCAGCTCTGAAAGGCATGGCGGATGAGCTGGTTGATGAATTGCCTGCTGGTTTCGCGACGCAGCTGGGCAAATGGTTTAAGGATGGGCAGGAACTGTCTGGTGGCCAGTGGCAGAAGATCGCCCTGGCTCGCGCCTTTATGCGTACCCAGGCTGATATTCTGGTTCTGGACGAGCCCACTGCGGCCATGGACGCGGGCGCTGAGGCCACCATTTTTGAGCACTTTCGCCAGCTCACCCGCAACCGCATTGCCATTTTGATTTCCCACCGCTTCTCCACCGTGCGCATGGCCAGCCAAATTATCGTGATTGAAGCCGGGCGCGTGATGGAGCGCGGGAGCCATGATGAATTGATGGCGCTTGACGGCCACTATGCGCGCCTCTTCAGCCTGCAGGCTGAGGGCTATCGTTGATGCTGCCGAGGTCCCGGCCAACGCCGCTGGGAAAATCTGCCACAATAGCCGCTTTTGCGCCCGGCCACTGCGGCCCGGGCCACCATCCATGAGCCTAATGCTATGACCGATCTGATCAGTACCGTAAACAACGTTGTCTGGAGCAGTGCCCTGGTGTACCTGTGTCTCGGCGCCGGCCTGTTTTTCTCCCTGATGACACGCTTTGTCCAGGTGCGGCAGTTTCCGGAGATGATTCGTTTATTGCGTAGCGGGCGCGCATCAGCGGCCGGTATCTCGACCTTTCAGGCGCTGGCTGTGTCCCTGTCCGGACGCGTGGGAACGGGCAATATTGCCGGTGTGGCGGCAGCCATTGGCTTTGGCGGCCCTGGCGCCGTGTTCTGGATGTGGGTTGTCGCCTTTCTGGGTGCTTCCACGGCCTACGTGGAGTCAACGCTGGGGCAAATCTACAAGGAAGTCGACGATGGACAGTATCGCGGCGGACCCGCTTTCTACATCGAGAAAGCGCTGGGTCAGAAATGGTACGCCTGGCTGTTTGCGCTGACCACGGTATTCGCCTGCGGCCTGCTACTGCCGGGGGTGCAGGCCAATGCGATTGGCAACGCCGTTGATCTGGCGGCTGGTGGTGCGCGCATGGTGGCGACGCCGGTGGGTGATGTGAGCCTGGCCAAACTGATCATGGGCGCCGCTGTGACGGTAGCGTTGGCGGTCATTATTTTCGGCGGGGTCAAGCGGATCGCGCGCTTCACCCAGGTCGTGGTGCCAGCCATGGCGGTGCTCTATATCATCAGCGCGCTGGTCATTATCGGCATGAACCTGTCCGCGGTGCCGGACATTATCATGCTTATCTTGGGCGATGCCTTTACGCCCATGGCGGGTCTGGGAGCGGTGATCGGCTGGGGCGTGAAGCGCGGTATTTACTCCAATGAAGCCGGCCAAGGCACGGGGCCGCACGCGGCCGCCGCGGCGGAGGTTGATCACCCGGCTCAGCAGGGTCTGGTGCAAGCCTTTTCCGTGTACGTGGATACGCTGTTTATCTGTTCGGCCACGGCCTTCATGATTCTGATCACCGGTGCCTATCATGTGACCGGGGTCGAGGCGGCCGTATCCGGCGGCAGCCTCATGGCTTCCGTTGACCCGAACAGCCCAGCCTTCACGCAGATGGCGGTGAGCAGCGTCTTTACCGGTATTGGCGGGCCTTTTGTGGCACTGGCGCTGTTTTTCTTCGCCTTCACGACCCTGCTCAGCTACTACTACATCGCCGAGACAAATGTGGCCTATATTCGTCGGACGCTCAACATTCCCGGCCTCATGCTGTTGCTCAAGCTGGCCCTGCTCGGTTCGGCTTTCTATGGCGCCATTCGTGCCGCTGGCACGGCCTGGGCACTGGGTGACATCGGGGTAGGCGTGATGGCGTGGATGAACATCGTTGGCATCCTGCTGATTTTTCTCGCGGCGCGACCGGCCATCAAGGCGCTACGCGATTACGAGGCGCAGAAGCGGGCCGGCGTGGCACGCTACCGCTTCGATCCAAAAGCTCTAGGTATCAAGAACGCGGAATTCTGGGAGCAGCGCGACCAATCCTAGGGCCCGCGCCGCTGACCGGCCTCAGACGCCGGTCGGCATGCGCGGTGCGTTCCCCACGCTAAGCCCGTGCTGGCACACGTGGGCCAGCGCGTCTTCCATCAGCCCCAGGCCTTCGCGCAGCACATCCTCGGCCATGATCAGAGACGGATACATGCGCAGGTTCACTTCACCGTCCGAGATGGCCCACACGCCGCGATCGAGCATTTGGCTGCGGATTTCCCGTGCGTACCAGCCGTCTTCTTCCTCCTGATTCGGGCTCTGGAAGCTCACGCCCATAAGCAGCCCGTTGCTACGCACCTGACGCACGATGGGATAGCGCGCTTCCCATTGACCCATGATATCGCTGGCAACGCGCCCCAGATGGGCGGCCTGATCGACCACGCCCAGGCGCTCATAGAGCTCCAGTGTTTTCAGGCCAGCGGCGCAGCCGGCGGGCGTGCCGGCAAAGGTTGAGCCGGAGGAAGATTCTGGGTTGTCCCCCAGAATCTCGTCTTTTGCGGCAATGCCGGCGCAGGCGGCGATACCGCCGGAAAGGTTTTTTCCGACCACCAGAATATCCGGCTCCACCTCATAGTGTTCTGTGGCCCACATCTTGCCCGTGCGCCCCATGCCGGTCAGTACCTCATCGATAATCAACAGCCAGTCGTTGCGGTCACAGATTTCCCGGATGCCCTGCAGGAAACGCTTGGCGGGAATCCAGTTGCCGCCTTCGGCCAGGCCCGGCTCGATCATGACCGCAGCGACGTTGTCGCGCGGGACCATAGCGTTCGGAATCTGGTTATACAGATACCAGAGTCAGAAATCCACATACTGATCCTGGTCCATACCCGCCGGATGGTGGTCGCTGTAGGGATAAGGCGCCTTGATCACGCCCCCGGTCCAGGCCTCCATGTAGCGGTTATAGTCGCCGTCCAGGCCGCTCATGAGTTTGGTGCCCAGACTTTGTCCGTGAAAGGAGGAGCTGAAGGTGATGAGATAGCGACGTTGCGTGTAGCACAGTGCCGCGTGCACAGCGGATTCTGCGGCTTCTGTCCCGGAGACCTCAAAGCTGAAGCGCGGCAGGGCCTGGTTGGGCATGATGGTAATGAGCTTCTCCGCCAGTTCGTAGCGCAGCGGATGGTCATAGTGAAAACCATAGGTTCGGATGGCTTCCTCCACCGCTGCCAGCACTTCCGGATGGCAGTTGCCCACTGGGTTCGTGGCCCAGCCATTTTGAAAATCGATATAGCGCTTGCCGTCCAGATCCCAGATAAAGTCGCCCTCGGCCTTGCTGATAACAATTTGATTGGGGCCCCGGTAACCGCGCTGGTTGGCACGCTCCATTTCCCGCGCATAGCGCAGGCCGTTGCGGAACAGCGGAATGCCCCGCTCCAGCATGGCCTGAGTTTGCGGGCCACCAATCAAATGTCGCTGTTGTTTTTTATCCATGGATCCGTCTCTTTGCAATGCCAGGCTGAGCATACCCTGCCAGAGCGGTGGCTGCCCGTGTAAACTGCAGCACCATGACCACGAATCAGCAAAGCCCAGCGTGGGGCAAAACGGTGGCCATCACCGGCGCCGGTAGCGGCCTCGGTGCGGCCATGGCTCACTATTTCAGCCAGCAGGGCTGGCGGGTAGCAGTGACCGATATTGATAGCGAGCGCGCCCAGCAGACCCTTGCGGCTCTGGAGCAGGCCGGCGGCGAGGGGTTTGCGTTGGTGATGGATGTCACCGAGGAAGAGGATTGGGTCGCGCTGGAGCAGGCCGTCATGGAACGCTGGGGCGGCCTCCAGGTGCTGATCAACAACGCTGGCGTTGCCACCGCTGGTACGGTGATCTCGACCCCGCCGGAAGACTGGGACTGGGTGCTGGACATCGATCTTATGAGCGTGGTGCGTGGCTGCCGTCGCTTCGGCGCCATGATGCGGCGCCAGGGTGCGGGGCATCTGGTCAATATTGCCTCCTTCGCCGGCCTCGCCGGTGCCCCGGGAATCAGCAGCTACGGCGTCGCCAAAGCGGGCGTGGTCGCGCTTTCCGAAGCCCTGCGGGCAGAGCTGTATCATCACGGTGTGGGCGTTTCCGTCGCTTGCCCGGCCTTTGTGCCGACACGTTTGACGGAAACCATGCGCGCCACCCAGGCCGGCACGCAGGAGCAGGTTAAAAAATGGATGCGGCGTTCTGGGGTCAGCGCAGAACAGGTGGCAGCAAAGGTATTTGCTGCAGTTCAGCGCCAGCGCTTTTTGATTCTCACTCATCGTGACACGCGCTGGGCCTGGCGCCTTAAGCGCTGGTTGCCCAGTGCATACTTCCGTCTGATACGTCGCCATGCCCGTTAGGCCAGACTGGCCGCGCCAGAGCGGCCACGCTGACGCTGGCGCATGAGCACGCTGTCCATACTTGCCGTGATCCTGGCGGCCATTGCGCTGGCCCAGTGGCTGGCAGGCAAGCCGGTGTTGCGCAAGATTGGCGGCGCCCTGCTGGTGATCCTGCTGGTGGCGCTGCTGGCCAATCTCGGCGTCATACCCACCTATTCGGCGACGCCACCACCGGTCTATGGCCAGCTGCTATCCGTCGGCGCGCCCGTGTCCATTTTTCTGCTGTTGCTGGATGCGCATCTCGGTGCCCTGAAGAAGGCCGGTTTGCCCATGATTCTGGCTTTTGGGCTTGGTGCGCTCGGGACCGTAAGTGGCGTTATGGGCGCCGCCTGGTTGACCGGTGCCAGCAGCTGGCTCGGCGACTTAGCGGCCCCGTTTACCGGCATGTTTGTGGCTACCTATGTGGGTGGCAGCGCCAACTTTAACGCCCTGGCCCTGCACTATGATGTCGTTTCATCCGGTGCGCTGTTCGCCGGTGCAAACGCGGTCGACAACACGGTAACCGCCATCTGGATGGGCGCCTTGCTGGTGCTGCCTGCCCTGCTCCGCGCCTGGTTGCCCGCGCGCACTCCGGTGCAGGTTTTCGAGGCGCCAGCAGATGCCGAATCGGCACAGCTTGGCACCGAAGCGAGCCGGCCGGATCTCATGAGTCTGGCGGCGTTACTGGCGCTGGCTTTCAGTGCCCATGCGCTGTCGTTGTATCTGGCAGGGCTGCTGGCGCAGGCAGGTCTGGCGGTGCCTTCCATACTGATTCTGACCACGCTGGCGCTGCTGGCGGCGCAGCTACCCATGGTGCGGCGTCTGGACGGCGCCCAGTTGCTGGGCACCTACGGGGCCTATCTGTTTCTGGCGGTGATTGGCGCACTGTGTGATTTCAGTGCCCTGCTGGCCCTGGGTGAGCTTGGCCTGCAGCTGGTGGCATTTGTCGGTCTGGCGGTGCTGATCCACGGGCTGGTGCTGTTTGGCGGTGGCCTGCTGATCAAGGCGGACCCGGACGTGCTGGCGGTGGCGTCTACGGCCAACGTCGGCGGCAGTACCACGGTGTTGCCCCTGGCGCGCAGCCTCAACCGCGATGAACTGCTGTTGCCGGGCATTCTGGTCGGCAGCCTGGGCAGCGCCGTGGGGACCTATCTCGGCTTTGCGGTGGTTGGCCTGCTCAGCTGATACAGTGGGCGCCCCGAGTGGTTTGCGCTGCGCGCACCGCCCAACCGACTGTCGAGGCTCGTCCATGAATCGCACCCGCTTTCCTGTTTCTTTTCTGGTCTTATTGCTGCTCGCTGCCTGTGGCGGTGAAGCTCCCCCTGCCGGCAATGTGGGGCCTGCGGTGACGCCGCCGCCGGTGGTTTCCGAAGATGAGCGTTTGGCGGCCTTTTTTACCGAAGTGTTTGAGCGCAATGTTGCGCAGAGCCCCGTGTTCCAGGCGCAACTGGGTCGCAAGACCGAGGATTACGGCAAGTGGGACGACTACTCGGACGCGTTTCGCACGCAGCGCCGGGATCAGGCTGAGGCGGATCTGGCGCGCCTGCGCGCCTCTTTCGACTTCTCGGCCCTTGGGGAGCAGTCACAGCTCAGCTATCGCATCTTTGAGTACAACCGTGAACAGGATCTGCGTAACTACCCCTGGCGTCACCACCAGTATGCGGTGTCACAGATGCGCAATATTGCCTCCACGGTTCCGACCTTTTTGCAGAATCAACACAAGGTCGCGACCCGCGCTGATGCCGAGGCGTATATCGAGCGCCTGGCCGGCGTGGAGACCGTCATGGCCCAGTATGTGGAGCGGCTGCGCCTGAGCGAGGCCGCGGGTGTGGTGCCACCCATGATGGTCTACGCGCGTGCGCTGCCGGCGGCTCGCAATATGTTGCAAGGCGCGCCCTTTGAAGAAGTCGCAGAGGACGGTGTGCTGCTGGCGGATTTTCGCGCCAAGCTGGCGGCCTTGGAGCTGGATGTAGAGGAGCAAGCCATATTGGTCAATGATGCAGCCAACGCCCTGTCCGGTCCGTTCCGCCGGGGCTACGGCGCACTGACGGCTGAGCTGGAGCGGCTGCAGGCCCTGGCGGATGACAACAACGGGGTCTGGGATTTGCCCGATGGTGAGGTCTACTACCAGAACCGCGTGGAGAACTGGACCACGGTCACGCGCTCGCCGGCTGAAATTCATCAGTTGGGGCTGGCGGAAGTGGCCCGCATCCGCGCGGCCATGGAAGCCATCATGGTGGAAGTGGGCTTTGACGGGGAGTTAAGCGAGTTCTTTGAGTTCGTGCGCAACAACCCTGATAACTACTATGCCAATGATGATGCGGGCCGTGCCGCCTACATTCGCGATGCCACGGCTCTGATTGAGGAGCTGTACAGCTACACCGATGCCTACTTCAATGTGCTGCCCAAGGCCTCGCTGGAGGTGCGGCGCGTCGAGCCCTGGCGAGAGCGCGGGTCCTCCACGGCGTTTTACGACCGCCCTGCTCCGGATGGTTCACGTCCGGGGGTCTACTACATCAATCAGCAGGACATGAACGCGGTACAAAAGCACATCATGAACTCCCTGGCCTATCACGAAGGTGCGCCGGGGCATCACTTTCAACTGGCGATCCAGCAGGAGCTCGAAGGCATTCCGGAGTTCCGTAAGTATGGTGGCTACAGCGCTTATGCGGAGGGCTGGGCCCTGTACTCGGAGCTTCTGGCCTGGGAGATGGGCTTGTATGAAGGCTTGCCCCTGCGTGATTTTGGACGCCTGTCCGAAGAGATGAAGCGCGCGGTACGCCTGGTGGTGGACACGGGTATGCATGCCATGGGCTGGAGCCGCGAGCAGTGCATCGCGTATATGACCGCCAACACGCCCATGGCGCCGGCGGATATTGAGCGTCAGATTGAGCGTTATTTTGTGCTGCCGGGTCAGGCCCTGAGCTACAAGATCGGCATGATCACCATTCAGGACCTTCGTGACCGGGCGCGCGACGCTCTGGGCGAAGACTTCGATATCCGCACCTTCCACGATGTGGTGCTGAAAAATGGCGCCATGCCCATGGCGATTCTGGAGCAGGTGGTCGATCAGTACATCGCGTCAGCCGGCGGCGAGGCCGGCTGACGCTGGTACTCCCCTACCAGCGGTAGTGAACCGTGTAGCGCAGGACGGACTCGCCCTCTGCCGCTACCGGTACGCTGAAGCGCAACCGGTTGCTGCTCTGCCGGGTGACCGTGTGGCTGCTGCTTTCCAGTTCTGCGTTGGTCATGCGGTGAAGTGTTTCCAGCACCGTGATCTCGATCGCTTCCGTTTTCTGATTGCGTAGCGTCAGTTCGAAGGTCTCCCACAACTGCCGGCTGCGTGTATCGATGCGAAAGTCGGTTTGCTTGCGTTCGCCGACCAGGTCGAAGGCTTTGCCCAGCTTCAAGCGCACGGTCTCATTGCGGGGCGTATGCTGGATCACATCTTCACCAATAAATTCCAGCGCGCCATCGGCCGGATCCAGCTGATTGACGCGCACGCGTCCTGCCGGAAGGGGCACGCCAAGGCCCTGGTCGTCGGCATTATGAAAGCGCAAAAACACCTGCACACCGCTGCCCGTACCGGCGCCGTAGCTTTGATCCAGTTGCGGTTCCTGGCTAATGTTCCAGCCCTGATGGGCAGCAAAAACATAGTCCTTCTCGCAGCTTACGGAGCGCACGGCAGGGAACAGTTCCAACTGTTTGGTGGCATGCTGCGGCAGGTCCGTGCGCCGTGGCAAGGTGTATAAATGGTACTCAAAGAAGGGCTTATGCAGGAATTTGGGCCGGGTCGCATCCATCTCCATGGCCTGGGCCATATATCGCTGAGAGGGCCGCGCAGCTTGGGCGCGGTTGGGCTCGCCGGCCACGAGCTTGAGGCGAGTGTTTGCATAGCTGGCGCCGGACTGGTTGATGATCGATACCCAGGCGCCAAGATCCACCCGGCAGTGGTCCGATTCATCCAGCAGCAGATTGTAATCAGCCCACCAGGTCATGCCGCCGGTCTCATAGCTCAAGCGCGTCTGTTGCTCGCCGGCACTTGGGCTATCGAGTTGCCACAGCAGGGTCGGGCGCGTCAGTAATCCGCCCGGCAGATCCGGGAAGCGAATGTTGCTGTAGCTGCGCAGGGCGCGGACCGAGCCATCCTCCAGCTGGAGCGTCAGACCGTCGCTGGCGCTGAGCAGGATGCCATCCAGCAGCGTGACGGCATCGCCCAGGGCCTGCTCTACCGTGATGGGCTGGCCAATATACTTTTGCAGCAGCTTGTCCTGGGACACCAGGTCGAACTGAAAACTCTGCTCCACGACGCGCGTGCCCGGCTCATCCAGGGAGCTGAAGGTGACCGTTGTGGGGTCAATGAGTGCGGCCACATCCTGCACCTGTAGCGCCTGTCGTCCCCGCTGAAAGCGATAGCGGTGATCCTGGCGCACCACCGCATAACCTGGCAGTTGAGCGCCGGACTGACGTCCGCCCTGTGGTCGGTAGAGGCCCGGATCAACCGCTCCCGGGTGCATGGATGAATAAATGGTGACCGTGTGGTCGCTGGTGGCAGTGGCTGTGGCTGGCAGTGCGCTGCCGACGGCGACAGCGAGGGCCAGTACAGTGCGTGAGAGTGAGGTCATACGGGGTTCCTTTTCATCATGGATTACCCTGCATAACGGTGACCGTGCCCGGATGGGGTTAGGTCTGGGGTTTTTACACGCGGCTCAAAACCAGCGCTGGCGACTGCTCTCCGCATGGTAGATGGCCAGATCGCGAAAGCGCTTGGCCTCAGCGGCGGGGAGATAAGAGAGGCTGAGGCTGTGTGAGGCCAGGTGGATGGTCAGCTTGGCCAGGTTCCGGCGGGCCTGCCAGGGGGTTTGCGTGATATCGATCCGCTGTACTTTAAACAGTGGAAATACGGTAATGGTTCGTCCAATGAAGCCAGAACGGTGATAGCCAAAAGCCCCGTCAGCGGCCAGGCCATACTGTCCGGACATGCGGTAGAAAACCGCCAGCATGCTGAGCGCCAAGATCAGCGGAACCAGTAAAAAAGCCGAATGCACCTTAACGGCTGCGATACTGAAGCCCATGGTGACGGGCGCCAGCATCGCAATCCAGGCGCTATTGAACAACGTAAAACGCAAGCGGGAAATGCCGGTGTAATGTGCCTGCTCCGGCTGCGCTCCGCCGAGAAATTCCGCACTCAGGCGCGCCGCTTCAGCGGGTGTCTGGGCGGGTACAATCAGGGCCTGCTTGGCACCGGGTATGCCGGAATTCTGGCTGGCTTCAGCGCTAATTCCGGCACTCGCCTGGCGGAGATGGAGATTAATGCGGCCCAACAATCGCGCGATGATGTTCTGCTTCCACACCACGGCCTGAATCTTGTGCTGGCTAAGTGACTCGTCGTGTTTGCTCAGCAGACCCCGGGAGCAGCGATAGCGATCTTCGCTGCGTACCAGTCGATAGCCGTCATAGCGGAACAGTGCGCCGATCATTGACAGCAGTGGCATGATCAACAACGCCAATAAAAACAGACTGGAGCCGACCAGGGCCAGCAAAACCATACCGCCGCGAGCCTGTAACTGGTCCACGCGCTGATCCAGCTGCAGCCAATTAAAGGCGTCGGAGATCATGCGCTCGCTACTGTCTCCGGCGCCAAAGAAGAAGCCGACGCCCAAAGCCACCCACAGCAGGAAATTGGCGGTCAAACCGTAAAGCAGCACGTCCCTGCGCTCCAGCGCGACGATGAGTTCGCCGTCCTGCTGCGTGGCATCTGCATGGACAGGCAGATCTTCCACGCCGCCGCTGGCTCGGTCTAGTTGCGTCGCGATGGTGTGTCGAATGTGCTCGGCCACGTCCTTGCGAACACCCCCGAGGCTGACTTCCTTGCCACTGCTGCCTGCGGTATCGACGGCGAGTACGGCAAGCCCGAAAGGCCGCATGTAAAACGGTTCACGGATGCTGATGTTCTGGATTCGTTCGAAGCTGATATCCAGCGCCTCACGATGGAGCACGCCGCGCTGCACCAGCATGCGGTCCTCTGCGACGGCATAGCGGAACCGCAGGTAGTAGAGCAGGCCAAATAAAGTCAGGAGTAACAAGGCGATGACGATACCGCTGAGGATCCAGCCCTGGTCTTTAAATGACTTGCCCAATGCGGCCGCGCCGACAACCAGTCCGGGCAGTGCTTGCAGCCCCACATGCCGCACCACATAAAAGATGTAAAACAGAATCGATATCGGTGATATCCGGTGCCACTGCAGGGTGCTTCCCGTTTGCACGGATGGTGCTGGCGAAGTCATGGGGTTGCTCATGCGCCGGGCTTAGCGGTCCTGCAGGTGGGCGCAGCGGCTGAGCACCAGCTCACGCAGGCGCTTGGCATCCTGCTGCAGCAGGCTGCCTATGCTGAGGTCTACGTCGGTGCCGCCAGCCGTGAAACATTTGAGTGTAGCGAGGCCGAAACGACGTTGGATAGGCCCGGAACTTACTTCCACATGCTGAATGCGATTAAAAGGCAAGACCACCTGTTTACGAAAAATCACGCCGCTACGAAAGGCAAGATCATGCTCGCGCAGCGCATAGCCCTTGCGCCGCACACGCTGTAGCGCCAGCCAGGTGAGGCTGGCCCATAGCAGCAGTAGCAGGGTAAAAATGACCGCCAGGACAATTCGCAACCCGGTGGGAGCGGGCGCCAGCCAGCAGATCGTCGCTGCGCCGGCGCCTGCCAGCAGCAACAGCGCCAGAAGAATGGACACCTCAATGCGAATCTCGCGCCGATGCGCGGGCGGCATGGGAATCCAGTCCACCGCTTGCATGCGCGGTAGATCATCGGGGTTCAGCGTTTGGTTGGTAAAGGCCATAGGCGGCAGTTTACCGATCTGTAGCGATCTTGCACGGGTCATAGGTCACGGGCCACAAGTCGTCTTTGGCCCGCGCGGGGCCTGGTTTACACTCCAGCGCAGAGTAATCCGCCATCGCAGCACCTACTTCCATGCACAAACATGCCGAATTTTCACCCTGTCGCCGCTACCGCTATGCGCTCTATCGGTGCTGGGATGAGTCCCTGCCCGTGGTGTGCTTCATTGGACTGAACCCTTCCACGGCTGACGAGCAGCTGGACGACCCTACCCTTCGCCGAACCATGGATTTCGCCCGTCGCTGGGGTTATGGCGGCGTCGCTAACGGCAATTTGTTTGCCTATCGAGCGACGGAGCCAAAGGTGATGAAGGCCGCCGCCGATCCGGTCGGGCCGGACAATGATGAGTGGCTGCAGCGTCTCAGCGCTCAGGCCGGGCGGGTGATCGCTGCCTGGGGCAATGATGGCGCCTTTCTTGAGCGGTCTGCCCGGGTCCGCTCCACGCTGGGGCCCCTGCACGTGCTGAAGCTAAACCGCAGCGGGGAGCCGGCCCATCCGCTCTATCAGCCGGCCCATCGTCAGGCCCAGCGCTGGCATTTCAATTGAGCCATTACATGGCGCGGGATGGCGCCTCGTGCATTCATCACCAGCGCTTGTGTATGCTAGAGCGCTATCAATAGCATTGACCTTCGGAGTTTTCACTATGGCTTCTTTCTTGACGCTTCGCAGCGTGCTGCCGGGCGCGTTGGCGCTGGGGCTGGCTGCTTCTTCATGGGCCCAAACGACGGCCCCCATTGTGCAGCCCGGTGCGCCCGGTGAGCCGAGCAAAAACCTGGTCGCTGAGGAAGCTGTGCAGATTGCCGATACAGCCTACACGGCAGATGACGTGCGCTTTCTGACCGATATGATTCCGCACCATCATCAGGCACTGGTCATGTCCCGTTGGGCGCCCGAGCGTACGAACAATCAGGAGATTCTGGATCTGGCAGGGCGCATCGACAGCACCCAGGCTGACGAAATTGCCTTTATGCAGGACTGGTTACGTCAGCGCGGCGAACCGGTGCCGGACCCGACGGCACACCACGCCATGCACGCGCATCATGACATGGCCGGCATGGCCACGCCGGCGCAAATGGAAGCGCTCGAAGCTGCGCGCAGCACAGCCTTTGACCGTCTGTTTTTGCAGCTGATGATTCCACACCATGACGGTGCGCTGACCATGGCAGAGGAGCTGCTGGAGCAGCCGGGCGCGGCCTTTGACGCCACCCTGTTTGATTTCACCTCGGACGTACAGAACGATCAGGCGGTCGAGATCGAGCGCATGAATGCCCTGCTGGTGGCGCTTTCTGATGATCCCCGGGCCAATCTGCGTTCCGGACTCCGGGACGCGGAACAGGCCCTGATGAATATGGAACTGCTGGCCGCTCTGCCCAAGCCGGCTGGGTTTTTTGATCCGGACAACCCGGGCGAGCGCGGCAATCTGCCTCTGGAAGACGATGCAGATACCAAGGGGGGCGCGATGGATGAGACGCCAAGACTGCTGGGCGACAACTCTGATCGCCGCTACCCCATGCTCAGCTTTTCCAATACGGATATGGCGTTCCGCGATGATGTGCTGGTAGCCGGTAGCTACCATGGTTTCAACGTCTACCAGCTTCAGGACGGCATGCCTGAGCTCATGGCCTCCATTGTTTGTCCGGGCGGCCAGGGGGACGTGTCCATTGTTGGCGATCTGCTGATCATGTCCGTGGAACAGACCCGCGGGCGTCTGGACTGTGGCCTCGAAGGCGTCAGTGAAGATGTCAGCCCGGAGCGTTTTCGTGGGCTGCGAATCTTCGATATTTCGGATCTGAAAAACCCGATGCAGGTAGGTGCCGTGCAAACCTGCCGGGGCTCCCATACCCACTCAGTGGTATCTGGGCCTGATGCGGACGGCAAGATTGTGGTATTCAATTCGGGCACCTCCATCGTGCGTGAGAATGAAGAACTGGCCAGCTGCTTTGACGAAGTGCCCGGTGACGATCGCACGGCTTTGTTCCGTATTGACGTGATCGAAATCCCCGTGGATAACCCGTCCGCCGCGCGCATCGTAGACAGCCCGGCGGTCTTTGCGGACGATGATACCGGCGCCCTGGCCGGCCTGTGGCGCGGCGGTGACCATGGTGACGACACGCAAGAGACCTACGTTACGGACCAGTGCCACGACATTACGGTATTTCCATCCGGCGATATTGCGGCCGGCGCCTGTTCGGGCAACGGCATTATTTTTGATATTTCCAATCCGCGCGAACCGAAACGCATCGACGTGGTGACCGATACGGGCTTTGCCTACTGGCACTCTGCCACCTTCAATAACGATGGCACCAAGGTCCTGTTTACCGATGAGTGGGGTGGCGGTTCCCGACCCCGATGCCGGGCCTGGGATCCGCTGAACTGGGGTGCCAACGCGATCTATGACATCGTCGATGGCAAGCTTGAGTTCCGCAGCCACTACAAGATGCCGGCGCCGCAGTTGGAGACCGAGAACTGTGTGGCTCATAACGGCTCCATCGTGCCGGTACCCGGGCGCGATATTTTCGTTCAGGCCTGGTATCAGGGCGGCATCAGCGTGATGGACTTTACCGATTCCGCCAATCCGGTGGAGATTGCCTACTTTGACCGGGGGCCACTGTTTGATGACGAGCTGGTGGTTGGCGGCTTCTGGTCGGTCTACTACTACGAGGGCGCCATCTACGGCACGGAGATCGTCCGCGGACTGGACGTGCTGCGCCTGACGCCCAGCGAATACCTCAGCGCCAATGAGATCGCTGCTGCGGCACTGGCCCAGCAGCCGGGCGCGGTTGGGCGTTTGTTCAATCCGCAGCAGCAGTTTCCCGTCAGTTGGCCGGCGGAGCCCGTGGTGGCACGGGCCTATCTGGATCAGCTGCGTCGCGCGGGCGAACTGAGCGACGAGGCTCGTGCCAGCTGGGACGAGGCCTTGGGCCGGGTTGATACGGTACTGGCTGCGGGTGAGACCAATCCAGCCCTGGCCAGCGAGCTGGAGCAGCTGGCGACCGGCCTGACGAATGCGGGTGCCCTGTCGGCCACGCTCACAGATATCGCGGACCGTTTGCGCGGCTAGCCGGCGGGCTTAAGCCGGCTGCCCCGGGGTGGCCGGCTGGTAGGAAAACTCAACCCCTCCGGACGGTGGGCTGGTTAAGATAAAGGCTGCTTCTTACTCATAGACCCGGCCTGCTCATGTCACAAGCCCCAGAAAACGCCTTGAAGGCACGCCTGTCCGCCGCCCTCTTGACCTTATGCATCAGCACCATGGCCGGCGCTGCGCCGTTGACGCTCAACGCGGGTTTCAATGATGCCTGGTATCAGCCGGAAACCGCGGGCCAGGGCATGTTTGTCAATGTCTTCCCGGAGCTGGAACAGGTTTTCTTGGCCTGGTTTACTTTCGATCGGCAGCCGGTGCTGGCACCCTCAATTCTGGGCGCGCCGGAGCAGCGCTGGTTGACGGCCATCGGCCCTTACCGGGGTAACCGGGCCGAGCTGACGGTCAGCCTTGCTGCCGGCGGTCGCTTTGACGCCGCCAGCCCGCTGCCGCAGCGGCAGCCTTACGGCACCATCGACCTGACCTTTCCCGACTGTGCGCGCATGACCGTGGACTATGACCTGCCGCAGGCCGGGGCGCGGGGCCAGATGGAATTGCAGCGCGTGCTGGCCGACAACGTGGTGCTTTGCGAAAGCTTGCTGGCCGAATTGCCCGCCTGCAGCGCAGCGACGCTGAGTGTTGCCGCCGACGATTCCAGGCTGCGCTACACGGGGCGCTGGCAGGACGGTGATCCTTCGACGCGGGACGTGTCATGGGCGGGGGCTTCGGTCTTGCTGCGCTTCCGGGGGGAATCGGTCACCGTGGACCTTGATCCGGGTTTTGCTGCGGAGCAGTTTCGCGTGGTGATTGATGGTGAGCCGGTCGATGAGGTGCTGGAAGTGCAGCCAGGGCGGCAGCGCTACACGCTTGCCAGCGGTCTGGTGCCGGAGCAGGAGCACACGCTGCAGCTGATGAAGGAGACCTATTACAGCAACGCGACGCGTTTGCATGGCTTTGAAGTGCAGGGTTGTGAGGTGCTGCAGGCACCCGCGCCCAGTCCGCGGCGCATCGCTTTTTTCGGCGACTCCAATATGGATGGCACTTCGTTGTATAACGAAAAAGACGCCGGCGACAGCGGCGCCTGGTTTGCCTATCCAGCGACGGTGGCGCGCATGCTGGATGCGGAATTTAGTCTGCAGGCATTTGGCGGCGCGCAGTTGGTTGCCGGTGGCAACAATCACGTGTTGAATTTTATTACGGCCCCACGGCGCAACCAGCCCGATCCGGACTACCGGGATGGCTTTGATCCCCAGGTGATTGTTGTTAATGCCGGTGCCAATGATATTTATGCCGTAACCGGCAGTGATCAGGTGGACACCATCAAGGCGCGCTATCGGCAGGTGGTGGCGCGCCTGCGCGAGGTTTATGGCGCACAGCCACACATCATTCTCTACAACGCCTATGGCTGGGATCTGAATGAGCCGGCCAACTATGTCACCGAGGTGGTGGATGAGATTGGCGGTCGCCTGTCGGCGGTGCGCTACCCCTGGATTTGGGAGCAGTTTCATGGCGCCATGGCTGAGCATGGGGGTCAGGCACGCTTTCTGGCGGAAGCCATCGCGGCGTTGGATCTGGGCTTCGAGTTGGTGCGATCGGTTGACTCGATCGATGGTTGGGGTCGGGATTTCAACCTGGCCAACGGCGGCTTCGAAGCCGCTGCGCCCGGCAACTTCAACGGGTTCGGCTGGCGCTATGCGGAAGATGGTGTCGAGCGTCGCAGAGACCCGACCGGCGCCTATGAAGGTGATTTTTATATACGCCTGGAAGCGGGTGAAGCGGTGCATCAGGGTACCGAGGCAACGGGCGACTTTGAACCCGGTGCGACGGCCGCGGGGCAACGCTATGAGGTGACCGCGCGTGTCCGGGCCGCTACCGGTAGCGCGACGGCCCGGCTGGGCGCGGACTTTGAAGCCCAGCCGCTCTATGGCCGCGGCAATGCGCAGAATCAGGTTTTTGAAATCGGCCCCGAGTGGACCGAGGTTCAGGCCGTGTTTACAGCGCCAGCGGGCACCTGGAAAACCTTCATCACGCTCGGCAGCGAAGCGGGCGAAGTGGATTTTGACGCGGTTAGCATGCGGGACCCGGACCGCTAACAGGCTTTGCTGTTAGGAACGAAAAAGCCCCGGTGTCAATGCCGGGGCTTTTTACTTGCAGGCGCCTTGTGGGTGCCTGGCTTTCCTGCAGCGTGCTTAGCGCAGGAAGGACTTGGCCATGCCCATGAGTCCTTCTGCGCCGCCTGCCATATCAAGCAGGCTGCCGCCACTGCTGGATTGGTCGAGCAACTGCGGCAGCATGTCGGCCAAACCGCCCGCAGCCTGACCGGCGTCGGTGCCGAGGGCACCGGCAAAGGCATTCATCTTGTCCTGCCCGAACAGGCCGCTGATCTGATCGGCCGAGATGGGCAGGTTGCCGCCATCACCGAGCCAGGACTGAACCAGATCGCCCAGGCCACCGCTGGCGCTGAACTGACTCACCAGCCCCTGCAGGTCGATCCCGCCCTTGCCGTCGCCCATCAATGAGCTGAGTGCAGATTGCACCGTAGACGGTTCGAGCTTCAGACCAAGTTTGTCACCCAGTAGTTGGGCGCCGAGTTGTAGTGGATCCATGATATTCCCCCGAGTTAAGTGGGCCAGCGACGTGCGGGCCCGAAAAAATTGAACAGCTTGCGGTGGTGCACGCCGGTGATTGCCGGCATGCGCCTAAAACAGTCCTTTGAGCAGGCCCATGGCGTCCGCGCCCGATGCGCCGCCCACGTAGTCATAGACCACCGGCAGGAACTGGCTCACCATATCCGCATCCAGCCCCAGTGCTTCGAAACTGCCCGCGAGGCTGGCGATGCCGCCCAGCGTACCGCCGCTGTCGCCCAGCATGCTGGTAGCGGCGCCCATGAGGCCGCTATCTGCTGCGACTTCCGGTGCTTTGGACAACAGGCCATCCATGCCGGGAATGCCGCTGGCGACGGTCGCGAAGTCATCGGCGCTGAGATTGTTCTTGGCGTAGTCAAAGATGGCGCCAACGCCACCGCTGGCCTGTTCCTCAGAAACGCCCAGCTGACTGGTGAGACTGGACAGCAATCCGCTGGCATCCGCGTTGGCCGTTGCCGGTAGCGCCAGCAGCAATGCCATGCCCAGCATGGCAAGTCGGGTCAAATCAGAAAACCGTTGACGCATGGTGATGCTCCTTGATGAAAAAATTCAGAGTCCTCCAGTATAGCCGTGTCAGCGGTTCTTGCCTGTTTTGCTGGCATTTATTCGGGCAGGCGCGGTTTTGTCAGTGAACGAAACGCGTCCTTGATGGACTGATATCAACCAGCCATGCGGTCCGTGGCAGGTGGTCTAGCTGCTGTCTTCCAGCTCATCCCAACGTGCAAAAGCCGCTTCCAGTTCGCCCTGTATCGCTTCATGACGTTGGGTGGTCTGGTGAACCGTGGCTGCATCACCGTTAAAAAACCCCGCTTCGGCCATGCGTGTTTCCAGCTCTTTCAGCTGCTGTTCCAGTTCTTCGATCCGGGCCGGAAGCTGATCCAGTTCCCGCTGCAGCTTGTAGGAGCGTTTTGCTGCTTGCGCGGGCTTCTTTGCCGAGTGGGCGGGCGCGGCAGGTTCTGATGCTGGCTCGGGTGTGTCCGCTGAACTGTTCAGGCGGCCACCGCTGCGTTCCCAGTCTGAGTAGGAACCAACCCGTTCATCTACGCCACCCTGGCCGTCCATAACCATCAGGCTGGTCACCACGTTATCCATGAAGTCGCGGTCATGACTGACCAGCAGGACCGTACCCTGAAACGCCAGCAGGATTTCCTCCAGCAACTCCAGCGTCTCCATATCCAGATCATTGGTTGGCTCGTCCAGCACCAGTAGATTGGCCGGTTTGCTGAACAGACGCGCCAGCACAGCCCGGTTCTGTTCGCCACCGGACAGAGAGCCTACCGGCTGTCGCGCACGGTCAGGCGCGAACAGAAAATCGCTGAGATAGGCGATCGCATGGCGCCGTTTGCCGTTAATTTCGACGAACTCACTGCCCCCACAAACATTGTCCATAAGGCTTTTTTCCGGATCCAGCTTATCTCGCAGCTGATCTGAATAAGCCACCTCCAGGCGCGTGCCCAGCTTGACCGTACCGCTGTCCGGCTCCAGCTCGCCCAGCAGGAGCTTGACCAGTGTGGATTTGCCTGCGCCGTTGGCCCCGACAATGCCAATGCGGTCCCCGCGCCGGATCAGCGTTGACAGGTCCCGGATAATGCTGCGTCCGTCAAAAGCCTTGCTGACATGCGTCAGCTCCGCCACCAGCTTGCCGGAACGGCTGGCGTCTTCAACGCCGAAATCCGCCCTGCCCTGGCGCTCGCGACGCTGACTGCGTTCCGTGCGCATGGCCTTGAGCGCACGCACGCGCCCTTCGTTGCGGGTACGTCGCGCCTTGATGCCCTGGCGGATCCACTGCTCTTCCTGTGCCAGCTTCTTATCGAACAGGGCATGGGCTTTTTCTTCTGCCGCCAGCTGTTCCTCCCGGTGGCGCAAAAAGCCCTGATAGCCGCCCCGACCCTGCCATACGGTAAGCCGGCCACGGTCGAGTTCAGCCATGATTTGGGCGACATTCTGTAAGAAGCGTCGGTCGTGGGTGATGAGCACCAGGGCGCCCTGAAAGCGGGCCAGTTGCTCTTCCAGCCATTCAATGGCGGGGATATCCAGATGGTTGGTAGGTTCGTCCAGCAGCAGGATATCCGGTTCGCTGACCAGCGCGTGCGCCAGCGCGACGCGTCGGCGCCAGCCGCCGGACAGGGAAGCCATTTTTGCGTCGCCGTCCAGACCCAGCTGGCTGAGCGTGGTTTCTACCCGGGTTTGCAGGGTCCAGCCGTCAACCGCCTCCAGCTGTTCCTGCACCTTCGCCAGCGCGTCCAGATCCGGTGTTTGTCCACTGTCTTCGGCGTCGTGGAGCAGATGATGGTAGCGCGCGAGTAGCGCGCCGGCTTCCGGTAATCCGGCAGCGACCACGTCGTAGACCGTTTCATCATTGGCTTCCGGCAGGGCCTGCCGTAGCCAGGCAAGACGTGTGCCCGGGCGTAGCCAGCGCTCTCCCGAGTCCGGCTCTATCTTCCCGGCCAAAACATTCAAAAAGGTGGTTTTGCCGGCACCGTTGCGACCGAGCAGCCCGACTTTTTCGCCGCGCTTAAGTTCGAAATCCACATCATCCAGCAGTGCCAGGGTGCCGTAATGAAGCGCGCATTGGTCCAGTCGTAGCAGAGGCATGAGTCAGTGATTGCGAGGATAGATCGCGGATCATACTAGAGCCAGAGCCTTGGCAGGAGTCTGGGAGGCGGTCACCGGGACAGGGTCATGCTGGCCGTACACATGATTTCCACCTAAGCTGGGGGCGAGACAAAAAAGGAGAAGGCTATGGGACTGTTCGACAAGATGAAGAGCGTACTCGGTGGTGGTGATAACGCTGGCGAGAGCATTAAGGGGCCGAGCATGGTGCTGCGCGAGGCGGGCATTGACCCTGCGAATCTGGATTTTTCTTTCGCCGGTGACGGCACGGTCACCATCAGCGGATACGTGCCGGACGAGGCCACAAGCGCGCGGGTTGCAGAGCTGGTGGGCGGCATTAGTCAGGTCGCAGCGGTGGATAACCAAGTGCAAATCGGCGCACCCGCCGCGCCGGAACCGCCCCCGGTTGAGCCGGAGCCTGCCGTTGAAGAACCCGTTGCTGAGGCGGCAGAGGCCCCGGCACCAGAGGCGACGGAGCCTGCCGCTCCCGATGGTGCTGAACCGGAAACCTACACGGTGCAGGCCGGTGATACGCTCTGGAACATTGCCAAGGCGCACTACGGTGAGGGCAGCAAATATATGGATATTTTTGAGGCCAATCGGGATTTGCTCAGCGATCCGGACCGCATTCAGCCTGGTCAGGAGTTGAAGCTGCCCTAGCCGTCCGGCGGCGGTCAGTCAGTCACAGTCTGGCGCGCACCCGCGCGCCTGTTATGCGTCGCTGGCGCGCTTCGCGCCAGATCACCACCGCGTTGCATAGCACCACGATGGTGGCGCCAATAATCACCACCGGCATGGGGAACTCGCCCCAGATCAGCCAGCCAAACAGGGTCGCCCACACGATGCCGCTGTAATTGAACACGGTAACGATAGAGGCCTGCGCATGGCGGAAGGCGACGGTCAGGCACCACTGGGCACCAGCGCCAGACAAGCCGACACCCAGCAACCAGGGAATCTCTTCACGGCTTGGCATGACGGCCAGCCAGGGCAGAGGCAAAGCGCTGACCAGGGTACCGATTAAAAAGAAATAGAAAGTAATCGTTTCGGGTCGCTCGTAGCGTCCCAGATAGCGCAGGACGATTTGCAAGGTCGCATGCAACAAGGCTGCGCCCAGGGCCAGACCTATGCCCAGGGGCACCACCTGGCCACCCGGTTGCGCCATGATGGCGACACCTGCAAAGCCGATCAGTACGGCGCTCCAGCGCCAGGGCCCCACGGACTCTTTCAGAATCAGCATGCCCAGTAGCGGAATGAACAGTGATGAGGTGAAAAGCAGCACTGTCGTGTCCGCCATGGGCATGAGGGAAAAGGCGGCGAAGGTTATCATCAGGCTGACGGCCCCGAGCACAGCCCGCAGTATCACCAGGAACGGTTGCGCTTGGATCACGGTGATCTGCCGTTTGCCAAAGACACCGAGCATGACAAGAAACGGCAGGAGCGCGATCAGATTGCGATAAAAAGCGATTTCGATCACTGAGTGGCGTTCCGCCAAAAGCTTGGCAAAGACGTTCATCAGCGTGAAGAGAAAGAAGGCTGCAAGCGCTGCGCTCATGCCCAGTACCACTCGCTCGGGTGGCTTCTGATCGGTGGTTTCACTCACCGCTATGGCGCCTTCAAAGCAGCACACCTGCAATGGTGGCGGTCATCAGCGTGACCAGCGTGCCGCCCAGCATGGCGCGCAGCCCCAGCCGGGCCAGGTCATCGCGCCGGCTCTCCACCAGGCTGCCAATACCGCCGATTTGAATACCCACCGCCACAAAGTTGCCAAAGCCACACAGGGCAAAGGTTGCGATCGCGTAGGATTTATCTGAAAGTTCGCCGGCCATGTCTCCCAGTTGCAGATAGGCCAGAAACTCGCCCAGAAACAGCTTCACGCCCAGCAGTTGGCCCACGGCCAGCGCATCACGCCCTTCCGCGCCGATCAGCCAGGCCAGGGGGCTAAAGGCCCAGCCCAGCATGCGTTCTACCGTGAGCGGTGCACCGCTAACCGCTGGTAGCAGGCTGAGAAGCAGGTTAAGTAGCGCAGCCAAAGAGATAAAGGCGATCAGCATGGCCAATACGTTGATAGCCAGTCGCGCGCCGGTGGCCGCACCGCTGCAGAGGGCGGCGAACATATTGACCTCCGTGCGCTCCATGGCCACGCGCTGACCGGCCCGCGTCTCTGGCTGGCCTGTCTCCGGGCACAGGATTTTGGCCATCATGAGGCTCGCCGGCGCAGCCATTAGTGAGGCGGTGAGTAAATAACCCGCCTGGGCCCCAAAACCGACGTAGACTGCCATCATGCCGCCCGATATGGTGGCGAAGCCGCTGAGCATAACCGTGGTCAGTTCCGCCTCGGTCATGCGTTTCAAATAGGGTTTGATCATCAGCGGCGACTCGGTATTGCCAATAAAGACATTGGCACAGGCGGCCAGGGCTTCCGCGCCGGAAACGGGCAACACACGCACCACCACCAAAGCCATAAGGCGCACCACCCACTGCAGCACGCCAAGGTGATAAAGCACCGCCATCAGGGCGCTGAAAAAAATGATGGTGCTGGGTACCGCAAAGGCCACCCAGTGCTCGGCGTAGTTCTCGCCGAAGACAAACTCAGCGCCGACTTCGGCGGTTTCTACCAGCGCCGTAATCAGGTGATTGGCAAAGTTCATGGCGGCCTGGCCGGGGCCGGTTTTGAGCACCAGCACTGCCAACAGCACCTGCAGCGCTAATCCCCAGCCGACGCTGCGCCAAACGATCTCGCGCCGGTTGCTGGACAGGAGCCAGCCCAGGAACAGGAGAACGATGATGGCCAGCGGTGCGCGCAGGAGATCGGGCATGGCTCCGATTCTAACCTGCACAGGCTACCGGCGTAGGGTCTCGTGTGTTCGCTCGTTGTAGTCTGCGGGGGCTTCTGGCACGGTAGCCTCAGTTTAACGGGAGTCATTAGGATCATGGCCACCAGCCTGCTTGCCCTGCTCGACGACATTGCGACGGTTCTGGACGACGTGTCCGTGATGACCAAGGTGGCAGCCAAAAAGACCGCCGGCGTGCTGGGCGATGATCTTGCGGTTAACGCAGAACAGGTTTCCGGCGTTAGTGCAGCGCGCGAGCTGCCGGTGGTCTGGGCCGTGGCCAAGGGCTCTCTGGTCAACAAGGCCATACTGGTGCCCGCAGCGCTGATTCTGAGTGTTCTGGCGCCCTGGGCGATCACCCCGGTATTGATGCTGGGTGGCGGTTTTCTATGTTTTGAGGGCATGGAGAAAGTCGCCCACAAGCTGTTACCGAATAGTCATGCAGACGCACAGGCGGCCGATATGGAGGCGGCGCTACTCGATCCGGCGGTGGACCTTGCCGCGCTGGAAGCGGCGAAGATTCAGGGGGCCGTGCGCACCGACTTTATCTTGTCCGCGGAGATCATCGTGATTTCCCTGGGCACGGTGGCCAGCGCCAGTCTCGGCACACAGATCGGCGTTTTGTGTGCCATAGCAGCCATTATGACCATCGGCGTTTATGGCCTGGTGGCGGGCATCGTTAAGCTGGACGACCTGGGTTTGGCGCTTAGTCAGCGCTCCGGGCGTGTGCTGCCAGCGCTGGGTCGTGGCATCCTGGCATTTGCCCCGCGTTTGATGAAGTTTCTGTCCATAGCCGGCACCATCGCCATGTTCCTGGTGGGTGGCGGCATTATTGCGCACGGCATTCCGGCCCTGCATCACCTGCAGGAGTCCCTGCAGGCCATGGTTGCCAGTGGCCTGTTGTCGACACTCGTCGGCCTGCTCTATACCGGTGCTATCGGCGTGCTGACCGGCGCCTTGCTCATCGGCGTTCTGAACGTAGGGGGCAGGTTCTTCCGCTCCAGCCGGCAGCCGGCCGACTGACCGGTGCCCAGATTCACCGGATCAGTTCTGTCGCGGTCCGAAGTTCAGGGTTTGTGAGGCTTCCTGAGGGACGGGTTTGCCATCTTCGAAGCGAGGCGCAAAGCGCCACCGAGAAATGGCTTCCAGGGAGGCTTGCTCCACCGTTTCTCCCACCGTTGATTCGGTGACTTCTGCCTGTTGCACGCGTCCGCTGGCGTCAATCATGAAACTGATGGTCGCAGTGCCCTGCTTTTGCTCGACGTCGGCAGCCAGGCGCGGTGAGACCGTGTAGAGCGGCTGCAAGTCGACGGCTTCGGTGTTCCCCCGGGCCCGCCCGATGGCTTGTGCGCTGGCCGTTGCCACTTCGCTGCGCCCCAGTCCCTCCAGGGTCTGCACGTTTAGTAAATGGGCAGAGAACTCCAATTGGTTTTGTGGTCGCGCCGGGTCGGTAAAGGTAGCGATGGCGGTCGTTAGCCAGTCGGCGGCTGTTTCCAGATCGTTGCTGGCCAGTGCGAATTTGGCCAGATAGAAAGCGGCCTGACCGGTCAGGGCGTGGTTGCTGCCGAGCGCGACTGCAAGGATGCTGTGAGCGCGCTCAAGATGCGGGCCCGCCAGTGGGGATTGGGCCCGGTCCAGCAAAGTCATGCCGGCCTTGAGTTCGGTGACTCCCGCGGCCTGACTTTCCGCGCCTTGATGCAGCGCTGTGAGTCTGGCGGCCTCGTTGAATGCTTGGTTCTGTTCCGTGGCGCTGCCACGACCACTGCTGGTGGCAAAAGCCTCGGCCAGACTGACATATACCGGGATCAGTTCTTTGCTGTCCTCACCAAAGGCGGCTTTGGACTGGTTTAGCGCACTTAACAGGATTTCTGATGCTTCCGGTCCGCGGCCCGTGGCCAGCACAGCGCGCCCGTAATTCAGCGTGAGCTTGGCCAGTTCCGGGCTGCCGTTGTCGAACAGCAGCTGTCCAGCGGCATAGGCTTCAGCACCAAGTTGGGCCGCTTCCTGCATTTGCCGTGCTGCGACGGCGGCCTGAAACGCGCCATAGGCCTTGTCGAAGGCTTCCTGGTCTTGCGCCTGGAGGTCGGTGCTCAGGGTCGTGAGACCGAGTGCTACGGCGAGGCTAAGTGATAACGTGTGATTTTTCATACCGGCGGTCCAAAAGAACAGGCGCCTAAGCTACCCGCACGTCCGGTCCGGGGCAAGCGTAAGGGTAAACACAATGTGGATCCTGGCGTGGTTAACATGCCCGGCCCATGCCGCTCAAGCGCAGCATGCCCTCGCCTGCTCGCAGGCGGGCACGCAGCGTGGCCAGTGGTGCAAAGTGCTTGTGCTATGTTGTCCTACGTCGCACTCGATCCTGATGGCCCATGAAGTCAGAAAACGCGCGCATAATGCCTGACTGCTGGATGCCTGTGTTGGCCACCCGCTTGCAGCCCGCTGGTGCTCTGTTTGCAGTGGCAGCGTCGGGTGCGGGTAGCCGTTGCTGGAGCTCAGGGTCAATCGGTCTATGACGGCGCGCGCAGCAGGGGCACTCGGCCTGACGGCCTGGTATCAGCAAGGCCGTCTGGAACAGTATGGTCCGCATCGCCTGTTCCTTGCCGATGCGGGTGCCGGCCCGGCCGTGCTCTGTTTACACGGTTTTCCCACCGCTTCCTGGGATTGGTCCCGACTCTGGCCAGACTTGACCAGGGAGCATCGCGCCCTGGCACCGGACATGCTGGGTTTCGGTTTCAGCGACAAGCCCCGGGGGCACCACTATCGGGTGATGGAGCAGGCCGATTTAATCGAATCTGTTGTTAGCCAGCGCCTATTAAAAGATGTGCATCTTCTATGTCACGACCTTGGTGATACGGTCGGTCAGGAACTGATGGCGCGACAACAGGACGGGGTTTTATCGTTTCAGATCCGTTCCGTCTGCTATCTCAATGGTGGTTTGATTCCTAGCGCCCATCGCCCGCGCATGATCCAGCGCTTGCTGGCCGGGCCGCTCGGTCCCTTACTGGCCCTGGGCATGTCAAAGCGTGCCTTTGGCCGCAGCTTCAGCGCGGTTTTTGGTGCCCAGACCCAGCCTGATGCATTAGAGCTCGACCGTTTTTGGCGTTTGCTGACGCACAATGGCGGGCGCCGCGTGCAGCATCGACTCATCGCCTACATGGCGGAGCGGCGCGATTACGAGGCTCGCTGGTTGGGGGCTTTGCAACAGAGGCAGGTACCACAGTGTCTGATTAATGGATTGGAAGATCCTGTTTCGGGTCAGCATGCGCTGGAAGCCTATGCGCAGCACGTGCCCGCGCCAGCTACCCGCGCGCTGCCCGGCATCGGCCACTACCCCCAGTTTGAGGCCCCAGCCCAGGTGTTCGCTGCCTGGCGGGAATTCCGGCCCCATTGAGCGCGCTTCAGATAGCAAAGAGCGCGCGTCAATGGTGGCTGAGGTCTGCAAATCTGGCTAGAGCCATTGTGCCAATTTGTCTAAAGCCAGCCTGCCAATCTGTCTAAAGACGATTTGCCACAATGTCTAAAGCCAGTTTTTCCTACGATTTTTCTGCAGGAACAGGATCGCTTGTGCCGCTGCCGCCTGCGCCAAAGGTCTGGCGCGGCCATGATGAGCCCGTCGCCCGATCCACCGACAGTTCAGTCTCACACGGGCCCTGTCGCTCCTGTTCGGCCTGCTGGTCCGGTTGCTTGCGCCGGCCCCGATCGCCAGCGGTCACCGCGCTATACTCATAGGATTCGCTCATGAGACCCGACCCCATGCTCAGATTTATGCCTGTTTTCGCCCTGTGTTTCGCGCTGACCGGGTGCGGGGATAATCCGGCACCGGGCTCCACGCCTGAGCCTCCAGGTGCCGACCGGGATGAGTTTGGTTGCATTGCTTCTGCGGGATATGAGTGGTGCGCCGCCAGCAACCGTTGCGAGCGTCCCTGGGAGCTGGCCCGAACGGCCAATTTCGACGATACGCGGGCGGCGTTCGACGCATATTGCACGGCAGAACAGCGCGACTGAACTGCCGAGGCATGCCAGCCCCCTGCCCGCTCACTCTACCTGGCCGGCTCGATTGGCTACACTCTAAACAGGTTTCAAAAGGAATTCGCCATGCGCAACATGCCGCTTGCCATTACTGCCACCGTTTTATTTCTTGCCCAGCCGCTGCTGGCCAACGAACTGGCCACCAGCGTAAAAGCTGACTACGACCAGTACCTCGGACCACTATTTGAGCACTTCCACCGCAACCCGGAGCTGTCCACCATTGAGACAGAAACCGCTGCCCGAATGGCCATTGAGCTGAGGGATGCGGGCTTCGAAGTCGTTGAAGGCGTGGGCGGTACCGGGCTGGTTGCGCTATTTGAGAATGGCGATGGCCCCCTGGTCATGATGCGCGCCGATATGGATGGGCTGCCCGTGCAGGAGCAGTCTGGGCTCGAATATGCCTCGGTCAAGCAGCAGCGCAGCCCGATCACCGGTAAGGAAGTGCACACCATGCACGCTTGTGGCCACGATGTTCATATCACCAGCCTGGTCGGCACGGCGCGGCAGATGGCGCAGCGCACGGATGCCTGGCAGGGCACCTTGATGCTGATCGTGCAGCCCGCAGAAGAAACCGGAGCGGGCGCCAAAGCCATGCGTGCTGATGGTATCTGGGAGCGCTTTGGTAAGCCGGATTACGCGCTGGCGTTTCATGTATCGGCCAATGATCCGGCCGGCGTCGTGAATGTCACCGAAGGCAGTCCTTACGCGGGCGCTGATTCGGTAGACCTGATTGTGCACGGTGTGGGCGGGCATGGTGCCAGTCCCCATCAGACCAAGGACCCCATCGTACTGGCCAGCCAGATTGTGCTGGCGCTGCAAACGCTGGTGTCCCGTGAGTTGCCGCCTCGTGACCCGGGCGTCGTTACCGTCGGGTCTTTTCACGCGGGCACCAAGCACAACATCATCTCGGACCGCGCGCAATTGCAGCTAACGGTTCGTAATACCAGCCCGGAGACCCGCGAACTGCTGCTGAGCGGGATCCAGCGCATCGCGGAAAATACGGCGCGTGCCGCTGGCGTGCCGGAAGACAAATTGCCTGAAATGATCGTGAGCCCGGATTTCGTGCCACCGACCACCAACACGCCGGAACTTGCCCAGCGACTCAAAGGTGCCTGGGCTGAGGCCATGGGGCCCGATGCGGTGCAGTTTCGTCCCAATAAGGGCATGGGCGCGGAGGATTTTCCTTTCTTCACCGTTGATCCCAGCATTCCGACGGTGTACTGGGCAGTTGGTGGCACGCTTCAGGAATGGTTTGATGCGGCCGAGCAGGGTGGGCCGGCGGTTGCCGGACATCATTCGCCCTTCTTCAAAGTCGCCCCAGAGCCGTCCGTGCGTGTCGGTGTGGAGTCAACGGTTGTGGCTTTGATGGAGCTTATGGGTGATCAGTGAGCCGCCTGCTGGTGGTGTTCAGTGCGGTGGTTGCCGCATCGCTGCCAAACCGACCCAAAGAAAGAAAGTTCGATTTTATTGACGCTTTTAGGTACTTTTAGACGCTTTTAGAATCTGTATATACGCGGCGGCGGCACCTGCTTTAGACCAGAGCTCGGTATTTCCCGTAGCCGTGCTGGCATGCCAGGGGTCTTGCGTGCGATGAAAAACCATTTAAATGCTGATAAAAGCATCAAAAAATAGTCTTTGGTCTATAAAATAATTGATTGTGCATTTACTGGTCTTTTAGACGAGGGGTGCTGTCTCGCAGGGTGTAAAGTTCGCGTTTCAGGGCTGAATAGCACCCGTTTAACCGCGCTAGAGAGCAATTATCTGCTGTTAAAATACGTCAAAATAAAAAAAGCACCCTAAAAAGGGTGCTTTTTTACTTTAACTGCCATGCCACCGTCGAGTGGTTCTGCCTCATTATGAGCGGGCGTTTTTTACCTGCTCGACCTGGCTTGCAGCTTCTGTCATGCGTCGATGCAATTCCTCGCGCGGCTGGGGCTGATGCAGCGCCAGCAAGGGCTCGGAGTAATAATCGACAGGGGTGGCGAATTTTCCTTGTTTGCGGGAGGTCACGATGCGGAACTCGGGCCCTTCTGTGCCTTCCGTGTAATCCAGTACGATGCGGGCATTCCCGTGCTTCAGAACCAGTTCCAGCCGCTCGTCCGTCAGCCAGGTGGCTGATTGAACAGGCCGACCGCTGAGCTCGGCCAGTTGATACATTTCATCGCGCCGCAGGTCGAGGATCAAAACCTGATTCCTCCCATCCCGGCGTTCCAGGGCGACCACCAGATGGCCGCCGGATGCGGCGGTTTTCAGGTCATAGCGGTAAAAACATTCCATCGGCGTCATATCAGGGCAGATGGGTGCGGCCTGCGCGGTGCCTAATAGCAGGCCGGCGCAGGTTGTCAGGGTGATCAGCAGCTTTTTCATGGGTTCGTATCGCTTGGGCCGGGGCCCGTTCTGGTTTCTTACTCCTATCTACAAGCGAAACGAGAAAAAGTTGGTGGGTGGTTTGCTGGAGGAACCGTGGGCGGTTGTGGTGGAACGTTCGGGCGGGGCAGGGCGCCTAGGCATACATTTCTTTGAGGTAGTGAATGATGTCCGCAGATTCCGGCATCCAACGTTCTTCATCGTCCGGCGTTTGGATGTGGAGAACCGGGACGGTAGCGCGGCCACGCGCCCCCAGCAGGGCGGCTCTGGCGTCCGGTTCGAGCAGCGTGTTGCGCAGTTCGATGTGGTCGAGTTGCAAGCGCTGCATCAGCTGCATGACGCGTCGGCAGTACAGGCACAGAGGTTGGTAATAAAGAGTCAACCGATCTTCGCTGGCAGTGTTGCTGGCCGCATGATGCTCGAGCAGTCGCTGCGCGTAAAAATCTGCCCAACTGCGTTCCGGCGCCCGTGCTTTGTGGGCTTCCTCGGCGCTCAATAGCCATTGCGTAAGGCGGCTTTGAGTCACGCTCACGCCCAGTAATTGGGACAGGGGCGCCTGCAGCGAACGGGCGTATTGGAGTGGCCATTCCGGGTCGCGGCTAGCGCCGCTGTGCTCGCCCCCTACGGCTGCGGTTTCCTGCAGCAGTCGCACGAGCTCAATGTGTTGCTCCGGATTGGTCATAACATGGTCCTGGACAGCTTGGCGCCTGGCGGCCTCTCTGAGCCCACGTTAACACGCTGGGTGCTGCGGGTGCTGCTGGTCAGTGTGCATAGGCTACATCTGCAAATAGCGGTGGCCCTGCGTTTTCAGAGCCTGGCGCTGGGCCTGCCAGTCGGGATATAGCTCGCTCTGCAGCGCATAGAAAGCCGTACTGTGATTCATCTCCCGCAAATGGCACAGCTCGTGACAGATCACATAATCCAGTAGTGGCGTGGGCGCTTTTATCAAGTGGGTATTCAGGCGGATCACTCCTTCGTGATTGCAGGTACCCCAGGTGCGGCGCATACGTCTCAGGGCCAGGCGCAACGGTCGGCCCTGGGCCCAGGGCGCGCGCTGCTGGTGATGTTGCAGCCTGCATGCGAACTTGGCGCTGGCCGCACGATGATAGAACGCGGCCATGGCGGCTTGCACGCGGTCAGAGTCAAGCCTTTCACCGCTGATCAGCAGCCTGTCTCCGGCGATGGTCACTTGCACGCCGCGCCCCGGTCGTTGCTGGAGTTGCAGCGCCAATAGTTGCCCCTGGAACAGGTGTTGGGCGCCGTCACGCCAGCGCAGCGGTGGCAGCTGTTGCTCTCGCAGGCGGCTCAGAGAGCGCTGGATGCCAGGCAGGTGCAGCAACAGCAGCTCATGTACCTGCTGAAGTGGCCAGTTTCTCGGTACCGTCACTAGCAGGTCGCCCGCGGCGTCCAGGCCAAGATGCATACGTCGGGTCACTCGCGCACGGTGCGTCACCGTGTAAGCAATGCGCTCGCCCGTTGCCGGTAGCAGCAAGGTGCCGCCGTTCAGGGATTGATCCATTGCGCCTGCCATTGTCCGCCGCGCCACCGCAGGGCGGCCCGCCAGTGCGCCTGCCGTCCGAGCTGTAGCCAGTCCAGCTGTTCAATCTGACAGCGCAATGCCAGAAAGTGCGTACGCTCCTGACCGGCGGACTGGCCCTCGGTAAGTGCCATTCCCGGCGGGCCGTCTTGCCCGTAGAGTGCCTGGGAACCGGCGTGCAGCGCGTGCCATTGCTGCTCCGCAAACGCGCCACTATGCAGCTGCTCCGCGGTGCCCTTGGCGCGCAGTTGCAACCGTGCCACCGGGTCATAGAACAGCCAGCTCACGCGGGGATCAGCGGCCAGCGCGCGTGCCTTCGGGGAGCGGATATCTGTATGGCATATCAGCGTGCGCTCGGCCGCGCTCACGGCGCGCAGCACCACGCATCGAACCTGCGGGCCGTCCTTGTCCAAATTGGCCAGGGCGGGTGTATGCCAGGGGTCATCAGCACTGGCGGCGGCCTGCTCAAGCCGCTGCCAGCACTGAGCGGGCAGGCCGGCGATGGCCGGGCGTTCAGCGTGCACGCGGCGAGCTTTGGGCTAGGGGCGAGAAATCGCGGTGCATGGTTTGCTCCTCTGGGGTTGAAGGACGATGATCGGCATCCACATGATAGACAGGTCAACGCAAGATGTCGGGCTGCGGTCCACGGAGAACCGTAGCCTGGCAGGGCGCAGCGTAGCGTCAATCGGTCTATCCATCCTTCAGCACCAGCCATATCATGCTCGGGAGTGTTTGAATGAGTGACACAAGGCACAAGGAACTGCCAGCGGCGACCAGCGTCGATCCGCGTGAAGTCGCGCACTATCGTCGTTTTGCCGCCACTTGGTGGGATCCCCAGGGGCCGTTCTGGCCGCTGCACAAACTGAATGATTTGCGCGTGCCCTGGATCAAGCAGCGGCTGTGCCAGCATTTTGGCCGCGATCCGCAGGCGCCGTTGCCACTGCAGGGTTTGGCTCTGCTCGACATTGGCTGCGGTGGCGGCATCCTCGCGGAGTCCATGGCTCGACTGGGAGCGGATGTGCATGGCATTGATGTGGTGGAGCGCAATATCGCCATCGCCTCAGAGCATGCTGAAGGGCAGGGCCTGTCCCTGCGCTATGAATGGGTGACCGCAGAGGCCCTGCAGCAGCGCGGCCCTGCTTATGACGGGGTGCTGAACATGGAGGTGGTGGAGCATGTGGCAGATCTGCCGGGCTTTATGGCCGCGGCCTGTGCGCTGCTGAAACCGCAAGGCATCATGTTTGTAGCGACCATTAACCGAAACCCGTTGGCCTGGCTGGTGGCGATTTTCGGTGCTGAGGTCGTGTTGCGCTGGCTACCCCGGGGCACGCACCGCTATCAGCTGCTGCGCAAACCGGCTGAGGTGGCGGCACTACTGGAGCGTGATGCCCTGCAGGTACTGGACAGCACTGGCGTGCGGGTTAACCCCCTGCGCCGCAGTTTGCATCTGTGCCGCTCCCTGCGCATTAATTACATGCTGAGTGCTGCCCGCGATCCGGTTGCGCCAGCGCGCAGCGCGTCGACTCCGACCGCAGGGCTGGCAGGGAGAGATCTGTAATGAAACAAACCACACCAACGCTACTGGGCCTGGGAGGGCTGATTCCTTTTGTGGCGCTAACGGGCCTCAGTCTGGCCGGTCCTGGCTCCTGGCGGGCGTTCGTGATGACGGCCTTGCTGGCCTATGGCGCGGTGATTTTGTCCTTTCTCGGTGGGATCACCTGGGGTCTGGCGGTGGACGAAAAGCTCACCCGGCGGCCCATTTACCTGGCCAGCATGGTGCCCTTTTTTGCGGCCTGGCTGGCGCTTTTACTACCACCGTTAGCCGGGCTGATACTGCTCGCCTGCGCTTTTCTGGCGGCGCTTGCCAACGACTTCATGCTCAAACGTGCGGGGCTCTCGCCGCAGTGGTTCCTAACCCTGCGATTGACCTTGACCGCCATCGTGGTCACCTGCCTCGTGTTGGCTGCCTTCGGGGTTTAGGGCCTGCGCCTGCGCTAGCGGCCGCCCGGGGGGCTTCATGGTGCGTGCACGGCGCGCGCCTATACTGCGCATATGATCGAAGCGCTCGTCCACCTTATTGCTGACTGCCCGCGCCTGCTTGTGCTCACGGGCGCCGGAATCTCCGTTGGCTCTGGTATTCCGACCTATCGGGATGACGCCGGTCGTTGGCAACGCAGCGACCCGATCCAACACATGGAATTCATCCAGCAGCATGCCAAGCGCCAGCGTTACTGGGCACGCAGTATGAATGGCTGGTCCTACGTGGCGCGATCCCGGCCTAACGCCGCACACCGGGCGCTGGCTCAGCTGGAGGCGCTGGGCCATGTGTCCTTGCTGGTGACGCAGAATGTGGATCGTCTACATCAGCATGCTGGCTCCCAGCGTGTGGTCGACCTGCATGGGCGGCTGGACCAGGTACAGTGTCGTAGCTGCGGTCTTACGGTGGATCGTCATGTGGTGCAAGAAGAGCTGCAGGAGTTAAACCCAGGCTACGCCAGCTTTCAGGCTGAGATTCGACCCGACGGTGACGCGGAAGTTGCTGATCACTGGGTGGCGAATTTTCAGGTGCCGGCATGTCGCGCCTGCGGCGGTATGTTGATGCCAGCGGTGGTATTTTTTGGTGGTAGTGTGCCGCGGGAGCGGGTGGCAAAAGTCCAGCAGGCGGTAGAGGAGGCCGACGCTGTGCTGGTGGTGGGCTCGTCGCTCATGGTGTATTCCGGCTATCGTTTTTGTCGGCAAGCGGTGGAGGCGGGCAAGCCTTTGGCAATTATCAATCGAGGCACCACGCGCGCTGATGAGATCGCGACCCTGAAATTGCCCATGGACGGCGCTCAGGCACTGGCGGCCTTGGTGCAGCAGCTTGATCCCGCCCAAGGATCCCTGAGGCTGGCCCATTGAACCCTTTACCGGAGTTGATCCAGCTGGCAGTGCCGGTGCGTGAGGCGCTGGATGCGGGGCGGCCGATCGTTGCTCTCGAGTCCACCATCATTACCCATGGCATGCCCTGGCCGGTGAACTTTGAGACCGCCCGGGACGCCCAGCGCGCCGTGCATGATGCGGGCGCCGTGCCAGCCACCATTGCCATGCTGGATGGCGTGATTCGGGTCGGACTGAGTGAGGATGAGCTGGAGACGCTGGCGCGGGCGGCGGCACATCACCCCGAGCGCCTGCGCAAGTGCAGCGTGCGTGACCTCGCGCCAGCCTTGATGCAGACCGCCAGTGGCGGTACCACGGTGGCAGCAACCATGCGCGTTGCGGCGCGCGTTGGCATTGCCTGGTTCGCCACCGGGGGTATTGGCGGGGTCCATCGTGGGGCGCAGGAGAACTTCGACCAGTCCGCCGATCTGCTGGAATTGGCGCGCAGCCCGGTCGGTGTGGTCTGTGCTGGCCCCAAGGCGATCCTGGATCTCGGATTGACCCTTGAGGTGCTGGAGACGCAGGGCGTACCGGTCCTGGGCTACGGAACCGACGAACTACCGGCGTTCTGGTCACGCAGCAGTGGGTTCCGGGTTGATGCGCGGCTGGAGTCGCCAGCGGCCATCGCCGCCACCGCCGCCGCGCACTGGTCTCTGGGCGCTCGTGGGGGTGTGCTGGTCACACAAGCGGTAGCTGCTGAGCAGGAGCTGCCTGCCAGCGAAGTGGAAGTTTACATTCAGCGGGCGCTGCGGCAAGCCAAGGCCGCCGGTGTGGCGGGAAAAGCCCTCACGCCCTATCTGCTGGAGCGGGTGCTGGAAGCGACCGGCGGTGCCTGCCTGGCTGCCAATCAGGCATTAATGGTGGCTAACGCGCGTTTGGCGGGTGAGGTGGCTGTGGCCTACGGCGCACTACAGAAGATGCCCGCTGATCAGCGTCAGTGTTAAGCGGGCAGGGTGCTCCCGGTGACCCGAGGTCACTTGCCGCAGGGCGCCCATCCCGCTATAACGTGGTGCCCCATAGCAATGAAACGTGCGGCCACCGTGGCGCCCTGGCGCTGCCACCGCTACACCAATAAGGGATCTCTGCATGCGTACCGTTAGCTTGACTGTGGTGTTGCTGTCACTGGCCTGGCTGCTGGCCGGGTCGTTCGGCTTCCGGATCGAGCAACTGTTGCAGTCGCCCATGAGCCCAGCAACCGCGACCGGAACCATGCTCGCTGGGCCGCAGCAAGAACCTGGGCTGGAACCGGCTCTGGCACGCATTGCCTATCGCGATCTCTATCCCATGCTGGTGGCCATGCAGTCCACCAAATCACTAACCCGCGTGGACGCCGTCGCGCTTCTGACCTCCCGTGTCGGTGCGGCGCCCGCAGACCTGCGCTTGACGCTGGTGCATGAGGACAGCCGCATCGATATTCCCGTCGGCGCTAAAGGCGACGTGGTGATTCCGGTTAATCCGGCCTGGCAGCAAGGCGATGCCCAGCTGATCACCAATCAGCCCGCCGACAGTCTGGAGATGCGTGTCAGTTACCTGCTGACCCGCTTTTCCGGCGAGCGGGTCAGGTATCGCTGGCTTTGGGAGAGCATGAACCAGCTCAACAAGGCCTTGCGCCCCATTGATGCGGCCCTGGGCATGCCCCCACGCCGGGTTGATGGTCTCCTGTTGGAATTTCCCGCCGGCGCTGCTGCTGAAGTCTGGCTGCTGGAACTGGGTCAGGATGCGAATCTGCCCGTTAATGCGGCCGGTCAGCTTCCCCTACCGCGTGACGCGGACCTGTATGCCGCCAATCCGACCCTGGTGTTTAGCCCCCCTCCGGAGCGGATGCTGCCTCTGTTGGTGGCCGCGCCCCCGGTGGCAGAACCTTAAACCAGGTACGCTGCAGCCCTTGCAGTCCGATGAAACGGCCCCAAGCATGGATATTATGAGAGCCCTTCGCACTATTAGCTGGATTATCGTTATCGGCGCGGCCGCTGCGCTGGTTCACTTCGTCCGCCATCCCAGCCCCAAGCATCCGCAGTTCATGCCCGCCAGCAGCACGCTAGCCGGTGATGGTTTGAACGCTCCGGCTCCGCCGATAGACGGTCCAGCCATGGGAGGTACCCCGTGAAGCGCGGCTTGCTGCTGGTGTTATTGACCCTGAGTGCGGCGCTGCCGGCGACCGCTGAAGAAGAGGTTTATCGTTTTCGTGGCAGCGAGAGTCGCGTCAGCGCGGAATTCGAAGTGCAAGCACCGTGGGTGCTGGATTGGCGGGTAACCACGGACGGCGTTTTTGATGCAGCGGTAGAGGTTTCGCTGGAGCAAGCCGGCACGGGGGTGCATCAGGGGCGCGTACTTATGACCAAGTCTGCGGGCAATGGCGTACGCCTGTTTGATCAGGGCGGTCGCTTTTATTTCCGCATCAACGCCACCCTGGCCAACTAAACGCTGGTTGTGAAACAACAGACCGCGGCGGAAGCCGAGCGCTACACGCCGCGCGAGCCCTAGCTTCCCTTTCGCCCGGCTTTTGTCTGCGGCGCCCTGGCAGCTCCGCCGCCACCATCGCGCGTCCGATTCAATTTCTGCCGCTGCCTTTCGGTCCCTGCCAGGCACGCCGGTCCCGGCCCTGATTTGCGCCGCGCCCCTGATCAGGCTAGATTCGCTGTTAAAAGCCAGCCGGGCGCTGGTTGAACGCTTGGCAAGGAGCGCCGCATGCAGACTGAAAAGCAGTCGGAGGTCGACCTGAACATTAGCAATCAGCCACAGAGCGCTAACGCCGAAACGCTGGTTGGCCGCTTAATTGAAGTGAGCGGCGAATCATTTATCGGTAAATTGCTGTCTACCGGCGGTGAGTTCGTTTCCGAGCGCATGGTCGGTATGCACAAGGTGCGTATCGGTCAGGTGGGCTCCTATCTGAAATGTTCCCAGCACGGCCACGATGTGGTGGTGATGGTTGAGGGCATGTGGCAGGAGCGCGACCCGGACGGCCGAATCGAACATCTGGTGCGTCTCAGCCCGGTGGGCGAATTGGAGATGGGCGGTGATTTTCGTCGCGGCGTGGCCAACTACCCAACCCCAGGGTCCGAGATCCACGCCTTGTCGAGCATGCAGCTGGAGCGCATGTTTTCTGACAATGTTGAGGGCGGCTACAAGGTGGGCAAGCTCAGTGCCTCCAAGAACACGGACGTCTACTTTGATCCCAACAAGTTCTTTGGCCGCCATGCCGCGGTACTGGGCCAAACGGGCTCCGGTAAGTCCTGGACCGTAACCGGACTGATCCAGTCAGCACTCAGATCCATGCCGTCCGCGCATATCATCATCATGGATATGCATGCGGAATACGGGGACAAGGAAATGGGCGTCAAGGCCCGCTCACCCTTCCCGGAAAACAAAGTGCGTTGTCTGGACGCTCGGGAGCTTGAAGTACCCTACTGGCTTTTGAGCTTCGCAGAGCTGTGTGAACTCTTTATTGACGATGACGTCCGCGCCGACCCGCTGGTCCGACGTTTTCAGG
>JAOZKI010000109.1:1049-6134 GCA_029935455.1 Lysobacterales bacterium | reverse complement strand
ACGATCGGTGACCTGTATCTGCTGGGTCACAGCCTGATTGGGGCCTATTCCGGCTATAAGTCCGGACATGAACTCAACAACCTGCTGCTGCGTGAACTTCTGCAGCGTCCTGAAGCCTGGGAAGAGGCCACTTTTGAGGATGCAGAAACCGCGCCCATCAGCTACACCCATCCGGCGCAGGCGCTCTAGCCAAACCTCCTGCTCTTAATCAGAAAGCGCCGGGCCAGCCCCGGCGTTTTTATTTAGGCCCGCGGTGGCAGCGTGGGTGTAATACGCACATCCAGTTCGGTGAACAGGCCCGGATAGCTGCGCTGCAGGGTGGCGATCAGGCGCGGGGCCTCCATGCGCAGGCGGGTGCCAATCGGCGCTACCGGTGTGCACAGAATCAGCTTGCCATCGCGGACATTGGCCACGCGCACATGCGGTGCGATGCCTGGATCCAACTCGTCGCTCAGGGCCTGATCCAGTTCCTGCAAGCGCTGGGCACGCAGCAACAGACGGGGCAGGGCGCCGCCGCCCTGATCCATCAGGTCACTGACCGCTTTGATGCGTTTGCGACGCTGTTCACTGCTGCTCATGGCCCCAGCATAGGCGTCTTGTCACGACACCGCCACCCGCTACTCATCGATGACTCCCATGCGGGTCAGGAAGGCACTACAATAGGCGCCTTTAGAGGGCCGCTAGCGCCTTGCAAGCGGCCCCTTCAGACCCCAAGTACACACGGTGCGGCCGTGGGACCGCATCCGGACCAAAACAACGAAGCCATATCATGCTAAACGCCCTGATTACCAAACTTTTCGGCAGCCGCAATGACCGCGTGGTCAAGAAGCTCGCGCGCTCTGTGTCCAGAATTAACGAGCTGGAGCCTGCCATGCAGGCGCTCTCGGATGAGGAGCTCATGGCCAAGACCGCGGCTTTTCGCGAGCAGGTGGCTTCGGGTACCAAGCTGGATGATGTGTTGGCCGAGGCTTTTGCAGCAGTGCGCGAGGCCAGCGTCAGAACGCTTGGCCTGCGCCACTATGATGCGCAGCTCATTGGCGGCATGGTGCTGCATCGCGGCTCCATTGCCGAGATGAAGACTGGCGAGGGCAAAACGCTGATGGCCACCCTGGCCGTTTACCTCAATACGCTCGCCGGCGGCAGTGTGCACGTGGTTACGGTGAACGACTATCTGGCCCGCCGCGATGCGGAATGGATGAAGCCCATCTATGCCGCGCTGGGCGTGACGGTTGGAGTGGCGGTTCCCAACATGACGCCGGCGGCCAAAGCGGCGGCCTATGCCTGTGACGTGGTCTATGCCACCAACAACGAGCTGGGTTTTGACTACCTGCGCGACAATATGGCCTTTAGCGCCGAGCAGCGTGTGCAGCGCGATCGGAGCTTCGCGATTGTGGACGAAGTGGATTCGATCCTGATTGACGAGGCGCGCACGCCACTGATTATCTCCGGTCCTACGGACGACGCCCCCCAGCTTTATGGTCGTCTCGACAAGCTGGTGCCGCACCTGCGGGCTGCAGCACCGGTGGAAGATCCGGAAGAGACCCCGGATGGTGATTTCACCATCGATGAAAAACAGAAGCAGATTTACCTGACCGAAGACGGCATGGCCCATGTGGAAGAGCTCATGGTCAAGGAAGGGCTGCTGAAGCCTGACGACAGCCTCTATGATGCCAACAACCTGAGTCTGGTCCATCACCTGAATGCCTCGCTGCGTGCGCACCATCTGTTCCAGCGCGATGTGGATTACATCGTCAAGGACAACGAGGTGGTGATTGTGGACGAATTCACCGGCCGCACCCTGTCCGGGCGGCGCTGGTCGGACGGTCTGCATCAGGCGGTAGAGGCCAAGGAAGGGGTGCCGATCCAGCGGGAAAACCAGACGCTGGCCTCCATTACCTTCCAGAACTATTTCCGCCTTTACGGCAAGCTGGCCGGCATGACGGGTACCGCCGATACGGAAGCCTACGAGTTCCAGAGCATCTACGGCCTCGAAGTGCTGGTGATTCCGACGCACCGCCCCATGGTGCGTGATGACAAGGATGATCTGGTGTTCCTGAAGCCGGAGGCCAAGTACGCGGCCATCATCGATGACATCAAGGACTGCATGGAGCGGGGCCAGCCGGTGCTGGTGGGTACCACCTCCATCGAAACGTCAGAACTGATCGCCGGCAAGCTGAAGAAGCTGAAGATCCCGCATGAGGTGCTCAACGCCAAGCAGCACGAACGGGAAGCCCATATCGTGGCTCAGGCTGGGCGCCCCGGCGCGGTCACCATCGCCACCAATATGGCGGGTCGCGGTACCGACATCGTGCTCGGTGGCAGTCTGGAAGAAGAATTGCTGGGTCTGGGCGAGGGCGCCGCCGAGCAGGACCAAGAAGCCGCCAAAGCGGCCTGGGAACAGCGCCATGCGGATGTGCTCAAAGCCGGTGGCCTGCACATCATCGGCACGGAACGACACGAATCACGCCGCATCGATAACCAGCTCCGCGGCCGTTCCGGCCGTCAGGGTGATCCGGGCTCCAGCCGTTTCTATCTGTCCCTGGAAGACAACCTCATGCGCATTTTTGCCTCGGACCGCATGTCCGGCATGATGCAGCGCTTTGGCATGAAGGAAGACGAAGCCATTGAGGCCGGTATGCTCAACCGCGCCATTGAGAACGCCCAGCGCAAGGTGGAAGGACACAACTTCGATATCCGCAAGCACCTGCTGGATTATGACGATGTGGCCAATGACCAGCGTCGCGTGGTTTACCAGCAGCGCGAAGACCTGATGGAGCTGGAAGAGATCCACGATACGATTCTGGAATTCCGGGCCAGCGTGTTCGGTGCGGTCATCGACCGTTTCGTGCCGCCGGACAGTATCGACGAGCAGTGGGATTTGAAGGGGCTGGAGCAGGCCCTGGACGGCGAATTTGGCATCCACGTACCGCTGGTGCGCTGGTCCGATGCGGGCGAACTGCAGAATGAGGAAGTGATCCGCTCGCGCATCAGCGAAGCGGTGAACCAGCACTTTGACGCCAAGGAAGCGCAGACCGGTGAAGAGGTCATGCGTCACTTTGAAAAAGCGCTGATGCTGAACGTGCTGGACCAGCAGTGGAAAGATCATCTGGCGCGCATGGACTATCTGCGTCAGGGCATTCACCTGCGCGGCTATGCGCAGAAGCAGCCCATGCAGGAGTACAAGCGCGAAGCCTTCGAAATGTTCAGCCAGCTCATGGATAACGTGGAGCACGAGGTGATCAAGGTGCTGGCCCGCGTGCAGGTGCGAGCCGAAGAGGACGTGGCTGCCGTAGACGCGCAGCGCAAGTCCGACGCGCCGGTACAGTATCGACATGATGAGGCGGCCGGTATGCCGGCTCAGCCCGCGCCCCAGCCGGCGCCGAGCGCCAGTCAGCCTTCCGCCGGAACGCCAGCGGCACCGGCGGCCCCGTTTGTGCGCGAGGAGCGCAAGGTCGGCCGTAACGAGCCCTGCCCCTGTGGCTCAGGGCGCAAGTTCAAACAGTGTCACGGTAAGCTGAGCTAGTTAGATACTGAGGCAGCGGCCGCCGCTGCCCCCGGTGACGCTGACTATGTTGGCGCCTGCGCGCCGTCGGTATCGAAGGCGCGACTGTTCGCCCGTTGGGTTAGGCGCTGGTGCAGCGCTGCTACGGCTGTCTGCAAAGCCGCCAGCGTACTGTCATTTATGATCACATCGTCAGCCAGTGCCAGCCGTTGCTCACGACTGGCCTGAGCGGCCAGCATGGCCTCGGCCAGGGCCTCGTCAATACCATCACGTTCAAGCAAGCGGCGCTTCTGCAGCGAGCGCGGCGCATCTATCACCAGCACGCGGTCCATCCACGCAGTGCGGCCGGTCTCGGCCAATAGGGGAATGGCGATCAGACAGTAGGCGCCGTCTACGCGCTCAACGGCTTCCTGAACCCGCTGCATGATGGCCGGGTGTGTTAGCGCTTCCAGCGTCTTGCGCTGATCGGGATTGGCGAAGATCTGTGCCCGCATGCGGGCGCGATCCAGAGCGCCCGTGCTGTCGAGCACCTGCGCGCCAAATTGTTCGACGATGGCATCCAGCGTGGCACTTCCCGGAGCAACGACTTCCCGGGCAATGAGATCCGTGTCAATCACGGTAACACCGAGCCGCTCGAACTGCTGGCTGGCGGCGGACTTTCCGGAGGCAATGCCGCCGGTGAGCGCGACCACCATGGGGCGCTGAGGCAATGTTGGCATGAGCTGTCAGGTCAGCCCGCTCACGCGGAAGTACCAGTCAAGAAGATCGCGGCCCCAGAGCAGGGTCAACCAGCCGGCAGCAGCCAGAAACGGACCAAAGGGCATGGGCTGCTCGCGCTGCAGCGCCTTGCTCAGCATCAGCGCGCCACCCACCAGTGCGCCAACCAGAGAAGACATGAGGATGATCATGGGCACAAACTGCCAGCCCAGCCAGGCGCCCAGTGCGGCCAGCAATTTGAAGTCGCCGTAGCCCATGCCCTCTTTGCCGGTCAGCAGTCGAAACAGGTGGTAAACCCCCCAGAGAATGCCGTAGCCCAGCGTGGCGCCAAGAATGCTGTCGACCGGGTTGGTAAAAATGCCGAACAGGCTGAGCAGCAGCCCCAGCCACAGCAGCGGCAGCGTGAGCTGATCGGGTAGCAGTTGCGTATCCAGGTCAATGCCGGACATGGCCATTAAGAACGCGGTAAACAGCAGGCCTGCCAGTAGTTGCGGACCGGCCCCGAAAGTGATGGCGACCAGTAAGAATGCCAGACCCGTTAAGAGTTCAACGATGGGGTAGCGAAGCGATATGCCCGTACCGCAGTTTGAGCAGCGACCCCGCAGTAGCAGGTAGCTGAGCAGCGGAATGTTCTCCCAGGCGCGAATCTGGTGCCCGCATTGCGGACAACGGGAGGGTGGATAGGCGATGCCCGGCGGCGGCGTATCTGTGATGACGGGTTCCTGCGCCAGCAATTCCCGACACTGGCACTCCCAGTCATGCTGGAGGCGGGCTGGCAGGCGGTGAATGACCACATTCAGGAATGAGCCGATTAGAAGACCCAACAGGAAAACCCCTGCGTAAAGCAGGGGTCCCTCAACTACCAT
>JAOZKI010000109.1:0-1039 GCA_029935455.1 Lysobacterales bacterium | reverse complement strand
GGATCATCGCGCTGAGTTTTAGATCACAGCCGCCAGTTTGAAGATCGGCAGATACATGGCCACGACCATGCTGCCTACCATGAGACCGATAAAAACAATGATGAGGGGTTCAAGCAAACTGCTGAGTGAGTCGACCGCATTGCTCACTTCTTCCTCATAACTCTCGGCCACCTTAATCAACATGTCATCCAGCGACCCGGCCTCCTCACCGATTGCAGCCATTTGAATGACCATGTTCGGAAATAGGTTGGTCTGTTGCATGGCTAACTGCAGTTGGTGCCCAACGGCAACATCTTCGCGAATAGAGGCGGCGGCATCGTTGTAAACTGCGTTACCGGTCGCTCCAGACACGATGCTCAGTGCATCTACCAAGGGGACACCTGCACTAAAAGTGATGGCCAATGTCCGGCAGAAGCGCGCAATGGCTGCTTTTTCCAGAATTGGCCCAACCAGAGGACGTTTGAGACTGACTCGATCAATCCAGTGGTCAAAAGCGGGTGAGCGCTTTTTGACCATGATGATAGAAGTGATGCCGACACCAAGCACCAGCGCCACCATAATAAAGTTATTGGCAAGAAAATCACTTGCGTTGAGAACCAATTGGGTAAACGCTGGCAGATCCGCGCCGAACTGGCTAAAGATACCTTTGAACTGGGGGATTACATAAAGCAGCAAAACGAACATGACAATAATCGCGACGCATACCACCGCCGCCGGGTAATAAAGGGCTTTCTTGATCTTTCCCTTGATGCTCTCAATGCGCTCTCGGTAAGTGGCAATTTCATCGAGGATCGTGTCCAAAACCCCGGCGCTTTCACCTGCTTTGACCAGGTTGGTATACAGCTCATCGAACTGAACAGGGTGTGCGTTTAGCGCTTCATAGAGACTGCCGCCCGATTCAATGTCACCCCGAATCTTGTCAACCATATTGCGCATGCGGGGGTTTTTGGTGCCGCCAGCGATAATCTGGAAGGCGGTTACCAGTGGCACGCCAGATTTCAGCATGGTCGCAAGTTGGCGACTGAAAACAGCAATTTCC
>JAOZKI010000055.1 GCA_029935455.1 Lysobacterales bacterium | reverse complement strand
TCCACGCCATTATGGGGCCGAACGGATCCGGCAAGAGCACCCTGGGGAATGTCATCGCCGGTCGTGAGGGCTACGAGGTAACGGCCGGAACGGTGCACTATCAGGGCAAGGACCTGCTGGCGCTGGAGCCGGAGGCGCGCGCCTGTGAGGGTGTGTTTCTGGCCTTTCAGTATCCGGTCGAAATTCCGGGTGTTAACAACACCTACTTTCTGCGCGCGGCCCTGAATGCACAGCGCAAATACCGGGGCCAGGAAGAGCTGGACTCGGTGGGTTTTCTCAAGCTTGTGCGCGAAAAGCTCAAAATTCTGCATATCGGCGATGAGCTATTGCACCGGGCGGTTAACGAGGGTTTTTCCGGAGGCGAGAAAAAGCGCAACGAGATTTTCCAGATGGCGGTGCTGGAGCCGCAACTGGCCTTGCTCGATGAGACCGATTCCGGCCTCGATATTGATGCGCTCAAGACCGTTGCCGAGGGTGTGAACCGTCTGCGCAGCCCTGAGCGTGCCATGGTACTGGTGACGCACTATCAGCGGCTGCTGGATTACATCAAACCGGATCGGGTCCATGTGCTGGCTGAAGGACGCATCGTAGCGTCTGGTGGTCCGGGGCTGGCACGGCGGCTGGAAGAAGAGGGTTATGCCTGGCTGGAAGATGGGGGTATCGCGGAAATGGCCAGTACCCCATGAGCCATCTGGCGCATCTTGAGTCCCCGGGGCTGGCGGCGTTGCCCGCCTGGGCCGAAGCGCTGCGTGCGCAGGCGCAGGCGCAGTTTGCGGTCCACGGTTTGCCGCACCGGCGCCTGGAAGCCTGGAAGTACACGTCCCTGAAGGGTTTGGAGGATGAGCCCGTGCCGGTGCCGGCGACCACGGAGCAGGCGCCACTCCTGTCCGAGTGTGCGACGGTGACGCTGGTGGATGGTTGCCATGACGCATTGCCGGAGCTGCCGCACGGTGTCAGCCTGGAACCGCTTCCTGTCGCTCTGGCGAAGGATCAGGGAGTCCTGCGGAAGCTGCTGGCCAGCTTGCCGGCGGAGGCCGCGGATGAGTCGCTAACCGCATTGAATACGGCGCAGCTGGACAAAGGCCTCCTGCTGCGGGTGGCGGCGGATGTGGATGCGGGCCGGCTGCAGCTATGCTGGCGCAGCAGTGCGCGTTCCCGGGCTGCTTTCATCAACACGCGCCTGTTAATCGTGCTCGAGTCCAATGCGCGTCTGGAACTTATCGAAGATATTGACATCAGCGGGGTCTGCAATCAGGTGCTGCAACTGCAGCTTGCCGCAGGTAGCAGACTGCACCACAGTCGCCTGCAAGCCGCACAGGCGGACAGCTGGCTGCTGACCCGCACGGAGTTGCAACAGGCAGCGGATGCGCGCTTTGAGCAGGCGAGTCTGGACCTCGGGCACGGGCTGGCGCGCCATGATTTGCGCGCCCGCCTAGCGGGTAGCGGCGCGCACTGTCGCTCGCTGGGCGCCTATTTGCCCACCGCTCAGGCCCACGTAGATCACCATCTCAACGTTCGCCATGAAGCGCCGGGTTGTGAGAGCCATCAGCTATTTCGCGGGGTTCTTCGGGATCAAGGGCGAGCGGTCTTCAGCGGCCGGGTGCACGTTTTGCCCGGCGCCGATCAAAGCGAGGCCCATCAGAGCAATGCCAATTTGCTTCGTTCCGAGCGGGCGGAAGTGGACACGAAACCTGAACTCATTATCGAAGCCGATGAGGTGGTTGCCAGCCATGGCGCCACGGTCGGACAGCTGGATGAAACGGCCGTGTTTTATCTGCGCAGCCGTGGCCTGAGTGACGATGCCGCCCGTCAATTACTGACCGGTGCATTTTGCCAGGCCGTGATTGACGAAGTCAGTGACACGCAGGTACGCGAGGCACTGACGGCGCGGCTGGCAAGGGCCTTAGGAGCAGAGCAATGAGCCTACCCGCCAATCACCTGAATCCGCCCGCGGGCCTGGACGTGGCCCGCGTACGAGCGGATTTTCCCATTCTGCAGCGTACGGTACATGGCAAGCCGCTGGTGTATCTGGATACGGCCGCCTCTGCACAGCGTCCGGAAGCCGTGATCGAGGCGACCGATGATTTCTACCGTCGTCTCAATGCGAATATTCACCGGGGCGTGCACACGCTGAGTCAGGAAGCGACCGATGCCTACGAGGGCGCCCGGGACAAGATGGCGGCGTTTCTCAATGCGCCGTCTCGCGATGAGCTGGTCTTCACCCGGGGCACCACGGAAGCCATCAATCTGGTGGCCCAGGCCTGGCTGCGGCCTCGCCTGAATCCTGGCGATGAAATTATCGTGTCCCAAATGGAGCACCACGCCAACATCGTGCCCTGGCAGATGCTGTGCGAAAGCACCGGGGCTGTGCTCAAGCCGATTCCCATCAATGATGCCGGTGAATTGGACCTGGATGCTTATCACGCCATGCTCAATGACCGGGTCAAGCTGGTCGGTATGGTGCATGTGTCAAACGCGCTGGGAACGGTCAATCCGATTGCCGAGCTGGCCCATGCCGCGCGGGAAAAAGGCATTCCCCTGCTGGTTGACGGTGCCCAGTCCCTGCCGCATCAGGCCGTTGACGTGCAGGCCTTGGGGTGCACCTTTTTCTGCTTTTCCGGGCACAAGATGTACGGACCAACCGGTATCGGTGGGTTGTGGGCGCCCATGGAGGTGCTGGCTGCCATGGCGCCCTATCAGGGCGGCGGCGAGATGATCAAGAAGGTGACCTTTGAGCGCACCGAGTACAACCCGCCGCCGGGCAAGTTCGAAGCGGGTACGCCCAATATTGCCGGCGCGGTGGGTCTGGGTGCGGCGGTAGACTATCTGCTGGATCTGGGCATGGACCAGGTGGCGGCCTATGAAGCCTGGCTGTTGCAGGCGGCAACGGCGCGCCTGGAGGCGGTTGAGGGTCTGCGGGTGGTAGGCACCGCTGCGCAAAAGGCGGGTGTTATTTCCTTCACCTTCGATGATATCCATCCGCACGACATCGGCACCATCATTGATCACCACGGGGTGGCTATCCGCACCGGGCACCACTGCGCCATGCCGGCCATCGCCCGTTTTGGTTTACCCGCTACCGCGCGCGCATCGCTGGGCATTTACAACACGCTGGAAGAATTCGACGTGCTGGCCGCTGCTCTGGAGCAGGTCCGGGATATGTTCCGCTAGCCAGCCCTGTAAGATCTGAGGCCAGTCTGAGGCGCGAGGTTCTGCCCCTAAGCCGCCCAGCTGACAGGGTAGCTCTCGGGGCCCGAAGCTTCTGCCCTGTTCGGTTTTTAAGCGCTCTGGTTGGTGGGACGATGTTCCTCCACCAGGTGCCGCTGAACCTGGGGTGGCACCGGATCATAATGACTGAACTCCATGGTGAAGCTGCCCGTGCCCTGGGTCATGCTTTTCAGCTCTGTGTGGTAATCGCTAAGCGCGCTCAGCGGCACGTCTGCCTTGATGGTCACGAGGCTGCCGCGCAGGTTTTCTGTGCCGCTGATGCGGGCGCGGCGCCCGGCCAGGTTGCCGGTAATGTCACCCATGCTGTTGTCAGGGACCGTCACGTCCACCGCCACGATGGGCTCGAGAATCTGCGGGCCGGCATGTTCAATGGCGTCCAGAAATGCATGTCGCGCGGCGATTACGAAAGCAATTTCCTTCGAGTCTACCGGGTGGAACTTGCCGTCATAGACCTCGACCTCAAGATCCTGCATGGCATAGCCAGCCACCGCTCCCTCGGACAGGATTTGCCGGATACCTTTTTCCACCGCGGGGATCAGGCTGGTGGGTATGGCACCGCCGACCACCTTGTTGACGAAACGGAAGCCATCGCCGCGCGCCAGTGGACGCACGCGCAAGAAAACCTCACCAAACTGACCGGCCCCTCCGGTCTGTTTCTTGTGCCGATAATGCCCTTCCGCTGCACGCGTCACCGTTTCCCGATAGGCGATTCGTGGCGGGCGCGTATCGACCTCTACATGATATTGCTCGCTCATGCGCTGGAGCATAATGCGCATGTGCAGTTCTCCCAGGCCGCGCATTACCGTTTCATTCAATTCCTGGTGATGTTCGATGCGGAAGCACGGGTCTTCCTCGCTCAGGCGATGCAACGCGGTAGCGAGCTTCTGTTCCTGCCCGCGTTGACGGGTACTGACCGCAAGGCCATACATGGGCTGCGGGAAATCCAGTGGCTTCATGCGATAACCGTCTTCATCGTGGGAGTCATGCAGTACCGCGTCGTAATGAATCTCATCATGCTTGGCCACGGCGCAGATATCGCCGGCAAGGCCCTGGTCAACCTCATGATGTTTGCCGCCCTGTAAACGGTACAGATGGCCGACCTTGAAAGGCTTTCTTTCTTCACCGATAAACAGTTGCGTATCCGGCCTGATGGTGCCCTGATAGATTCGAAAAACGCTGAGCTTGCCCACAAAAGGATCGTTGGTGATTTTGAACACATGAGCCAGCACATGTCCGTCCGGATCGGCGCTACAGGGAACGGATTCATCACTATTACCTTGGCGAAAGGGCGGTGGATTGCCCTCCGTTGGGTTGGGCACCAGGCGCTTACAGAGCTTGAGAAATTCCGGGATGCCGGCCCCGGTGCTGGCGCAGGTAAAGCAAATAGGGACGAGGTGGCCACGTCGCAGTGCTCGCTCGGCTGCATCATGCAATTCGTCACGACTGAGATCCTCCCCATCGAGATACTTCATCATCAGGTCATCGTCCATTTCGACGATCTGATCCAGGAGCGCCTCGTGGGCATCAGCCAAAGAGAAGATATCGGTCTCGCCTTCCGTTTGAAAAAAGCAGTCGGAGACGGCGCTGAGTCCGTTACAGGGCAGGTTAATGGGCAGGCATTCTGGCCCGAATTCTTCACGAATTTCACGCACCAGGGCGGTCAGATCGGCGCCGGGTGTGTCAATGCGATTAATCACGATCATGCGGCACAGGCGCCGGCGCTTGGCGCGGCGCATAAGCCGGCGCGTGGACAATTCGATGCCCGCGCCGGCGTTAATGACGATGGCGCTGGTCTCCGCGGCGGCCATGGACGCCAGGGTCGGCCCCCGGAAATCCGGGAAACCTGCGGTATCGATCAGGTTGACGTGTATGCCCTCGAAATCGAGGCTGGCCAGCCCGGAACCCAGTGAGTGTTCATAGCGATGCTCCAATGGATCGAAGTCACAAACGGTGCTACCCCGGGCAATCGTGCCGGCCTCACTGATCGCGCCGCTGGCGGCCAGTAGTGCTTCAATCAGGGTGGTTTTGCCGCTGCCGGTGTGGCCGACGAAGGCAATATTTCGAATGTCCGTGGTGGTGTAGGCAGGCATGATTCGCATGGCCTCCTGGGCAGCGCCGGAAAGTCCGGGGTTCATCTGTTACTAAAGCAGGTCTGCCTGATCTTTGCCGCAGCGCAGGAGCAACTGTCGTCAGAATCGGGCCATCGGGAGGCAATTCAGGCCCTTCGTCTGTACAGTACCCCCAGCATTCCGGTAACGTTCCCGCTGCAACACAGCGCGAGGCTCTGCGCCCTGATGAAACCCTGGGCAGTAATGAAATTTGGTGGCACTTCGGTAGCTGGTGCGCCCCAGTGGCGCGCGATCGCCGCGGCGGTCGCGGAGCGTCGTGCGCAGGGTCAACCCGTGCTGGTGGTTTGTTCCGCGCTGGCCGGCGTGACCGATTTGCTGAGTGAACTGGCTCAGGCGGAAACCACGGCGCCGCTATTAGGAGCGCTGGAACAACGTCATGAGGCCCTGGCTCAGGCTTTGGGTTTGGACGACAGGCGCTGGTTGGCGCAGGGGCTGGCGCAGCTGCAGGCAGCGCTGGCACTAGCGCCTGGGCCGGAACGCGAGGCTGCGATTTTGGCCCAGGGCGAGTGGTTCAGCACCCAGCTGGGCCGTGCAGCCCTGGCGGCCGCGGGAGAAACCGTAAGCTGGGTTGATGCGCGAGAAGTACTTTGTGCCGAGCCCGAGCCGGATCCGAACAGTAAGCGTGCCTGGTTGGCCGCGCGCTGCGTGGCGCAGCCCATGCCGGAGCTGGATGCCCGCTGGCGCTCCCTGGCACCGGTACTGATTACCCAGGGCTTTGTACTGCGGCGGCCGGATGGTGGGACCGCCCTGCTGGGTCGTGGTGGATCCGATACCTCTGCCGCCCTGTTTGGCGCCAGCCTGCAAGCGCCCTGTGTGGATATCTGGACGGATGTGCGCGGTCTTTATTCAGCTGATCCACGCACGGAACCTCATGCCCAGTTGTTGCCCTGCCTGGGCTGGGACGAGGCCCTGGAGATGGCGGCCAGTGGGGCACGGGTCATCCATGGTCGCAGCATTCGCGCCGCCGCGGCGGCAGGGCTGACGCTTTGGATTCGCAAACTGGGCGAGCCGGACGGGCAGGGCACGCGCATTGCGGCGCCCACCGAGGCCACGGGGCAGGCACCCCGGGCGGTGATGCTGCAGCCTGATATGGCGGTACTCCTGCTACGCAATCTCGACACCCGCCAGCAGGTGGGCTTTTTAGCGGCGGTGTTTGCCGCCATCGCTGAGCGGGGGCTGTCGGTGGACCAGGTGGCGACTTCTGAAACGACCACCACGCTGGCACTAAACCGCATGAGCAATCCTCTTGATGAGGCTGCGCTGGCGGACCTGGCACAGGCCCTGAGCACCATCTGTGAGGTACAGCTCATGGCCGACTGCTGCTGTGTGAGCGTGGTGGGCCGCGCTGCGCGTACCGCTTTGTCTGGTCTGCAGGCGGCGGAGGTATTTTTTCAGCAGCATGCGCTGCACATGATGTCCCAGTCGGCCAACGACCTCAGCATCAGCCTGCTGGTGGATCGCGCGGGTGCTCAGGATCTGGCCCGGCTGCTCCATAAAGCGCTGGTTGCCCCCGAGCCCACTCATGTCTGATCCGGCCCGCGCAGAGCGTTTTGAGTTTCTGGCGCCGGCTTTCGATCCGGCAACCGGTACCGGGCGGCTGCCCTATCGACTGGATGACGCGGAGCCGCTGGTGGAAACGCTGCGTTTTCCGGGTGCCCAGTGGCCCCAGCAGCCGCTTGCGCGGCAAGCGGCTGAGCAGGCGCTGCAATTGCTGCATTTGCTGGCAGGCGTCAGCTATTACAAAGCGGCTTTGCCACCCCTGATCGATACAGGCCCGCATCAACTGCACGCCGGCCTGGCACGTTTCATGGAGCAGGTATGGGCCGACGGTCTGGCGGAATTCGCTTTTTGTAACCAGCTGGACCTGCGCGATCACATTCACTTTCCTGTCAGTATCAGCCGGCAAGAGCCTGTCGTGCATGTGCCTGCACTCGCGCTGCCCCCGCGGGCGCTGGTTGCCATGGGAGGGGGTAAGGACAGCCTGGTCAGTCTGGAGGGTTTGCGTGCGGCGGACATTGCCCTGCAGCCAGTAACCGTGGGCCCTTCAAGCCTGATCGGTGACACGGTGGTGGCGGCCGGACTGTCGTTGCTGCGCATTGAGCGTAGCCTGGCGCCGGGCTTGCTGGCCATGAACCGTGCGGGTGCCTGGAATGGTCACGTGCCGGTAACGGCGATCAACAGTGCCATTCTGACTCTGGCGGCGGTGCTCTACGGCTACCGCTGGGTGGTGTTTTCCAACGAGCGGTCCGCTGAAGAGGCCACACGAACCACGGCTGATGGCCGGCCCGTGAACCATCAGTATTCCAAGACGCTGGCCTTTGAGCAGGCATTTGCGGACACGGTTCGTGCTCAGGTCGCACCGGACCTGCAGGTCTTTTCTACCTTGCGCCGTCTGCGGGAACCGGAGGTGACGCGGCGGTTCGCCGCCCTGACGCAGTATCACGCGGTATTCTCCAGCTGTAACCGGAATTTTCATCGCGAGGGCTCCCGCATCGATGGGCGCTGGTGTGGCGATTGCCCGAAATGCCGTTTTACCACGCTGGCCCTGGCACCCTGGCTGCCGCGGGCGCAGGTAGTGGCCATTCTTGGCGCGGATTTGCTGGATGAACCGGAGCAGGAAGCCGGCTTCCGGGCCCTGTGTGAATTGCAGGCCGACAAGCCCTTTGAATGTGTGGGGACTGTGCAGGAGTCTCGGGCCTTGCTGAGCGCCCTGCGGGATCATGAAGACTGGCGTGACGCGCTCCTGGTGCAGAAACTGGCGCCCCTTGTGCCAGCGCAAACTCCCGCTCTGGAGACCTTACTGGTGCCGGGCGGCCCCCATGCGATACCAGAGGAGATTCTGCGCCGTGCTGATTTCTGATTTGCTGGGGCAGAATGTGGCTTTGCTGGGCGCGGGTCGTGAGACGCGGGCGCTGGCCCGGCGTGTCCGGGCCCAGGCGCCGGAGCAGGTTTTGCACTGGTACAGCGAGGCACCCGTGCCAGATTTCGAGCCCGGTGCTTGCGATAAATTGGTGCTGGGAGAGCTGGCAGCCGCGCCCCTGGGGCAGCACGAAATCCTGGTGCGTTCACCGGGTATCAGCCCCTACCGCGAAGCCCTGCAGCGTGCCCGTGCACAGGGCGTTGAGATCACCAGCGGCACCAATCTCTGGCTGGCGGAGAACCCGTCCGCGCGCACCTTGTGCGTGACTGGCACCAAGGGCAAAAGCACCACGTCAGCCTTACTGGCGCATCTGCTGCGGGCCAGCGGTCAGCGGGTTGGGCTCGCGGGTAATATCGGTGTGCCCTTGCTCGCCTGTGATGCGGCCAGTGCGGACTGGTGGGTGCTGGAATTGTCCAGCTACCAGCTCTGTGATCTTCATGAGTCCGTTTGGCTGGGTTTGATCACCAATCTTTCCGATGAGCATCTGGACTGGCACGGAGGTGCGGAACGCTATCGGCGTGACAAACTCCGCCTGGCAGAACTGACTCCAAAGGGGCGCCTGCTCGCGAATGCAGCCGACGCGGATCTGCGCCAGCGGCTTGCTTATCGGCCGGACACGAACTGGTTCAATGGCGCTGAGGGCATCCATGTGGCGCACGGCCAGCTGTGGTTAGACCAGGTGGCCGTGCCGGATTGTGCAGCGTTGCCGGGCGCGCACAATCGTGAAAACCTGGCGGCGGCTTTGGCTGCCTTGCAACTGATTCATGAGTTGCCTCAGGATCTGCAGGGTCCCCTGAACAGTTTTCAGGGCTTGCCACATCGGCTGCAGCTGGTCGGTGAGTATGCGGGTAAGCGCTATTTCGACGACAGCCTGTCAACCACCCCGGTGGCAACCCTCGCGGCTTTGGAGGCCCTGGCTGGGCAGCCCATCACAGTCTTGGTTGGCGGCCTGGATCGGGGTTTGGATTGGCAGGCGCTGGCGTCTGATTTTGCCAGCCATGCTCCGCATGCACTGATTGGCATGCCCGATAGCGGTCAACGCTTGCTGCATGATTTGGCGGCCGGCGGCCTGCAGCCACCGGGCGGCATGCATTTTGCGCAGGATCTGGGACAGGCAGTCGCGCTGGCAGCTCGCGTTACGCCGGTTGAGGGTGTGGTGCTGCTGTCTCCGGGGGCGCCCAGTTTTCCGCATTTCCGCGACTTCCAGCAGCGTGGAGAGCGCTTTGCGGCGGCAGCTGCGAAGCAGGGCTAAGAGGCCGACGGAACAAGGTCAGCGGCCGCGGAGCGTCAGGGGGGGAAGGAGTGCACAAAATCCCTGATTGGCAGGAGGGAGCAACCAATCGCTCCGCGGCCTACTAAAACAGACCGGCAAAGTGGGGAAAAAGTTTCAAAAATCCTTAAACTAGGCCCCCCAATGATTTCTAGCGGAGCATCTGCACTATGTCCGAACTCAGCAGTGGCGCCAGCGCGCTTATGGAAACGTCCAAAGGACCGATACGACTGCGGCTTTTTGACCAGTTGGCGCCGGTAACGGTGGCCAGTTTTGCCAATCTGGCACAGCGCGGCTACTACGATGGCCTGAATTTTCACCGGGTGATTCCGGATTTTATGGTGCAGGGTGGTTGTCCCTCAGGCACCGGTACCGGCGGTCCCGGCTATCGTTTTGAAGATGAATGTTCAGCGCAGGCGCGTCATGATGCGCCCGGCAAGCTGTCCATGGCCAATGCGGGTCCTGGCACGAATGGCAGCCAGTTCTTTATTACCCACGTTGAGACCGGCTGGCTGGACGGCAAGCACACGGTGTTTGGTGAGGTGGTGAGCGAAGAAGATCAGGCCGTCATTAACGCCATCACTCAGGGTGACACGATTGACAAGGTGACGGTCAGTGGCGTTGAAGACGTGCTGGCTGCGCAGCAGTCCCGAGTCGATGAGTGGAACGCAACGCTGGAGTCAGCGGGGCACTAGGAATTCAGCGCGTGCGCTGATAGCTGTATTCAGCCAGCGTGATCAACGCGTCTTTCCATGGTGAAGCGGGTAGCGGGTCCAGGGCCTCCAGGGCCCGCTGCGCCGCTTCCTTGGCCTGGACAGCGGTACTGTCCAGCGCGCCCGTGCGACGAATAATACGCATCACATCGTCCAGCAATGCGGTGCCTTCACCGGCAACAGCCCGATCAATCACGGCGCGTTCCGCTTCCGTGGCTCGCTCGCGAGCAATAATCAGCGGCAGCGTGGGCTTGCCCTCCGCCAGGTCATCACCCAGATCTTTACCGAGATCGCTGGCGTCACCCGCATAGTCCAGCAGGTCATCAGCCAATTGAAAGGCATAGCCCAGCTGCATGCCGTAGACAGCCATGGCATCTTCCATTCCCCGGGGCTGCTGGCTGATAACTGCCGCCAGGCGGCAGGCGGCCTCAAACAGCTTGGCGGTCTTGTGTTCGATCACGGTGAAGTAAGCCTCCCGGGCCACCTCGGGATCGCCCAGGTTCAGCAGTTGTAGTACTTCCCCCTCGGCAATGGTATTCGTCGTGTCGGCCAGAATTTCCATAATGCGCATGCTGTCCAGCGTCACCATCAACTGGAAGCTGCGGCTGTAGAGAAAGTCTCCGACCAGGACCGCCGCTGAGTTGCCCCAGACCGAGTGAGCCGCTTCCTGGCCACGACGCATGTCGGACTCGTCCACCACATCGTCATGCAGCAAGGTTGCCGTATGGATGAACTCGATGATGGCGGCCAGTGGCCAGTGAGATTCTCCCTCATAGCCGCAGGCGCGAGCGCCCAGCACCAGCAGCATGGGCCGCAAGCGTTTCCCGCCACTGGCGATAATGTATTCCGACACCTGGTTGATCAGTACCACATCGGAATCCAGTGCCGCACGCACGCATTCATTCACGCGTTGCATGTCCGTCGCGCTCAGGGCTGTTACGGCTGCCAGATCAACGGCGGCTGGCGGCGCGTCGATCGCGGTGTCATCGACACTGTGCTGTGCTTGCTTGCTGGCCATGGGGTAGGTCGGGTCGGTGCGAACAGGAGTCCGTATTATAGGTATCCGACGGCGGTCGGGAAAGCATCAGCAGGTGCTCGCCCTACAGCTTTTTACGGGATTTTGGGGCGGGCATGTGATGGAATTTTCCACGCGCCTCCGAGCCTTCGGATGACTGTTTCAGACGGGGCTTTCAAGCACAATTGGTGTGCTACACTTTCGAGCCTGAATTTGCGGCTCCAGTGTCACGGTGGGTGGACGGGCGGCAACCTGATAACAGCAATAGGTGCGCACAGCACCGGCTCTGGAGACAAGCAATGGCAAGAGGCATCAACAAGGTCATTTTGGTCGGCAACCTCGGCGCTGACCCGGAAACCCGCTACACCGCTGGCGGCTCGGCCGTCACCAACGTCAGTCTCGCAACGTCCGAGAGCTGGCGCGACAAGAATACCGGTGAGACCCAGGAGCGGACCGAATGGCATCGGGTGGTGTTCTTCAATCGCCTGGCGGAGATTGCTGGCGAATATCTTCGCAAAGGTCGCCAGGTCTACATCGAGGGGCAGATTCGCACCCGCAAGTGGCAGGACCAGAGTGGCCAGGACCGCTACACCACCGAAGTGGTGGCCAATGAGATGCAGATGCTTGGCGGCCGCGACGACGGCATGAGCGGTGGCGGTGCGCCGGCTGGTGGAGGGTTCCGTGAGCAGCCGCGTCCAGCCCAGCCCAAACCACAGCAAGCGGCGGCGCCCGAAGCGACGCCGGACTTCGACGACGACGATATCCCGTTCTGATTGACGCGCGTCGCAAGCGCGGTTAATCCATCATGAACCTACTGCTCACTGGCGCCGACGGCCAGCTTGGCGCTGAGCTGCGCCCGCTGCTGAAAGCGCGAGGTTCGCTGGTAAGCTGCACCCGCTGGGGCGGTGCCCGGGACCGTGCCCTCGACCTCTCTGATCATGCTGCCCTGGCAGCGCTTCTGGACGAAGTCCGGCCCGCGGTGATCGTAAACGCGGCGGCGTATACGGCAGTTGACCGTGCGGAGAGCGAGCCTGAAGTGGCGCATGCGGTGAACGGCGACGCCCCCGGGCTTATGGCCCGTTGGGCAGCCAGCAATAACGCCGCATTGCTACATTTCAGTACCGATTATGTTTTTGATGGCCGCAAGGCCTCGCCCTATCTGGAAGATGACCCGGTGGCGCCCATCAATGCTTATGGGAACAGTAAGCTGGACGGCGAAAATCAGGTCATCGCCAGCGCGTGCAAACATCTGATCATGCGAACCTCCTGGGTATACGCCAGCCATGGTCAAAACTTCCCCCTGAAAATGCTCCAGTTGGCTCGTGAGCGAGACCAGCTACAGGTGGTCAGTGATCAGATGGGTCGACCCACCTGGGCGGCCAATCTGGCCCGGTATGCAATCGCCGCCCTGGATCGTGGCTTGCTAGCCGGCCCTTCCGGTATCCTGCATGCCGCAGACGCGGGTGCCTGCAGCTGGTTTGAATTTGCCGGCGCTATATTTGATACAGCGGTCAAGCTGGGACTGCTGGACAAGGCGCCGGCTCTGCGTGAGGTGGGCAGCGACGCGTTTCCGACGGCTGCCAGGCGACCCGCATCCTCCGTGCTCGCGACGGGACGGTTGCGAAAACTATTGGCGATCGAGCCGATGCCTCAGCGGGAGGCGCTGGCACAGTGTCTTGCTGAGCTCCCATCGGGGCCCACAGCGCATACCGTTTCCGACTAGAATTGTCGGCACGAGCATAGAGAGGCAAATGATGAGCAAGGACGGGCAGTCTCCTTTAATTCCGGTGATCCTATCTGGCGGTGCGGGTACCCGCCTGTGGCCCGTGTCGCGCAAGGCACATCCCAAGCCCTTTATGCAACTGGCTGACGGCCAGAGTCTGGCGGAAAAAACCTGGCTGCGTGCCGCCGCCGTGGCGCAGGGTGGCCCGATCTTCACAGTCACGAGCCGTGATTACTATTTTTACACTCGGGATCTCTATGAACAGTTGGGCGCACCGCCGGAGCAAGCTCAGTTTCTGCTCGAGCCCATGGGCCGGAATACGGCACCCGCCATCGGACTGGCGGCGCTGACCGTGCAGGCCCGCTATGGGAGCGATGCCCGGCTACTGGTGCTGCCAGCCGATCACCTGATTCGGGATCAGGAGGCGTTTGAGCAGTCGGTTTCCACCGCCGATGCGCTAGCCGCACAGGGCTACCTGGTCACCTTCGGGATGCACCCTACCCATGCGGAAACCGGTTTCGGCTACTTGCGAACCGGTCAGGCGCTGGGGCTGGAGCAGGCCTTTGAGGTGGCCGCTTTTGTAGAGAAACCCGATCAGGCGAGGGCCAATGAGTATCTGGCGTCCGGTGAGTACCAGTGGAATTCGGGCATGTTCTGTTTTACGGCCGGTGTCCTGCTGGCAGCCCTGAAAGCTCAGGCGCCGGAGGTGATGGCTAGCGTGCAGTCAATTTTTGACGGCCTCGCGGAATGTTCCGCCGATCCGCTGGAGATTCCGGCCGAAGCGTTTGCCGCATGTCCCTCGATTTCTATCGACTACGCGGTCATGGAGCGAGCCTCCAATACGGCCATGGTGGTGGCTGATTTTGGGTGGAGCGATATCGGGTCCTGGAAGGCTCTGGCTGAGCTGTATCAATCGGATGAGGCCGGTAACCGCATTCGCGGCAAGGCGGTAATGGTCGATTCACGTGATTGCTTCGTGCAGGGTGAGGATCGCCTGGTGGCGGCGGTTGGCGTGGATAACGTTGTGGTTGTGGATACGGGTGACGCGGTGCTGGTGGCTGACCGGGACCGAGCCCAGGATGTGGGCCAGGTTGTGCGGCAGCTTACCGAGTTGAACGATGAGGCGGCAATTTTTCATCAGACGGTCCATCGCCCCTGGGGTAGCTACACGGTGCTCGAAGATGCCGATGACTGCAAGGTCAAGCGTCTCACCGTGAAGCCGGGGCAGGTGCTGTCGCTCCAGCGGCACCAACGGCGCTCCGAGCACTGGACCGTGGTGCACGGCACGGCCAAGGTACGCATCGGTGATGAAGAAATTCTGTTGGAGCAGAACCAGTCCACCTACATACCCGTGAACACCATGCACCGCCTGGAAAATCCCGGTACGGAAGACATTCACCTGATTGAGGTGCAGACCGGTGACTATTTCGGTGAAGACGATATCGAGCGTTTCGAGGATATCTACGGGCGTAGCTAGAAGGCCTGACGCTCGTTCTGGCTACTGGCTCCCTTGTCACGGCCCGGAACAAGTCCTACCGCAACACGATTTTCGGGGCCAAAAAAAAGCGCCGACCAGCGGCGCTAGAGTGGCGTGGCGATCCGCCGCCCGACCATCAGGCGGCATCGCGCACAACGCCCGGAGCTTTGTCATCCAGCATGCACTGGCGACGCGTCATTTCCGCACGTACCGTTTCCAGTAGCGCCAGCCAGCTGGATGCGAAGAGCGGTGTGGCGCCGATCTTGGGGCGCCTATCCGAGACCGCTCTGGACTCACTTGTTTGCATGGTTACATCCCCCGTAGTTTGGTGACCCGGGCGTACGCCCGGGGTTCTTGTTGTTATGGTTTGCGTGCTTCAGAATCTCTGATTGCCGAAGGTTGCTTTAGTTCCCTGTCGATGGTGAATTGTGGCGAGGTCACAAAGGCTTCCATGCGCTGTACGCGCAGATCCAGTGCTCGAAACCGATGGCGCAGGCTGCCAAAGACGTCTGCCGGGCGATTACTGACCTCGCGCCAGAATTGCGCATGCTCCCGATCCAGTGTCGGCTTGCTGTCGCGTTTCGGCAGCACCAGGGCCAGAACCACGTAGCTGGTGATCACAAAGGGTGAAAACACCAGGGCCAAGAGTACGACCACCAAACGCAAACCCCGCAGATCAAAACCGAAATAGTCCGCCAGGCCAGCGCAGACACCCGCCACCATGGCGCGCTGCGGATCGCGCGTCAGCCGGTGTGGATTGGGCCGCTGCGAATCAGTCATGACGGGTACGCCAGCGCGGCGCCTCACTATCCAAAATCCGCTCCAGTGTCTGGATGCGCTCTTCCATGCGCGTGGTTGACTCCCAGATTTCACCGAGCATCTTTTCGTCTTCGGCCGTCAGGCCCTTGGCCGTTCTCCACTTTGTCATGTAGTGGAACAGCAGCCACATGGGGGCGCATACGCCGAGCGCAAATATGACAATTAATTCAGGCATCAGGATTTTTCCTTCGATGTTTTGGCGCTAGCGGCGCCTTGCTTCTGGCCCAGTTGGCTTTTCAGGCTTTCCAGCTCCGCTTCAACGCGGTCGTTGTCCTCGAGGCCGGCAATTTCGTCGGCCAGGTTACGCCGCCGTCCCATACCCATGGCTTCACCTTCGGACTCGATGCGATCGATTTTGCGCTCTGCGTTTTCAAAGCGGAACAGCATGTCGTCGATACTGTCGTCATGAATATGTTTGCGCGCAGCCAGCTGCGTGGTTGCGGTCTTGTGCCGCAGCACGATGCTTCGCTGACGGTTCTTGGCATCGCTGAGCTTGGCCTGCAGCTTGCCGATGTCATTGTTGAAGTTCTCCAGCTGCTCAGTCAGCAGATCCAGGTCACCATGAACCGCTTTGATTTCATCACTGATGTTCTGTTTCTCTGCCAGCGCGGCCCGAGCCAGGTCTTCCCGCTCCCGGCGGATGGCCAGTTCCGCACGCTGAGCCCACTCGGACTCTTCCTTCTCGAGAAACTCCAGCCGTCGGCGCAGTTCCTTTTGATCGGCGATGCACTTGGCGGCAGCGGAACGGATCTCGACCAGCGTGTCCTCCATTTCCTGCACCATGAGCCGGATAATTTTCTCCGGGTCCTCGGCTTTTTCGACCAGCGCGTTGAGGTTGGCATTGATAATGTCGCTGAGTCTGGAAAAAATACTCATGAGTCGCTCCTGTAAATCAAAAGGCTAAATGGTTTGTGTTGCTTACGGTAATGCAGTTTCTGTGCCATCTTCCGGGCGGGCTCTTAACGTACTGTTTTAAATAGCTAATTCTTAGAGGATGTTATTTCTCGATGGGATGCAGGCGGCATGCGTGGTGAATTCCGCCAACTCTTGGCTGAATGCAGGAAAGGAGTCTGGGGGGAACCGATGCGCTTGTCACAGGTCGCAGACTCAGGCGCGAGCTTTCGCGCTGGGACATTTGCCATCTGCTGCTGTACACTAGCGCACTTTTCCAAGGTCGCGTATGCGACCCTGTCACAACTCTGCGGAGGAAATACCATGCGAGCGACTTTCGCACTTGCAACTGTTTTGGCCCTGGCCTCAGGTACCGCGCTGGCCCAGGACCTTTCCAGCGATAAAGCCAAGCTGAGCTACTCAGTGGGCTGGGATCTCGGTGCTGATATCGGCCGCCGTGGCGAAGATTTTGATGTGGAAGCGCTGATCTCGGCGATCCGCGATTCCGTTGGCGGTGCCGAACCCAAGGTGGAGGCACAGGAAATGCGCCGTCTGCTGACGGAACTGCAGGAGCGCGTGCGCGCGGAGCAGTTGGAAGCGCTGCAGGCCCTGGCGCTGGAAAATCAGACCAAGTCTGAGGAATGGCTGAAAGCCAATGAATCGAAGACCGGTATCGTGGTGCTGCCTTCCGGTGTTCAGTACCGCATCATCGAAGAAGGCGAAGGCGCGCGCCCGGGGCTGGAAAGCCGCGTAAGCGTTCACTACCGCAGCATCAAGATGGACGGTCTGGAAATCGACAGTTCATTTGCCCGCGGCGTGCCGCAGGAATTTGTGGTCAATCAGGTACTGGCTGGCTGGCAGGAAGTGCTGCCGCTCATGAAGGCCGGCTCTACCTGGCAGGTGTTCCTGCCGCCCGAACTGGCCTTTGCACAGCGCGGCAACCCGCCTGCGGTAGGTCCGAATGAGGCGCTGCAGTTCGACCTCAAACTGATGGAAATCATCGAGTAAGTTTGCCTCTTAGGCTGACGAGCCGGGCTGTTTTATCAGCCCGGCATGATGCAGGCAGCTAGCGTGTCCCGCGCTAGCTGGAAAACCGCCCTGGAGCGCACGGTCGCGCCGCTAACGGGCGGTGCCCAATCCCTGAAAGTCAATGGCTGGCGGCCCGCGGGTCGTGAACAGCAGCGTCCACGGCGCACGGCAGCCGTTCTGGTAGCTATCCTCGACGGCGAGACGCCGCAGCTGGTGCTGACCAAGCGCGCGCAACATCTCAACCAGCATGCCGGTCAGGTCGCCTTTCCCGGTGGTTCTGTTGACGAATCGGATCAGTCCGGAGTGCGCACCGCGCTCCGCGAGGCGGAGGAAGAAATCGGTCTCGATCCATCCCGGGCAGAGGTGCTTGGCTTTCTGGACCGTATCGATACGGTCAGCGACTTTCGGGTGTTGCCGGTGGTGGCTTTGATACCGGCTGGAACAGTTTTTGTGCCGGATCACAACGAAGTGGAATCCGTTTTTACCCTGCCTCTTGAGCGCGCCCTGGACCTTGCTGCCTGGGCGCCCACCCGTATCCATCGCCGCGGTGCAACCCGGACCATTCACAGCATGCGTTGGGATGGCCATGTGATTTGGGGTGTGACCGCCGGTATTCTTCGCAACCTGGCTGAACGCTACCGTCTCCTCGGTCAGTCGGCGGACGCGGCGCAAAGCTCATGAGGCAGCCCATGCTCATCGATGTGCCCACGCTGAGGGCATGGCTAAGCGAAGGTAGGGTCAGCGTATTCGACTGCCGCTTTGATCTGGCCAGCGCCTCGCGCGGTCGGGAGTGCTGGTTGGAGGGTCACATACCCGGTGCGCACCATGCCGATCTTGATCAGGATCTGGCGGGTCCCATGACCGCGAACAGCGGGCGACATCCTTTGCCGTCGCCGGCGGCCTTTGGCGATTTTCTGGCCCGCAGTGGTTGGGTCGCGGGTCAGCCGGTGGTTGCCTATGATGCCCAGGGCGGTGCCTTTGCGGCCCGCCTGTGGTGGCTCATGCGCTATTTTGGGCACGACTGCGTCAGTCTGCTCGATGGCGGCTGGGACGCCTGGTTGGCGGCGGAGGGTGCGGTGCAAAGCGGCCTGCCGACGGTGGCGCCAGCGCCGCCGCCTGCGCTGACGCCGCAGCCGCAGATGACACTTGATGCGCCGACCTTGCAAAAGGGCCTGGAGCGCGGAGCACTGGTGTTACTGGATGCGCGTGATGCGGACCGCTTTCAGGGTAAAAGCGAGA